>NZ_MUME01000161.1 GCF_002155915.1 Streptomyces thermovulgaris | reverse complement strand
GGCGGAGTGGCTGGCTGGTCGTGGTGATGGGGTGTCGTTGGTTGATGTGGCGTGGACGGGGGTGCGGTGTCGGGTGCAGTTTGAGTATCGGGGGTGTGTGACGGCTGCCTCGACTGTGGAGGCGGTTGAGGGGTTGCGTGCGTTGGCTGGGGGGCGGGCGCATGCGGATGTGGTGGAGGGCCGGGCCGGTGGTGGTGGTCTGGCGGTGTTGTTTGCCGGGCAGGGCAGTCAGCGTGTCGGGATGGGGCGGCGGTTGTATGCGGCGTTTCCGGTGTTCCGGCAGGCGTTCGATGAGGTGTGTGCGGCGTTGGATCCGCATCTGCGGCTGCCGTTGGCGGCGGTGGTGTTTGCGGATGAGGGGGGTGTGGATGCGGGGTTGGTGCATCAGACGGAGTTCACCCAGCCGGCGTTGTTCGCGCTGGAGGTGGCGTTGTTCCGGTTGTGGCAGTCGTGGGGTTTGCGTCCGGATGCGGTGGCGGGGCATTCGGTCGGTGAGCTGGCGGCTGCGCATGTGGCGGGGGTGCTGGATCTGGGGGATGCGGCGCGGCTGGTGGCGGCGCGTGGCCGGTTGATGCAGGCGTGTGAGCCGGGCGGGGCGATGGTGTCGGTGCAGGCCTCGCAGCAGGAGGTTGCCGAGGTTCTGGCAGCCGTTGGGGGGCGGGTGTCGGTGGCCGGGGTGAACGGTCCGGTGCAGACGGTGGTCAGTGGGGATGCGGAGGCGGTGCGGGCGGTGGCCGGCCGTTTTGCCCGGGTGGGGCGGCGGGTGCGGCGGCTGGAGGTGTCGCATGCGTTTCATTCGCCGCACATGGATGCGATGCTGGCCCGGTATGAGCGGGTGGCTGCCGGGTGCACCTTCCGTGCTCCGCAGGTGATGCTGGTGTCGACGGTGACCGGTGAGCCGGTGACGGCCGGGCAGCTGGCCGATCCGGGGTATTGGGGTCGGCAGGTGCGTGATGCGGTGCGTTTTCTGGATGCGGTGCGCACGCTGGAGCGGGAGGGGGTCGGCTGTTATCTGGAGTGCGGTCCGTCGGGGGTGTTGTCGGCGTTGGGGGCCGGGTGTGTGGAGCGGGAGGCGGTGTTCGTGGCCTCCCAGCACACCCGCCGGTCCCCGGGTGAGCCGGTGGACGAGGTCCGGGCGGTGATGCGGGCGGTCGGAGCGCTGCATGCGGCCGGGCAGGACCTGGCCTGGGAGCACATCCTGCCCCACGGCACCCCCACCGACCTGCCCACCTACGCCTTCCAACGGCAGCACTACTGGATCGAACCGGCACGGAAGCACACCGGGACCCGTGAACGCTCGCAGGCCGAGGACGCCCTGTGGGAGGCCGTCGCGAACGGCGAGACCGGACGCGTCGCCGAACTCCTCGGCACCGCCGACGACACGGCCGTCGCCGCACTCCTGCCCCACCTCGCCCAATGGCGCGCACGGCAGGACCGGGCCGGGGACATCCCCGACTGGTGCTACGAGGAGACCTGGGAACCGTCCGCCCCACCCCGCACCGCACCGGCCCTGCACGGCCACTGGCTGCTCGTCGCACCCGCCGCGGCCGGAGAACTCACCGAGCGGCTCGCCGGGGAACTGACCGGCGCCGGCGCATCCGTGCACATCCTGTCCCCCGACGACCGCGCCACCAGCGCCGCCCTGATCGGCGACCTCACCGCGGCACTCGGCGACGAGGCCCTCGGCGGAGTGCTCTCCCTCACCGCCCTGGACACCGCCCCGCACCCCGACCACCCCGCCGTGAGCACCGGCGCCGTCCAGAGCCTGGCCCTGGTGCAGGCCCTGTCGGACGCGAAGGTACGGGCCCCGCTGTGGTTCATCACCCAGGGCGCCGTCGCCGCCCGCACGACGGACGCCGCCCCCGCCCCCGCCCAGGCCCTCGTCTGGGGCCTCGGACACGCCGTCGCCCTCGAGCACGCCGACCGCTGGGGCGGACTCGTCGACCTGCCCGCCGCCCCCGACGGCCCGCAGACCGGCTCCGACGGCACCCCCGACCCCCTCGACACCGCAGTCGTCCGCCAGCTCCTGGCCACCCTCGCCGCCCACGGCACCCCCGACGCCGAGGAACACGTGGCGGTGCGCCCCACAGGACGCCTCGTCCGCCGGCTCCGCCGGGCCGAGGTCACCCCCGCGGCCGGACCCTGGACACCCCGCGGCACCGTACTGATCACCGGGGGCAGCGGCGCCCTCGCCGCACACCTCGCCCGCCGCCTCGCCGCACGCGGCGCCGAACACCTGGTGCTCGCCTCCCGGCGCGGCCCCGCCGCCGACGGCGCCGCCGAACTGGCCGCCGAACTCGAAACCGCCGGTACCCGCGTCACCCTCGCCGCCTGCGACGTGACCGACCGCCGGCAACTGGCGGAACTCCTCGCCTCGCTCGACCGCGACGAGACCCCGCTGCGCTCCGTGTTCCACACCGCCGGCGTCCTCGACGACCGCCTGCTCGGCCGCATGGACGCCGAGGCCCTGGCCACCGCCGTCGCACCCAAGCTCGCCGCGGCCATCCACCTGCACGAACTCACCCGCGACCGCGACCTTGACGCGTTCGTGCTGTACTCGTCGGCCATCGGCGTCCTCGGCAACGTCGGCCAGGCCAACTACGCCGCGGCGAACGCGGCCCTGGACGCCCTGGCCGCACGGCGCAGGGCCGAGGGCCTGCCCGCCGTCTCCATCGCCTGGGGACCGTGGGCCGACGGAGGCATGACCCACGGGGCAGCCGAGAACCAGCTGCGCCGCATCGGCCTCGCCCCCATGCCCGCCGAACAGGCCCTGGACGCCCTCGACACCGTGCTCGCCCACGGCCGCACCACGGTGGTCGCCGACATCGACTGGACCGACGCGGCCCCCTCCTACACCGAGGGCCGAAACCGCCCCTTCCTGCGGGAGATCCCCGAGGCCCGCACCACGGCCGCCGAACCGGACACATCCCTGCACACCACCCTGCTCGAACTCCCCGAGGACGCCCGCGAGGACCACGTGCGCCGCCTGCTGGCGGCCGAGACCGCCGCGGTGCTCGGAGTCAAGGACCCCGGAACCCTCGACCCGGAACGCGGCTTCAAGGACCTCGGATTCGACTCGATGATGGCCGTCGACCTCAGCGTCCGCATCCAGCGACGCACCGGGGTCACCACGCCCAAGACCCTCGTCTTCGACCACCCCAACCTGGCCGCAGCCACCCGCTGGCTGCTCGGCGAGCTGGCCCCCGCACCGGCCGGGCCGGACCCCGCGCCCACCGCGTCCACCGCACGCCGCGGCACCGACGAACCCCTCGCCGTGGTCGGCGTCGGCCTGCGCATGCCCGGCGACGCCCACGACCTGGACAGCCTCTGGGACGTCCTCGCCGAAGGCCGCGACACGGTCACCACGGTCCCCGCCGACCGGTTCGACATCGACGCCCACTACGACGCCGACCCGGACGCCGAGGGCAAGACCTACACCCGCCACGCCTCCTTCCTCCGCGACGTGGCCGGCTTCGACGCGGCCTTCTTCGGGATCTCGCCGCGCGAGGCCGAACCGATGGACCCGCAGCACCGGCTGCTCCTGGAGGCGGCCTGGAACGCCCTGGAGAACGCCGGCATCCGGCCGCGCGACCTGCACGACTCCCGCACCGGGGTGTTCGTGGGAGCGGGCGTCGGCGAGTACAGCAGCCACCGGCAGGGCGGCCCGGCGGACACCTACACACTGACCGGCAGCCTGCCCAGCTTCAACGCCGGCCGCCTGTCCTACCACCTGGGACTTCAGGGCCCCGCGCTCTCCGTCGACACCGCCTGCTCGTCCTCGCTGGTCGCCCTGCACCTGGCCTGCGAGGCACTGCGCAACGGCGAGTGCGAACTGGCACTCGCCGGCGGTGTGCAGGTCCTCGCGGACCCCGCCTCGTTCGTCGCGCTCAGCCGCTCGCGCGCACTCGCGCCGGACGGCCGCAGCAAGACGTTCTCCGCCGACGCGGACGGCTACGGCCGGGGCGAGGGCGTCGGCGTGCTCGCCGTGATGCGCCTGTCCGACGCCCTGGCACAGAACCGCACCGTCCTCGGCGTCATCCGCGCCACCGCCGTCAACCACGACGGCGCCAGCAACGGCATCACCGCACCCAACGGCTCCTCCCAGCAGAAGGTCATCCGCGCCGCGCTCGACTCGGCCGGACTGGCACCCACCGACATCGACTACGTCGAGTGCCACGGCACCGGCACCAAGCTGGGCGACCCGATCGAGGTACAGGCCCTGGCCGCCGTGTACGGGGAAGGGCGCGAGCCCGGACGGGAACTCGCACTCGGCACGGCGAAGAGTGTCATCGGACACCTGGAGTCGGCGGCCGGCGTCGCAGGCGTCTGCAAGGTGCTGGCCTCCTTCAGGAAGAACGCACTCCCCGCCACGCTCCACAGCTCACCGCGGAATCCGAACATCGCCTGGGACGACCTGCCGGTCAGGGTCGTCGACGAACTCGAGCCCTGGCCGCGTGAGGCGGGCCGGGTGCGTCGGGCGGGGGTGTCCTCGTTCGGGCTGTCGGGCACCAATGCGCATGTGGTGCTGGAGGAGCCGCCGGTGCGGGAGGACGCCAAGGCGTCCGGGGAAGCACCGCAAGGCCCCATACCTCTGGTCGTCTCTGGTCGGGATGTGGGGGCGTTGCGTGCGCAGGCTGGTCGGTGGGCGGAGTGGCTGGCTGGTTGTGGTGATGGGGTGTCGTTGGTGGATGTGGCGGCGACGGCGGTGTGGGGTCGGTCGCAGTTTGAGTATCGG
>NZ_MUME01000160.1 GCF_002155915.1 Streptomyces thermovulgaris | reverse complement strand
CGCCCCCATCTGCGACATCAAGAACTGACAGACACTCCCGCGTATTTCTCGTACCAGATTCTGACCAGGTTTGACATTCGTATGACCTGAACTCCCTTGAAAACGGCTGGAGAAGCTAAGAACCTGGTTTCCGGATCCCCTTTCCCGTGCTTCTCGGACTCTTCCGGGAGTCTTCGTTGTGAATTCGTCCGGTCGCCGTGTGGAATTACCGGAAAACTCTGTCGTGGAGGAGAGACGCATGCACAGCACTTTGATCGTGGCCAGGATGGATCCTGGTTCCAGCGGCGACGTGGCGAAATTGTTCGCGGAGTTCGACGCCGGCGACATGCCGCACCGCATGGGTACTCGGCGTCGTCAGCTGTTCTCGTACCGGGGGCTTTATTTCCATCTTCAGGACTTCGACTCGGACAACGGCGGCGAGCTGATCGAGCAGGCGAAGAACGATCCGCGGTTCATCCAGATCAGCAATGACCTCAAGCCGTTCATCCAGGCCTACGACCCGGCGACCTGGCGTTCGCCGGCCGATGCCATGGCGGTCCGCTTCTACCACTGGGAGGCGTCCGCGTGACGGGCCGGCGCGTCGTCATCACGGGGATGGAGGTACTGGCCCCTGGCGGCATCGGTACCAAGAACTTCTGGAGCCTGCTGAGCGAGGGCCGGACGGCGACCCGTGGGATCACCTTTTTCGACCCCTCCCCGTTCCGTTCCCGGGTGGCCGCGGAGATCGACTTCGACCCCGAGGAACACGGACTGAGCCCGCAGGAGGTCCGCCGCATGGATCGCGCCGCGCAGTTCGCCGTGGTCGCGGCGCGCGGTGCGGTCGCCGACAGCGGTATCGAGCTGGAGGAGTACGACCCGTACCGGGTAGGGGTCACCATCGGCAGTGCCGTCGGCGCCACGATGGGACTCGACCAGGAGTACCGGATCGTCAGCGACGGCGGTCGGCTGGATCTGGTCGACCACACGTACGCGGTTCCGCACCTCTACAACTACCTGGTGCCGAGCTCGTTCACGGCCGAGGTGGCCTGGGCGGTCGGCGCCCAGGGGCCGAGCACGGTGGTGTCCACCGGCTGCACCTCGGGCATCGACGCGGTCGGCTACGCGGTGGAGCTGATCCGGGAGGGCTCCGTCGACGTGATGGTCGCGGGGGCCTCGGACGCCCCGATCTCACCGATCACGATGGCCTGCTTCGACGCGATCAAGGCGACCACGCCGCGGCACGACAGGCCGGAGTGCGCCTCCCGCCCCTTCGACGGCACGCGCAACGGCTTCGTCCTGGGCGAGGGAGCGGCGGTGTTCGTCCTGGAGGAGCTGGGCAGCGCCCGGCGGCGCGGCGCGCACATCTACGCGGAGATCGCGGGATACGCCACACGCAGCAACGCGTACCACATGACGGGGCTGCGGCCGGACGGCGCGGAGATGGCCGAGGCGATCCGGGTCGCGCTGGACGAGGCACGGATGAACCCGGAGGAGATCGACTACATCAACGCCCACGGATCGGGCACGAAGCAGAACGACCGGCACGAGACCGCGGCCTTCAAGCGGAGCCTGGGCGAGCACGCCTACCGGACCCCGGTCAGCTCCATCAAGTCGATGGTCGGGCACTCGCTGGGCGCGATCGGCTCCATCGAGATCGCGGCCTCGGCCCTGGCGATGGAGCACAACGTGGTGCCGCCCACGGCCAATCTGCACACCCCCGACCCGGAGTGCGACCTCGACTATGTGCCGCTCACGGCCCGCGACCAGATCACCGACGCGGTGCTCACGGTCGGCAGCGGGTTCGGTGGCTTCCAGAGCGCCATGGTGCTCGCCCGGCCTGAGAGGAGTGCGGCATGAGCACGACCGCAGTGGTGACCGGTCTCGGCGTGGTGTCCCCCAACGGACTGGGAATCAAGGATTTCTGGGCGGCGACCAAGAGCGGCAAGAGCGGCATCGGCCGGATCACCCGCTTCGATCCGTCCCCGTACCCGGCGCGGCTGGCCGGTGAGATCCCGGGCTTCGTCGCGGAGGATCATCTGCCGAACCGGCTGCTGCCGCAGACCGACCGGATGACCCAGCTCGCGCTGGTGGCCGCGGACTGGGCGCTCGCCGACGCCGGGGTGACGCCCGCGGAGCTGCCCGAGTTCGACATGGGCGTGGTGACCGCGAGCCACTCCGGCGGGTTCGAGTTCGGCCAGGGCGAGCTGAAGAAGCTGTGGAGCCTGGGCAGCCAGCACGTCAGCGCCTACCAGTCCTTCGCCTGGTTCTACGCCGTCAACAGCGGCCAGATCTCCATCCGCAACGGGATGAAGGGGCCGAGCGGTGTCGTCGTCAGCGACCAGGCCGGCGGTCTGGACGCGATCGCACAGGCCAGACGGCAGATCCGCAAGGGGACCGCGCTGATCGTGTCCGGCGGGGTGGAGGCGCCCGTCTGCCCGTGGGGATGGGTGGCGCAGCTCGCGGGCAACCGGCTGAGCACCAGTGACGAGCCCGCACGCGCGTACCTGCCCTTCGACGCGGAGGCATGCGGCCATGTGCCCGGCGAGGGCGGGGCGATTCTCGTCCTGGAGGCCGCCGAGGCGGCGCGGAGACGCGGTGCGAAGGTCTACGGGGAGATCGCCGGTTACGGCGCGACCATCGACCCCCGGCCGGGCAGCGGGGGCGAGCCCGGGTTGCGCAGGGCTCTGGAGACCGCTCTCGCCGACGCCGGGGTGCGGCCCGGCGAGGTCGACGTGGTCTTCGCGGACGCGGCCGCGATCCCGGAGCTCGACCGGGCCGAGGCCGACGCGATCAACGCGGTCTTCGGGCCGGGGGGTGTTCCGGTCACCGCGCCCAAGACGATGACCGGCCGCCTGTACTCCGGCGCCGCCCCGCTGGACCTGGCCTCGGCGTTCCTCGCCATGGCGGACGGCCTGATCCCGCCCACGGTCAACACCGAGCCCTCGCCGGAATACGGCCTGGACCTGGTCACCGCCCAGCCCCGTCCCGCCGAGATCCGCACCGCACTGGTACTGGCCCGCGGTCAGGGCGGCTTCAACTCCGCGCTGGTCGTCCGAGCCGCGGACTAGGCGGCTTCGACTCCGCGCCGGCCGTCCGAGCCGCGGGCTGGGCGGACCCACCCCACGGCTCATGCCGCATCGAACGCATACCCGGAACACGAAGGGACCAACTCAACGTGGCCACCAAGGAATTCACCCTGGACGATCTCAAGCGGATCCTGCGCGAGGGCGCGGGGGCCGACGAGAGCGTCGATCTCGACGGCGACATCCTCGACACCGACTTCGAGGAGCTCGGTTACGAGTCGCTCGCACTGCTGGAGACGGGTGGGCGGATCGAGCGGGAGTTCGGGATCACTCTCGACGACGACGTCCTGACCGACGCCCGGACGCCGCGTGCGCTGATAGCGGCCGTCAACGCCCTGCTCGGAGCGGGCGCCGCCGCCTGAGCCGGCCTTCGGCGCCCGGCTTCGGGCCGCGGCACGGCAGCCGGCGATGACCGCGGGGCGGGCCCCCGAGCCTCGCCCCGTGGTCACCGCGTTGCGTTCCCGGCAGCCATCCCCGACAGACATCGCACCGCACCCCCATGGGAGAGGACAACATGGCGCAGCAGAAACGGGTCGCCCTCGTCACCGGAGCCACCAGCGGCATCGGCCTCGCCGTCGCCCGGCTTCTCGCCGAGCGGGACCACAAGGTGTTCATCGGCGCCCGTACCGCCGAGAACGTGGCGTCCACCGTCAAGGAATTGCGCGAGAAGGGCCTGGACGTCGACGGCACCGCCGTGGACGTACGGTCCGTCGAGAGCGTCAAGGCCTTCGTGCAAGCGGCGGTCGACCGCTTCGGCAGCATTGATGTGCTGGTCAACAACGCGGGCCGCAGCGGCGGCGGAGTCACCGCCGACATCGCCGACGAGCTGTGGGACGACGTCATCGACACCAACCTCAACAGCGTCTTCCGGGTGACCCGTGAGGTGCTGAACACCGGCGGCATGCGTCACAAGGGCTACGGCCGCATCATCAACATCGCCTCCACGGCCGGCAAGCAGGGTGTCGTCCTCGGCGCCCCGTACTCCGCCTCCAAGCACGGCGTCGTCGGCTTCACCAAGGCGCTCGGCAACGAACTCGCCCCGACCGGCATCACCGTCAACGCGGTCTGCCCCGGCTATGTCGAGACCCCGATGGCCCAGCGGGTCCGCCAGGGCTACGCGGCCGCCTACAACACCACCGAGGAGGCGATCCTCGAGAAGTTCCAGGCGAAGATCCCGCTCGGCCGTTACTCCACCCCCGAGGAGGTGGCCGGCCTGGTCGGCTACCTGGTCTCCGACACCGCCGCCTCCATCACCTCGCAGGCCCTGAACGTCTGCGGCGGTCTGGGCAACTTCTGACCCCCTTCCGACCCTCCGGAGAGGACATCATGACGACCCGACAGGTCGAGCACGAGATCACCGCCGACGCTCCCGCCGCCGCCGTCTACCGGCTGATCGCCGAGGTGGAGAACTGGCCGCGGATCTTCCCGCCCACCATCTACGTCGACCACCTGGAGCGCGGCGAGGGCGAGGAGCGGATACGGATCTGGGCCACCGCCAACGGCGAGGCCAAGAGCTGGACCTCCCGCCGCACCCTCGACCCGGAGAACCTGCGGATCACCTTCCGCCAGGAGGTGTCCACCCCACCGGTCGCCGCGATGGGCGGGACCTGGATCATCGAGCCGCTGTCCGGCACCTCCTGCCGGATCAGGCTGCTGCACGACTACCGCGCGATCGACGACGACCCGGAGGGCCTGAAGTGGATCGACGAGGCCGTCGACCGCAACTCGCGCTCCGAGCTGGCCGCGCTGAAGACCAACGTCGAGCTCGCGCACGCCTCCGAGGAGATCACCTTCTCCTTCGAGGACACCGTCCGGATCGACGGTTCCGCCAAGGACGTCTACGACTTCATCAACGAGGCCGGGCTGTGGGCCGAGCGGCTGCCGCACGTGGCCCGCGTCCGGCTGGAGGAGGACACCCCGGGGCTGCAGGTCCTGGAGATGGACACCCGCGCCAGGGACGGCTCCACGCACACCACCAAGTCGTACCGGGTGACCTTCCCGCACCACAGGATCGCCTACAAGCAGGTCACCCTGCCCGCCCTGATGACCCTGCACACGGGCTGCTGGACCTTCACCGAGGACGGGTCCGGTGTCGCCGCCACCTCGCAGCACACCGTGGTCCTCAACACGGCCGGCATCCCGAAGATCCTCGGCGCGGACGCCACCGTCGCGGACGCGCGTGAGTACGTCCAGGGCGCGCTCAGCACCAACAGCCGTGCCACCCTGGAGCACGCCAGGAACTACGCCGAGAAAAGGCGTTGACCATGGCCGCGCGCTTGCTGGAGACCGAGGTGCTCGTCGTCGGCGCGGGGCCCGTGGGGCTGATGCTCGCCGGGGAGCTGCGCCTCGGCGGCGCCGGGACGGTCGTACTGGAGCGGCGGAGCGCCCCGACCACCGAGTCGCGGGCCTCCACGCTGCACGCCCGCACCATGGAGCTCTTCGACAGCCGCGGACTGCTGGACGCCCTGGGCACCCCGCCCGACGAGCCGCGCGGGCACTTCGGCGGGGTGCCGCTCGACCTGACGCTGCCCAGCCCCTGGCCCGGGCAGTGGAAGGTGCCGCAGACCCGTACCGAGGAGCTGCTCCAGGAGTGGGCGCTCGGGCTCGGCGCGGATCTGCGGCGCGGGCACGACCTGCGGGCGGTGCGGGTCGCCGAGGACCATGTCGAGGCGGTCGCGGCGGGGCCCGGCGGCCGGACGCTGCGGATCCGGGCGCGGTACGTGGTCGGATGCGACGGGGAGAACAGCACCCTGCGCCGGCTGACCGGGGCCGAGTTCCCGGGGCAGGACGCGAGCCGGGAGCTGTTGCGTGCGGACGTGGCCGGGGTCGACATCCCGAACCGCCGTTTCCAGCGGCTGGAGAAGGGGCTCGCGATCGCCGCCCGTCGGGCCGACGGGATCACCCGGATCATGGTGCACGAGTTCGGCGCCGCCGCCGGCCCCCGCGTCACCGAGCCGGAGTTCGCCGAGGTCGCCCAGGTCTGGAAGCGGGTCACCGGGGAGGACGTCAGCGGAGGCACCCCGCTGTGGGTGAACTCCTTCGGCGACGCGAACCGGCAGCTCGCCGAGTACCGCCGCGGCCCCGTGCTGTTCGCCGGTGACGCGGCCCACCAGCAGATGCCCATCGGCGGTCAGGCGCTCAACCTGGGACTGCAGGACGCCGTCAACCTCGGCTGGAAACTGGCCGCCGAGGTGCGCGGCCGGGCTCCGGCGGGGCTGCTGGACACCTATCACACCGAGCGGCACACGGTCGGCCGGAGGGTCCTGTCCAACATCAGAGCCCAGGCCCTGCTGCTGCTCGGCGGCCCGGAGGTGGAGCCGGTGCGCACGCTGCTCGCCGAGCTCATCGCCACGCGGCCCGAGGTGCGGACCCACCTGGCCGGGATGATCTCGGGCCTGGACATCCGCTACGGCGCCGCCGACCTGGTGGACCCGCTGCTCGGCACCCGGCTGCCGTACACCGAACTGACCGGTCCCGCCGGGCCGTTGAGCACCACCGAGCTTCTGCGGACCGCAGGGCGCGGCCTGTTGCTCGACCTGGCCGGCGACGCCGGACTGCGCACCGCCGCGCGGCCCTGGGCCGACCGGGTCGTCACCGTGGCCGCCCGCCCGGCGGGGGACGGCCCGCTCGGTGCCGCCCGTGCCCTCCTCGTACGGCCGGACGGATACATCGCCTGGACCGGCGGGGAAGACGACGTGGAAACCGCGCTCGACAACTGGTTCGGCCCCGCCCGCCGTTCGGTTGCCATTTCCGGCAGAAATTCTGACAGAAATTGACGTCGCTCTGACCTGACAGCCCTTGAATCCATCCGGATGTCAGAAGAAGCTGGTCACTGGTTCCCCCGACCGCGACCCAGCAGAATTGCCTGGAGGCAGGGACAGTGAAAGGAATCATTCTGGCCGGAGGCCACGGGACAAGGCTTCACCCGATCACCCTGGGAATTTCGAAGCAATTGCTCCCGGTGTACGACAAGCCGATGATTTACTATCCACTGTCGGTGCTGATGCTCGCAGGCATCACTGACATCCAGATCATTTCCGCGCCGCGTGATCTGGGTGGTTTTCAGCGGCTGCTGGGCGACGGCTCGGACTACGGACTGCGCCTGACCTACGCGGAGCAGGACGAACCGCGCGGCCTCGCCGACGCGTTCATCATCGGCGCCGACCACATCGGCGACGACTCCGTGGCCCTGGTCCTCGGCGACAACATCTTCCACGGTCCCGGCTTCAGCGGCCTGCTCCAGGAGGTGGTCCAGGACGTCGACGGCTGCGTGCTGTTCGGCTACCCCGTGCGCGATCCCGAGCGGTACGGAGTCGGCGAGGTGGACGCCGAGGGCAACCTGGTCTCGCTGGAGGAGAAGCCGGCCCGGCCCAGGTCCAACCTGGCCATCACCGGGCTGTACTTCTACGACAACGACGTCGTCGACATCGCCAAGAACCTGCGCCCCTCCGCGCGGGGCGAGCTGGAGATCACCGACATCAACCGGGTGTACCTGAAGCGGGGCAAGGCGAAGCTGATCTCCCTCGGGCGAGGCTTCGCCTGGCTGGACACAGGCACCCACGACGCCCTCACCGAGGCCGGCCAGTACGTGCAGATCCTGGAGCACCGGCAGGGCGTGCGCATCGCCTGCCTCGAGGAAATCGCCTGGCGCATGGGGTTCATCGACCGAGAGGCCTGCCACCGGCTCGGAAAGAAGCTCGCGAATTCCTCGTACGGTCGTTATGTCATGGAGATATCGGCGGCCGGCTGAGAGTGTCCACCCTCGAACTGCGGAGAATCATGCCCTTCATTTCGCCCGACGACGGCTACATGACCCTGTTCAACCTCTTCGACACCGCCGACCGGGAAAAGCAGAACCAGGTGCTGGAGGCGATGCGGAACATCGTCGACAACGCCGACTACCCTGGCTGGATCTCCTCCACCGTGCACGCCGGACAGGACAATCCCGGCACCGCCAACTACATTCAGTGGCGCAGCGCCGAGGACCTCAAGGCGCGCTACGCCGGCAAGGAGTTCAGGACGAAGACCGTGCCGGAGTTCCACCGGCTCGCCACCAATGTGCAGCTCATCCAGACCGAGCTGGTCTTCGCCCAGCGGCACCCCTCGCTCGGGGGCGTCACCGAGATCTCCCCGAAGCGCGACGACTACACCGTGATCTTCGTGCTGCGCTGCGCGCCGGAGAACCAGAAGGCCCTCGTCGACACCCTCGCCAAGCCCGACGACTGGCTGCTGACGGTTCCCGGCTACCGCTCCCACGCCTACTTCCGCTCCCTCGACGGCACGGCCGTCGTCAACTACGCGCAGTGGGACAGCAAGGAGACCTACGACGCCTTCCACACGCTTCCCGAGGAGCAGCGGCCGCTCGACGTCCGAAAGGGCCGGGAGCGCGCCCGCTCCCTGTCCACGGGGCGCTGGGCGAACACCTTCCGCGTGTGGCACTCGCGCTCCGCGGCGAACTGACCCGCCACGGAACCTTCCCACGGACCAGGACCGGAGAAGCACAGCCATGCGCTACCTGTTCACCACCATTCCGGGGGCCTCGCACATGCTGCCCCTGGTGCCGCTGGCCCACGCCGCCCTCGCCGCCGGCCACGAGGTGCTCGTCGCGGCCGGCGGCCCCGCGCTGACCACCGCGGCTTCGGCCGGGCTGCACACCGTCGCCACCGACGACGGCCGGTCCTTGAGGCCGTACGAGGCCCTGGTCCGCCGGTTCGCCGAGACCGACGTGAGCTGGAACCTCACCCCCGGCGAGGTGATCGAGCACGTCGCCGGGGTCTTCGCCGAGGTCGCCACCGGCATGATCGACGGTCTGGTCGAGGCCGTCAGGACCTGGAACGCGGATGCTGTCGTCTATCCGCCGCCCGCCGTGGCCGGGCTGCTCGCCGCCCGCGCCGCCGGCATCCCCGCCGTCCTGCACGGCATCGGTACCCGGCGTCCCACCTTCCGTCCCGCGCTGCACCGCCTCGCCCCGGTCGCCGAGCGCCTCGGTGTCACCGCCCTGGACGAGGCCGAGGTGGAGATCGACCTGAGCCCGGCCTCCCTGGAGACCATCCACCAGGACGCTCCGCACCAGGGCGGCGCCGCTCACACGCTGCCGATGCGGTACGTCCCCTACACGGGCGGCGCACAGCTGCCCGACTGGGCGATGCGGCGCGGCGAGCGGCCCAGGGTCGCCGTCACGCTCGGCTCGCTGCGCTCCTTCTACAGCGACGGCGCGGGGCTGCGCGACATCATCAAGGGCACCGAGGAACTGAACGTCGAGGTGGTGCTCACCACCAGCGGCGCCGAACTGACCGCCCTGCCCTCGCCGCTGCCCGGCCATGTGCGCACCGTCGACTGGATACCGCTGCGGGCCCTGCTCACCACCTGCGACGCGATCGTGCACCACGGCGGCATGGGCACCATGTACGCCGCCTTCGACGCCGGTGTGCCCCAGCTCGGGGTGCCCATGGCGCACGACGACGGCTGGGCCAACGCCCAGGTGCCGGTGGCCCGCGGCGCCGGTCTGATGCTGGAGGGCCCCAAGGCCACCGGCGCCGACGTCGCGGCCGCGCTGCGCGAGCTGCTGGGCGAGCCGCGCTACCGGTCGGCGAGCCAGGAGGTGGCGGCGGAGATGCGGGCCATGCCGACGCCCGCCGAGGTCGTCGGCCGGCTCCCCGGACTGCTGGGGGCCGCGTCATGAGGGTGCTGGTGACCGGGGGCGCCGGGTTCATCGGCTCCCACTACGTGCGCTCCCTGCTCGCGGAGGAGTACGAGGGGACGCGGGGCATCGGCGTGACGGTCCTGGACAAGCTGACCTACGCCGGCAACCGCGCCAACCTGCCCGCCGAGCACCCGCGGCTGACGTTCGTCCACGGGGACGTCTGCGACCGGGCGCAGCTGCTCGACCTGCTGCCGGGACACGACGCCGTCGTGCACTTCGCCGCGGAGTCCCACGTCGACCGCTCCATCACCGGAGCCGCCGAGTTCGTCCGCACCAATGTGCTCGGCACGCAGACCGTCCTGGACGCGGCGCTGGCCACCGGCGTGGAGCGCGTCGTGCACGTCTCCACCGACGAGGTGTACGGCTCGATCGACGAGGGCTCCTGGACCGAGGAGTGGCCGCTGCTGCCCAACTCCCCGTACGCGGCGTCCAAGGCGGGCTCCGACCTCGTCGCGCGTTCCTACTGGCGCACCCACGGCCTCGACGTCTCGGTGACCCGCTGCTCCAACAACTACGGCCCGTATCAGCACCCCGAGAAACTGATCCCGCTGTTCGTCACCAACCTCCTTCAGGGACTTCCGGTTCAGGTCTACGGCGACGGACAGAACCGGCGCGAGTGGCTGCACGTCGACGACCACTGCCGGGCCGTCCACCGGGTGCTGATGCGGGGCGGGGCCGGCGAGATCTACAACGTGGGCGGCGGCACCGAGCTGACCAACCTGGAACTGACCGAGCGGATCCTGCGGCTGTGCGGAGCCGACCGCTCGATGATCCGGCACGTCGCCGACCGCAAGGGACACGACCTGCGGTACTCCCTCGACGACACCAAGATCCGCGAGGAACTCGGCTGGTCACCGCGCATCGCCTTCGACGACGGACTGGCCGGGACCGTCGCCTGGTACCGGGACAACCCGCAGTGGTGGCGGGCCGTTCGCACCACGCACGCGACGGCCGCCGTCTGACGCCTCGTCACACGGCGGCGGACAGCGGACGGACGGGGGCCGACGCCTCGCCGCAGCGCAGCTCGCAGCAGGCGGACGTGGTGCCCGGCGCCTCGTCACCGCGCAGCGCGCACACACCGAGCAGACAGGAGGGGACGTTCGTGGACACGGACGTGATCATCGTTGGTGCCGGGCCCACCGGACTGATGCTGGCCGGTGAACTCCGTCTCGGCGGAGCGCGGGTCGTCGTGGCGGAGCGCCTCGAGCGGCCCACGGGACAGTCGCGTGGCCTGGGCTTCACCGCCCGCGCCATGGAGTCCTTCGACCAGCGGGGCCTGCTGCCGAGGTTCGGCGACCTGGAGAGCAGCCCGCTCGGCCACTTTGGCGGCGTGCAGTTCGACTACACCGTGCTGGAGGACGCCCACTTCGGCGCCCGCGGCATACCCCAGTCGCAGACCGAGGCCGTCCTGGAGCAGTGGGCCACGGAGCTGGGCGCGGACATCCGGCGCGGCTGGGACATGCGCGCCGTGACCGACCACGGGGACCGCGTCGAGGTCACCGTCGCCACCCCGCAGGGCGAGCGGCGGCTGACCGCCGCCTACCTGGTCGGCTGCGACGGCGGGCACAGCACGGTCCGCAAGGCCGCCGGGTTCGACTTCCCGGGCACCCCCGCCACCCGGACCATGTATCTCGCCGATGTCCGCGGCTGCGGCCTGAAGCCGCGTTTCCTCGGGGAGAAACTGCCGAACGGCATGGTGATGGCCGCCCCGCTCGCCGAGGGCGTGGACCGCATCATCGTCTGCCCGCACGGCACCCCGGCCCGCGACCGCGACGAGACCGTCACCTTCGAGGAGGTCGCCGCGGCCTGGCAGCGCATCACCGGCGAGGACATCTCGCACGGCAGCGCCGAGTGGGTCAGCTCCTTCACCGACGCCACCCGCCAGGTCACCGAGTACCGGCGCGGGCGGGTGCTGCTCGCCGGCGACGCCGCGCACATCCACCTCCCGGCCGGCGGGCAGGGCCTGAGCACCGGAGTGCAGGACGCGGTCAACCTGGGATGGAAGCTGGCCGCCGAGGTGACCGGCTGGGCACCAAAGGGCCTGCTCGACACCTATCACGCCGAGCGCCATCCGGTCGGCGAGCGGCTGCTGAACAACACCCGCGCCCAGGGCATGATCTTCCTCGGCGGCGAGGAGGCCGACCCCCTGCGCGCACTGCTCACCGAACTCATCGCCTACGACGACGTCAAGCGGCATCTGGCCGGCTCGGTCAGCCATCTCGACATCCGCTACGACCTCGGCCCCGGGACCCATCCCCTGCTGGGCCGCCGGCTGCCGCCCCGGATGCTGCGCACCGCCGCCGGCGCGGCGACCACCACGGCCGGACTGCTGCACCAGGCGCAGGGCGTGCTGCTCGACCTCGCCGACGACACGGAGCTCCGCCGCGACGCCGAGGGCTGGAAGGACCGCGTGGTCACCGTGACCGCGTCCCTCGACGAGACGGAGACCCGCACCGACCCCTTCGCCGGCGCCGCCGCCGTCCTCGTACGGCCCGACGGCTATGTCGCCTGGACCTCGGCCGACGGGGAGCGGGTCACGGCCGCCCTGGAGCGCTGGTTCGGCCCCGCGGCACAGCAGGCGACGGCCACTCGCTGACCCCGGCCGGTCTGCTCCGGCGCGTCGAGGCCGCCTACGGCCCGGCCGTCGCCCGTGAGATCCGGCCCGGCCTGACCCCCGACCGAACCCCGAGCAACGTCAAGCAGGAGGCGATCGCGTGACCACCCGAGTCTGGGACTATCTGCCGGAGTACGCCGTCGAGAAGGACGACATCCTGGACGCCGTTCAGAAGGTGTTCGAGTCCGGCCAGCTGGTGCTGGGGGAGAGCGTCAAGGGCTTCGAGGCGGAGTTCGCCGCCTACCACGGGCTGCCGTACGCCACCGGCGTCGACAACGGCACCAACGCGCTCAAGCTCGCCCTGGAAGCGCTGGGCGTCGGCCCCGGCGACGAGGTCATCACGGTCTCCAACACCGCCGCGCCCACCGTGGTCGCCATCGTCGGCACCGGGGCCACACCGGTGTTCGTGGACGTCCGCGAAAAGGACTTCCTCATGGACACCGACCAGGTCGAGGCGGCCGTCACACCCCGGACCAAGGTGCTGCTGCCGGTCCACCTCTACGGCCAGAGCGTCGACATGGAGCCGCTTCGGCGCATCGCCGACAAGCACGGTCTGAAGATCCTCGAGGACTGCGCCCAGTCGCACGGCGCCCGCCACCACGGCCGTCTCACCGGCACCATGGGCGACGCGGCGGCCTTCTCCTTCTACCCCACCAAGGTCCTCGGCGCCTACGGCGACGGCGGCGCGGTCATCACCGCCGACGAGGAGACCGACCGGGCCATGAAGCAGCTGCGCTACTACGGCATGGACAAGGTCTACTACGTGGTGCGCTCGCCGGGGCACAACTCACGCCTGGACGAGGTGCAGGCGGAGATCCTGCGCCGCAAGCTCACCCGGCTCGACGCCTACATCGCCGGCCGCAACGCCGTCGCCCGCCGCTACGAGGAGCGGCTCGCCGATGTCACCGGCCCGGGCGGACTGCAGCTGCCCACCACCAACCCGGGCAACACCCACGTCTACTACGTGTACGTCGTGCGCCACCCCCGGCGCGACGCGATCATCGAGGCCCTCAAGGCCTACGACATCCACCTCAACATCAGCTATCCGTGGCCGGTGCACACCATGTCCGGCTTCGCCCACTTCGGCTGGACCAAGGGCTCCTTGCCGGTCACCGAGAAGCTGGCGGACGAGATCTTCTCCCTGCCGATGTACCCCTCCCTCCCCGAGTGGCTCCAGGACAAGGTCATCGAGGCACTGCGGGAGGTGCTGGCGCGTGTCTGAGGCGTCGGGGGCGGCATCCGGGACGACCGGCATCTACGACCTCGGCGATGTCTACGACGCCATCTACCGCGGGCGCGGCAAGGACTACCGCGCCGAGTCGGCCGTGGTGACCGAGCACATCCGCTTCCGGTTCCCGAACGCCGCCTCGCTGCTCGACGTCGGCTGCGGCACCGGCGGCCATCTCGTCCACTTCGCGCAGGAGTTCGCCGAGGTGCGGGGCATCGGCCTGTCCGACGGCATGCTGGAGGCGGCGCGCCGCAGACTGCCCGGCGTCCCCCTCGAGCGGGGCGACATGCGCTCCTTCCGGCTGGACGGCCGGTTCGACGCGGTCGTCTGTCTCTTCGCCGCCGTCGGCAACCTGACCGGCACGGACGAACTCGCCGGGACGCTCGCGTCCTTCGCCCGCCACCTCGTGCCCGGCGGTGTCGTCGTCCTCGAACCCTGGTGGTTCCCGGAGAACTTCACGCCGGGGTACGTCGACGGCAGCGTCGTCGCCCACAACGGCATGACCGTCGCCCGTGTCTCCCGCACCGTCCCCCACGAGACGCGCGACGCCGGCCGCATGGACGTGCACTGCCTCGTCGCCCGGCCCGGCCAGGGCGTGCAGCACTTCTCGGACACCCATGTGATGGCCCTCTACAGCAGGGCCCAGTACGAGGCCGCCTTCACCGGGGCCGGTCTCACGGTCGAGTACGTCACCGGTGAGTACCCCGGCAACGGCCTCTTCATCGGCATCAAGCAGAAAGGCGAGTGAACGCTGTGCAGGTGCACAAGCTCGGCATCGAGGGTGCCTACGAGTTCACCCCCTCCGTCCACCGGGACGACCGCGGCCTGTTCTCCTCCCCGTATCAGGAGACGGCGTTCACCGAGGCCCTCGGCCGGCCGCTGTTCCCGGTGAAGGACATCAGCCACAACCTCTCCGCCCGCGGAGTGCTGCGCGGCATCCACTACACCGCCACACCACCCGGCCGGGCCAAGTACGTCTACTGCCCCTACGGCCGCGTCCAGGACTTCCTGGTCGACCTCCGGGTGGGCTCGCCCACCTTCGGCCGGTGGGAGGCCACCCGGCTCGGCGGCGACGACTGCCGTGCCCTGTACATCCCGGTCGGCGTCGGCCACGCCTTTCTGTCCCTCCGGGACGACTCGATGGTCGTCTACGTGATGTCCGAGGGCTACGTCCCCGAGAACGAGCTCGCCGTCAGCCCGCTCGACCCCGAACTCGGGCTGCCGCTCCCGGCGGGCCTGCGGGTCCGCCAGTCGCAGCGGGACCTGGACGCGCCCACCCTCGCCGAGGCCCGGGAGCGGGGACTGCTGCCCGCGTACGAGGTCTGCCGGGAAGTGGAGGCGCAGCTGTGGCCGTGAACCCCCCGCTCGTGACACTGCTCGGTGCCACCGGATTCGTCGGCTCCGCCGTGCTGCGGGAACTCGCCCGCCGTCCGCTGCGGATCAGGGCCGTCTCGCGCCGTCCCGCTCCCGTCCCCCCGGACGCCCGGGCAGAGATCGAGGTGCACACCGCCGACCTCACGGCACCCGGTGCGGTCGCCGAGGCGGTCGCCGGTGCCGATGTGGTGATCCACACCGTGCTGTACAGCGCGGGTGCCACCACCTGGCGCGTCGAGAAAGGCGACACCGCCGCCGAACGCGTCAACGTCGGCCTGCTCCGCGACCTCGTGGAGACCCTGCGCGAGCGCCGCGCCGCCGAGGGCGGCACACCCGTACGGGTGCTCTGGGCGGGTGCCGCCTCGCAGGCCGGCCCCCAGGACAAGGAGGTGCTCGACGGTACCGAGACCGACCGGCCCAGGGGCGAGTACGACCGGCAGAAACTCGCGGCCGAACGGCTGCTGCTGGCCGCCGACGCCGAGGGCGTGCTGCGCGGCGCGGCGATCCGGCTGCCCACCGTCTTCGGCTACGCCCCCGAGTCCACCGCCCGCGACAAGGGCGTCGTCACCCTGATGACGCGCCGTGCCCTGGCCGGGGAGCCGATCACCATGTGGCACGACGGCACGGTCCGCCGCGACCTGCTCTACATCGAGGACGTGGCCCGCGCCTTCGCCGCCGCGGTGGACCACGCGGACGCGCTCGCCGGGCGGCGCTGGCTGCTCGGCACCGGCCGGGGCGAACCCCTCGGCGCGGTCTTCACCACCATCGCCGCCCTGGTCGCCGAGCACACCGGGAAGTCCGCGGTGCCCGTGGTCTCCGTACCGCCGCCCGCGCATGCCGAACCGGGCGACTTCCACAGCTTCGCCGTCGACTCCTCGGCGTTCCGCACCGCCACCGGCTGGCGTCCGCAGACGCCTCTGGACGAGGCGCTGCGCCGCACGGTCGCGTTCTGCGCCGAGGGCAGGGAGGAGAGTCTGTTGTGACCGTGTCCGCCGCACCCTCGCTCCGGCCCGCCCCGGTGCTGCGCCCGCGCGTCGCCGAGGACCTGGCCGCACGGCTGGCCCGCTCGGCCGCCGCCACCGGCGCCGGGCGCGACCTGCGCACCGCCGACGTCGACGACTGGCTCGCACAGCGGGCCCGCGCCCACCGCTTCCGGGTGGAGCGGGTCCCGCTCGGCAGGCTCGACGGCTGGTCCTTCGCCGACGGCACCGGCAACCTGGTGCACCACACCGGGCGGTTCTTCAGTGTCGAAGGACTGTCCGTCACCCTCGGCGAGGGTCCGGTGCGCTCCTGGCAGCAGCCCATCATCCGGCAGCCGGAGGTCGGCATCCTCGGCATCCTCGCCAAGGAGTTCGACGGCGTCCTGCACTTCCTGATGCAGGCCAAGATGGAGCCCGGCAACCGCAATGTCCTCCAGCTGTCCCCGACCGTGCAGGCGACCCGGAGCAACTACTCCACGGTGCACCGGGGCGCGAAGGTGAAGTACCTCGAGTACTTCACCGGACCCCGGCGGGGACAGGTCCACGCGGACGTGCTGCAGTCCGAGCACGGCTCGTGGTTCTACCGCAAGGCCAACCGGAACATGCTCGTCGAGGTCGGCGAGGACACCGAGGCCCCCCCCGACGAGGACTTCTGCTGGCTCACCCTGGGGCAGATCGGGGAGCTGCTGCGCCGCGACAACCTCGTCAACATGGACGCCCGTACGGTCATCGCCTGCTTCCCGCCGGTCCACTCCTTCCCGGGCGCGCTGCTCACCGACGCCGAGCTGCAGTCCTGGTTCACGGTCGAACGCTCCCGGCACGACGTGGACATCCGGCGGATCCCGCTGGACGAGGTCGAGGGCTGGACACGTGGTGAGGACGTGGTCGAGCACACCGACGGCCGGTACTTCCGGGTGGTCGGCGTCCGGGTCGAGGCCGGCAACCGGGAGGTCTCCCGCTGGGACCAGCCGTTGCTCGAGCCCGTCGGCACCGGTGTGACGGCCTTCCTGTACCGCCGTATCGGCGGCATCCCGCACCTGCTGGTCCACGCCAAGGTGGAGGCCGGGTTCCTGGACACCGTGGAACTCGCGCCCACCGTGCAGGCCAACCCCGGCAACTGGAGGCATCTGCCGCCCGAGGACCGCCCGCCGTTCCTGGAGCTGGCGCTGGACCCTCCGGCCGGCCGGGTGCGGTACGCGGTGGTCCACTCGGAGGAGGGCGGCAGATTCCTCAACGCCGAGAGCCGCTACCTCTTCATCGAGACCGACGACTCCCAGACCCCGCTGGATCCGCCTCCCGGCTACCAGTGGGCCACCCCGGGCCAGCTGAAAGCGCTGACCGCCCACGGGCACTACGTCAACGTCCAGGCCCGGACCCTTCTGTCCTGCATCGACGCCGGCGCCGTACAGCTGTAGCGCCGCTTCACGAGAGACGGTCCCGCCGGTGGCGGGCCGTCCCCGAGGAGAGGCATGACCGTCACCACCCCTGCCCTCACGCCCGGGACCCTCTCGCCCGGCGTCCGCCGGATCACCCTGGACGCCGCGGGTCTCACCCTGTCCGCGCTGCTCGCACAGCCCGCGCACGGCGCACCGCGCGCCACCGTCGTCGCCCTGCACGGGGGCGGCATGAGCGCCGGTTACTTCGACGGCCGGGCGCACCCGGGGCAGTCCCTGCTCCGCCTCGGCGCGCGGCTCGGTTACACCGTCCTCGCCCCGGACCGGCCCGGCTACGGGGCCTCCGCGGACGCCCTGCCCGAGGGACAGTGCCTGGCCGAGCAGGCGGACAGCCTGCACGCCGCCCTGGACGACTTCGTCCGCCGCCACGACACCGGCGCCGGGCTCTTCCTGCTCGCCCACTCCTACGGCGGCAAACTCGCCCTCGCCGCGGCGGCCCGTGACGACGGCCGTGTCCCGCGTGACGCGGGGCGCGGCCTGCTCGGCCTGGACATCTCCGGTCTGGGGCACCGGTACGCCGTGCTGCCGGAGGAGCTGCCGAACGAGCGCGGTCACGGGCACTGGACCCGCACCTGGGGCAAGCTGCGCCTCTACCCGCCGGGCACCTTCCGGGGCAGCGGCGCGCTGGTCGCCCCCATGCCCGTACGGGAGCGGGAGGAGGCGTTGCGCTGGCCGGAGACGTTCGCGTCGCTGGCCGCGCGGGTCCGTGTCCCGGTGCGGCTCACCTTCGCCGAGCACGAGGCGTGGTGGCGGCACGATGACGACACCCTCGCCGCACTCCGCGAGGAGTTCGGCGGGGCACCGCGGGTGGTGGTCGACCGGCTGCCCGGTGCCGGGCACAACATCAGCCTCGGCTGGGCCGCCCGCTCGTACCATCTGCGCGCGCTCGGCTTCCTGGAGGAGTGCCTCGCCCTGCGCGAGTGCGCCTCGGCCGGGCACTGACGTCCGGTGCCCGCCATGACCGACGAGACACGCACCCGCACCCTCGAGGGTTCCCCGCGCGAAGGCGGTGGCCCATGACCAACCGGTGTCGCGGTCGCACCCTCCTCCGCGGTCCCCGGCTCTCCCTCAGGGACGGAGAGGCGCACCTGTGGGCGCTGCGCCTGCCCGCGGACGGCGCGGAACCGCGGGCGGTGGACGAGCTCGACGCGGAGGAACGGCGCCGGGCCGCCGCCTTTCTGAACCCCTCCGACCGGCTGGGCTATCTGCACGCGCACATCGCACTGCGCCGTCTGCTGTCGGCGTACACCGGCATCGCCCCCGGGCTGCTCCCGCTGCGCAGGGCCCCCTGCCCCCGCTGCGGCGGACCGCACGGCCGTCCCGTCCTGGCCGGCCGGCCCGGGGCGCCGCACTTCTCCCTGTCTCACAGCCACGGTCTCGTCCTGTACGGCGTGGCGGGAACCGCGGTCGGCGTGGACGTGCAACGCGTGCCGGCCGCACGGACGGTGGAGCTGTGCCTGCCCAGGCTGCACCCGGAGGAACGACAGGAGGTGCTGCGGGCGCCAAAGGCCCAGCGGCCGAGGATGTTCAGCGCGCTGTGGACCCGCAAGGAGGCGTACCTCAAGGGGCTCGGCACGGGGCTGAGCCACGGAGTGGGCACCGACTACCTCGGTGTGCACGCCCGTGCCGGAGGACACCGCGCACCGGACGGCTGGATGGTGGCCGACCTGCACGGCTGTCCCGGCCACACGGCCGCAGTGGCCCTCGCGGCGACGACCGCCCAGCGCGTCACCCTCCGCGAACTCCCGGCGGACGTCCCGCACCTGACACCCCAGGAGGCCGCCGATCTGATCGGCACCACGGAACCGGACCTGTGCATGGTCCTGCCGGTGCCGGCCCGATGACCACGGTTCACGGAGGTGCCGAGGAACGCCGAGGAACGCCGGGAAACGCCGAGGAACAAGGAGAAACAACGAGGAACGGGGAGAGCAATGGGGGAGACCACCGCGACCGGCCGCACCGGCATGCGCGGCCGGATCGAGGAACTCGGCCGCATCAAGGAGCTGGCCCATCAGGGCCCCGACCCGAAGGCGACGGAACGGCAGCACGCCAAGGGCAGGCTGACCGCCCGCGAACGCATCGAACTCCTGCTGGACAAAGGCAGTTTCACGGAGATCGAACCACTGCGCCGGCACCGTGCCGTCGGCTTCGGACTGGAGAACAAACGGCCGTACACGGACGGGGTGGTGACCGGCTGGGGCACCGTCGACGGCCGCACCGTCTTCGTCTACGCCCATGACTTCCGCATCTTCGGCGGTGCGCTCGGCGAGGCGCACGCCCAGAAGATCCACAAGCTCATGGACATGGCGCTGTCCGCCGGCGCCCCGCTCGTCTCGCTCAACGACGGGGCCGGCGCCCGCATCCAGGAGGGCGTGTCCGCGCTCGCCGGCTACGGCGGCATCTTCCGGCGCAACACCAGGGCCTCCGGGGTGATCCCGCAGATCTCGGTCATGCTCGGCCCGTGCGCGGGCGGCGCCGCCTACTCACCCGCGCTGACGGACTTCGTCTTCGCCGTACGGGACATCTCCCAGATGTTCATCACCGGCCCGGACGTGGTCCAGGCCGTCACCGGCGAGCAGGTCTCGCAGAACGAGCTCGGCGGCGCGGACGTGCACGGCGGCGTCTCCGGCGTCGCGCACTTCGTCTACGACGACGAGGAGACCTGCCTCGCCGAGGTGCGCTACCTGCTGTCCCTGCTGCCCTCCAACAACCGGGAGCTGCCGCCCGTCCTGCGGGGCACCGACCCGGTGGACCGCCCCGGGGACAGGCTGCTCGACCTGGTCCCCCCGGACGGCAACCGTTCGTACGACGTCCGCGCGGTGATCGAGGAAATCGTCGACGACGGCGAGTACATGGAGGTCCACGCCGCCTGGGCGACCAACATCGTCTGCGCGCTGGCCCGGCTGGACGGCCATGTGGTCGGCATCGTCGCCAACCAGCCCGCCTCGATGGCCGGGGTGCTGGACATCAAGGCCAGCGAGAAGGGGGCGCGGTTCGTGCAGTTCTGCGACTCCTTCAACATCCCGCTGGTCACCCTGGTCGACGTGCCGGGCTTCCTGCCGGGCGTCGAGCAGGAGCACAACGGCATCATCCGGCGCGGCGCCAAGCTGCTGTACGCCTACTGCAACGCCACCGTCCCGCGGATCTCGGTGGTGCTGCGCAAGGCCTATGGCGGCGCGTACATCGTGATGGACTCCCGCTCGATCGGCGCGGACATCGCGCTCGCCTGGCCGGCCAACGAGATCGCGGTGATGGGCGCCGAGGGCGCGGCCAACGTCGTCTTCCGCCGGGAGATCGCCGCGGCCGACGACCCGGAGGCGATGCGCCGCCGGAAGATCGAGGAATACCGCGCCGAGCTGATCCACCCCTATTACGCCGCCGAACGCGGCCTGGTCGACGACGTGATCGACCCTCGTGACACCCGCTCGGTGCTCTGCCGCGCCATCGCCATGCTGGCCGGCAAGGACGCCGACCTGCCCCGCCGCAAGCACGGAAACCCGCCGCAGTGACAGGGGGATGCACCGATGAATCCGACACTCCCGACGAGCCGGAAGGGCGACACCACTCCCGAGCAGCTGTTCCGTGTCGAGAAGGGCAGCCCCGCCCCCGAGGAGCTGGCCGCGCTCACCGCGGTCCTGCTCTCCCGCACGGCGGCCGTGGGCACCGAGCCCGACGACCTGTCCCGCCGGCACCGCGCTGTCGCCCGCTGGCGCCGCCCGGAGCGCGCCCCGGGGTTCGCCGGCCCGCGCAGCTGGCGCGGCGCCGGTCTCTGAACCGCCGTATCCGCACCGCGACCCCTTCGGAAAGAGGAGCACGCATGACCACGCCCGACGGACCCGCCCGGCACGACGAACGCGACGAACTGGCGGCCCTGCGCGCCCAGGTGCGGGTGCTCGGCGACCGCGCCGGCATCACCGAGCTGTGCGACCGGTACGTCCATCACCTGGACGCCTCCCGTCACAGCGACACATGGTTCGACTCGGTGTTCACCGAGGACGTCCACCTCACCTTCCCCTTCGGCGAGTACAAGGGTTTCGAGGGGCTCGCGGCCTTCCAGCGGATGGCCCGTACCACCTTCGAACGGACCCATCACCTCGCCTCGAACTACACGATCGACCTCTACCCGGAGGGCGACGAGGACCGGGCGCGCGTGCGTGCCCACCTGATGGCGGTGCACGTGCGGCAGCCGGAGGAGCCGTCCGCGCACTTCGACATCGGCGGGCACTACGAGGCCGAGGCGGTGCGCACCCCGGCGGGCTGGCGGATCCGGCGCTTCACCTTCGACCTGGTGTGGAACGCGGGGCAGGGCCCGGGCGCAGGCCACTGAGCAAGCGGCCGGCATCCGACGGGATGCGGCGGGACGGAACCGTGCGGTCCTCCGTTCCGGTCCGGCCGTTCAGCCGCGGGGCAGATAGCCGTGGAGGAAGGCGTGGACGCCGGCGGCCGCGATCTCGTGGATGTCGGCTTCGGACAGTGCGTCCACGCCTGCCCGGCCCCGGCCCCAGGTGTTGGTGACCAGCACCACGAAGTGCTGCGCCGCGAGTTCGGAGTCCTGGACGTGCAGCAGCCCGCGCTCGGCGAGCCGGGCCATGCGCGCAGCGAGCGTGCGCTGCACGCGCAGGGGGCCGGCCTTCTGCCAGGCGTCGTGGAGGTCGGCGGGGAAGTTCTCGCCCTCGGCGTTGATCCGGGCGACGATCGCGAAGTGGTCGGCGAACTCCGGGAGCGGCCGTACCCAGTCCTTGGCGAGGCCGACGAGGCAGGCCTCCAGGTCGGCGGCGCTCACCATGTTGCCCAGATGACGTTCGATCATCGCCTCGTGGGCGGCGGCCACCTGCTCCGAGCTGTCGATCAGCACGGTGGTGAAGAGCTGTTCCTTGTTCTCGAAGTGGTTGTAGATGGTGCGGGTGGACACCTGGGCCTCGGTGGCGATCATTTCGATGCTCGCCCCCTGGTAGCCGACTCGGCCGAAGACCTTCCGGGAGGCCTGCAGGATGGCCTGCCGCTTCTCCGGGAACCCTTTGTGCGGCCGGTTCTGCCGGCTGTCCGCCCTGGCCATCGTGGCTCCTCCTCGTCGGGTGCAATGACCACTTTACTCATTGCAATGCACGTTGTACTTTACCCCCATGAGCGCATCGCAGAAGCTCAACCGGGCAGGGGTGCCGTTAGGCGCCGGGTCCCCTCCGGGGCCCGGGGGGCGCGTCAGGTCCGCGCTGACCCTGGGGTCCGTGCTCCTCGGCTACCTGATCGTTCCGATGGCCATGTCCGGTACGAGCATCGCGCTTCCGCGTATCGCCGCCGACCTGGGCGGCAGCGGCGGTGCCCTGCAGTGGGTGGTCACCGGCTACTTCCTGGCCGCCTCCTGCCTGATGCTCGTCGCTGGCTCGCTCGGTGATCTCTTCGGGCGACGGCGGATCTTCGCCGTCGGAGCCGTGCTCTACGCCCTCAGCACGGCGGCCGCCGCGTTCGCCCCGCATGTGCTGGTGCTGGACGCGGCCCGGACCCTGTCCGGGGTGGGCGCGGCCGGAGTGATGGCCGGCGGCGGAGCCATCCTGGGCAGCACCTTCGAAGGACCCGCCCGCACGCGTGCCTTCGCCATGGTCGGCACCACGGTCGGCGTCGGTCTCGCCTTCGGCCCGACCTTCGCGGGCTGGCTGGTCAGCGCCCTCGGCTGGCGCGCGATGTTCGGCGTCTTCGCCGGGGCGAGCGTGCTCCTGGTGGTCTGCACACCGGCCCTGCGGGAGTCCGCCGCCGGGCACCGGCCCAAGGTCGACCTTCCCGGGACCGTCGCCTTCGTCCTCGGCATCGTCGGCCTGATGTACGGCATCAACCAGGTGGCGTCGGCCGGCTGGACGAGCCCCAGGGTGCTCGGCTTCCTGGGTGCGGGCCTGCTCATGTTCGTGGTCTTCGTCGTCCTGGAACGGCGCAGCACGCATCCGGTCCTCGAGCTGGCGCTGCTGCGCGGCGGCCCCTTCACGGGCTGGCTGCTCGCCGCCCTGACCACGGCCCTCGGCACCGTCGGCGTACTGGTCTACCTGCCCACGTACCTCCAGGGCGCGGGCACCTTCTCCGCCGGGGACGCGGGCACGTTGATGCTGGCGATGACCCTTCCGGTGCTCGCGGTCCCGCCGCTGGCCGGAAAACTGGTGAACCAGGGCATGTCCGCCCGGCTTCTGATCACACTGGCCATCACCCTCATCGCGGTCGGCAACGCCTGGATGACCGTGCTCGCACCGGACTCCAGGTCCGTGCAGCTCATCGGCCCGCTGCTGCTGATCGGCGTGGGCAACGGCCTGGCCGCCGCACTCGTCGACGCCCAGGCGATGGAGCATGTGGCCCCCGAGCGCATCGGCATGGCCTCCGGCCTGCTCAACACCGCGCGGGGCGGCGCCAACGCACTGGTCCTCGCGGTCTTCGGCGCGGCCCTCATCACTCTGATGCAGTCCGAGGTCGGCGGCCGTGAACGGGCCGGCCGGGTGGCCGCGGGCGACCTCGACGGCGGCTCCCACGCCTTCCTGGCCGAGCAGTACACCCATGCCTGGCACGTCGTTCTGTGGACGGTGGCGATCCTGTGCCTGCTCTCCGGCCTCGCGATCCACCGTCTTGTCGGCAGTGCCGCCCGGAACGCACAGCGGCCCGCCGGGGCCACCGCCGTAGAACAGGAGTGACGGAGAATGCGTACGCGTCTGCCGACGACGCCCATGGGCGGCACCGGTCTCGTGGTCCCCGTCCAGGGACTCGGCTGCATGCGGATGACCGAACCGGGCATGGCGACGGAGCCGTCCAAGGCCGCCGCCGTCATCAACCACGCGCTGGACCTCGGCGTCACGCTGATCGATACCTCCGACATGTACGGCCGGGGCCGCAACGAGGAACTCGTCGGCCGGGCCATCGGCCGCCGCCGTGACGAGGTTGTGCTGTGCACCCGGTTCGGTGTGGTCTTCGGTCCCGGCGACAGCTGGTGGGTGCGTGGTGACGCCCCCTTCGTACGGGCGTCCTGCGAGGCCAGCCTGAAACGCCTGGGCACCGATGTCATCGACCTCTACTACCTGGCCCGGCCCCCGGCGAACGTGCCGCTGGAGGAGACTGTCGGCGCCATGGCCGAGCTGGTCGCCGAGGGCAAGGTGCGTCACATCGGGCTCAGCGAGGTCAGCGGCGAGGAACTGCGCCGCGCCCACGCCGTGCACCCCGTCTCCGCCGTGCAGTCGGAGTGGTCGCTGGGCGCCCGCCGCATCGAGAAGATGGTGCCGGTCTGCGTCGAACTCGGCGTCGGCGTGGTGCCCTTCTCGCCGAACGGACGCGGACTGCTCTGCGCCGCGGACGACCGGCCGGCACAGTTCTCCCGGACGTTTCCGGGCCGGGAGAAACTGCCCGGAGTCCTGCGTGACATCGCCGACGGGCACGGTGTACGGCCCGGTCAGATCGCGCTGGCCTGGGTGCATCACCGGGCCCGGGTGTGGGGCATCCCGGTCACTCCGATCCCCGGCACACAGCAGCTGCGCCACCTGGAGGAGAACGTCGCCGCGGCGAGCATCGTCCTCGGCGACGAGGAACTGGCGCGGCTCGACGCCGCGTCCCCGGCGGGCGTGTGAGCCGCGACCGCACCGCTACATCCCTTTCATCTCCCTCATCTCTTTCATTCCGTTTCCTCGTCGGTGGCCGACCGCCGGGAAACACCCGCTGAGAGGAACAGAGGAACAAAGGAGCAACCAAGCATGTCCACGGACCCCCTGAAGCTCGTCGTCATCCTGGGAAGCGTCCGCCAGGGCCGGTTCGGCGAGGTCGTGGCGCACTGGTTCGCCAGGCTGGCCAAGGAGCACAGCGCCTTCGACGTCGAGGTCGTCGATCTCGCCGAGACGGAGCTGCCGCTGTCCCTTCCCTCGACACCGCCCGCCATGGCGACCGAGGAGCTGCGCCCGGCCGAGATGCTCCCGCTCTCCGCGAAGCTGGCCGCCGCCGACGCGTTCGTCGTGGTGACCCCCGAGTACAACCACAGCTTCCCGGCCTCCCTGAAGGCGCTCATCGACTGGCACTTCACCGAGTGGCGGGCCAAGCCGGTCGGCTTCGTCTCCTACGGCGCCCAGAGCGGCGGCCTGCGCGCCGTCGAGCAGCTGCGCCTGATCTTCGCCGAGATGCACGCCGTCACCATCCGCGACGGTGTGGCCTTCCCGTTCTACTGGGAGGCGTTCGACGAGGACGGCACGCCGCGTGACGCCGAGGGGACGAGCGGTGCCGTCAAGGTGATGCTCGACGAGCTCGCCTGGTGGGGCACCGCGCTCCACGAGGCCCGCGCCAAGTCCCCGTACAACCACGGGGACTGACACGGGACGGGGTGGGGCGGCCGACACCGCCGGCACAGGCCGCCCCACCCGTGTCGTCCCCGCCGTCCCCGCTCCGCCCACCACTCTCCGGAGAAGTCATGTTCATCGCGTACGTCGTGCTCGCCGTCCTGGTGTCGTTCCTGCTGGTGTTCTCCGGACGCAGCATGCTGGTCAGAGACAAGGACATCGTGGAGACCCTGACCCGGCTCGGTGTGCCGGACAGCTGGTACACCCCGCTGGCGCTGCTGAAGTTCGCCGGTGCCCTGGGCCTGCTGATCGGCATCTTCTACCGGCCGCTGGGCGTCGCCGCCGCCATCGGCGTGGTGCTCTTCTTCATCGGTGCCGTGATCTCCCACCTGCGCGTCAAGGACGTCAAGGGTGTTCCTGTGCCCTTCGGCCTGGTGCTGCTGTCGACCGTCCCGCTGGTGCTGGGGATCGCCACGTTGTGACGGCACGCGCCGGAGCGCACCCGCTCTTCGGCTCGTACGGGCACCCGTACGGGCCGATTGCGCGTTCGACGGGGGCGCAGCTGCCCCGTTCCGCCGGGAAGCGTTCCGGGGCCCGCCGCTGAGGGGGATTCTCGGCTGACGGGGATTCTCGCGGGCCGCCGCACGCCGGCGTCCGGCCTTTGTGCCGGTCAGTACAGCGGTGTCTGCGGTATGTGATGGTCCGGCCAGAAAGGGTCGTGCGGAGGCTGGGGCGGGTTGGCCCGGGCTTCCGCGGCGGCCTTCGCGAGGCGGCTCGGCCATTCCGCCACCCACATCAGTGCGGTCGTCCCGATCAGGGGCCAGAAGCCGTCGATGTGCAGCAGGCCGGTGAGCCACACGATGAGCCAGAGCACCAGCGCGTTGAACGAGACGAGGACCAGCGACGCCACTCCGGGCACGGGCAGCGTCAGGGTCAGCGAGAACCGCAGATCGAACAGGGCGGCGATGACGGCGAGCGTCAGCCACTGCGGATCCGTCGCCTCCACTCCGCCCAGCCATGCCGCCGCGAGCGCCAGACCCGCCCAGCACAGAAGGAAACCGCTCAGCGAACGCAGGGCCCCGGGACGGTGGCGCTTGACCGGCACGGCGAGCACCAGCAGCAGCATCATCTGCACGGCGGCGACGACGAGCCCGGCGGTGACAAGGGCCTTGAGCCCGCCGTCGAGCTCGACGTCCAGCCCCAGCACGGCACCGAACTCCACCCCGGCCCACAGTCCCAGGGGCCCCACCACCGTCAGGACGACGACCGACAGCACCATGCTCAGCCCGGCGTAGACGAGGTGCCTGCGTATCGGAGCGAAGAACTCCCACTCGGAGGCGTCCCCATCGGGCTCCTCCGCCATACGGCGCTGATTGCGCGCCACGGCTCGCCCGAGCATCCACCTCACCGGCATGGGCACGAGCATGACGACGGCGGTGAACAGGACGGCGAGAAGGGCCACGGACCCCGCCCGCTCGCCCACGGTGCCGTCGATCCGTAACGAGGGCACGGCCTCGGAGGCCACCCACACCCCGACGGCTGCGCAGACCAGCTCCCTGACGACCCGCCCCGTTGTCTTCATGGAGGGAGGATTCCGCCCGAAGCACCGCAATGAAACTCCATCGATTCGAGGTCCACCGGCAACTCCGACGCCCTTGCCCTGGGCGTTCTGTGCGAGGTGTACGGCCGGGGTGTTCCCGTCGCTGTTCTGCCCTGTCTGAACGCCGCCCAGGCGGCTCATCCCGCCTATGCGCGGAGTCTGGACGGGCTGGGTGAGATGAACGTCATGATCGGCTCCTACGTGCCCGGGGGGCGGGGCGGAGCGTTTCCGGTGGGAGGAGGCCCTGGAGCTTCTGGAGCCGCGGCTCGGCCGGCGGATGTGAGGTGCGGCCCGCCGACGGGGGCCCGGGTGAGGTGGTGCGCATCCGGCGCGCTGCTGGCGCGGATCCGGTGCGCGGTGGCTGATTTGTGCGTGCAAACAGCAGGACCCAGGTCTCTGAGCTGGGCTTTCTTCGTAGAGCGGGTGACGAGAATCGAACTCGCGCTCTCAGCTTGGGGAGCTTGAGTGCTTCGGCTGAGGTTGCCCTGTTGACTTGTGGCGGAGCGTCTCGACTCTTGGCCCGCCCATCGCTTTGGTAGCCGCTGTTCCCCGTGGTTGCCGCAGGATCTGGCACGCGAATGTCACGGCTTCCTTGGCCTCGGACATCCTCCTGACCGAGCCGGCTTCAGGTGGGTTTGAGTCTCGGCCGACGGAAATCGACCACGGCGGTGGGTGCGCCGACCGGCCAGGCATGTGTATGCCGTGCTGCACCCGCGGTCAGCCGACGCACTCAGCCGCGACGAGCGCTCTTCGTCACGCCCCGCAGCTGCAGCCGGCCGACCCCGAGGCCGGTTCTGTGGTCCGGGTGGTGCAGCAGCCGTCGTCGGCGATGTCGGGCGCGGCGCTCTTGCCGAGGGTGTCGGCGTCGGCCTTCACGACGTAGACCTCCCAGGGCTCCTGTCCCGGCCCCTGCACCCAAACCTTGTCCTGAAGGGCGTAGCAGCAGGACGTGTTGTTCTCCTCGAAGGTGGCCAGTCCGGCTTCCTTCAGCCGACTGGCGGCCGCGTTGACCTGCTCGGTCGACTCGACCTCGACGCCCAGGTGGTCGAGGCGGGTTTCCTGGCCCGGCTCACCTTCGATGAGAACAAGCTTGAGCGGGGGCTCGGTGATGGCGAAGTTGGCGTAGCCCTCGCGCCGCTTGGCCGGTTCGGTGCCGAACAGCTTCGAGTAGAAGGCGATCGACGCCTCCAGGTCGCTGACACGCAGGGCGAGCTGGACACGGGACATGGTATGACTCCCAACAGGTTGCATTGATGTCCGTCGATGCAAGATTGCGCCCTGAATCGAAGTCTGTCAACATAGAAGAATGTCGAATCAAGAGCTCGTGGTGCGGGGTCAGGGCGATGGGGTCGGCGCCTGCTGCCCGGGACTGCTGACGGCCCCTTTGGACGAGGGCCAGGCCGTTGAGCTGGCGAAGGTCTTCAAGGCACTGGGGGACCCAGTACGCCTGCGCCTGCTGTCCATGATCGCCTCGCGGGCTGGCGGTGAGGTCTGTGTCTGTGACCTGACCCCGGCCTTCGACCTGTCTCAACCGACGATCTCGCATCACCTCAAGCTGCTGCGACAGGCCGGTCTGATCGACTGCGAGCGGCGCGGCACATGGGTCTACTACTGGCTGGTCCCGGAGACGACCGACCGGCTCGCGAACATCCTGACCCGGCCTGCGGGCAAGCCGCTGCCCGACCGAACCGCCCCGGCGGGAGCCGCCTCGTGAGCACTGCCACCGCTGACGGGAGGAACTGCGAGCCGGCTGTTGCCGTCGCCGTCTTCGGTGCCCTCATCGACGTGCCGGTACTGATCGGCCTTGCTCATGCGGCGCTCCACGTCCGCCGCTGCTTCACCGCTCCCGCCGTCCCCGCGTCGCGTGAAGATCTCGCCCGTGCCTGAGACAGCCGCCGTTCCGCCCGTGCTGTTCGTCTGCGTCCACAACGCCGGCCGATCCCAGATGGCCGCGGCCTTCCTCACGCACCTTGCGGGAGACCGCGTACAGGTCCGCTCCGCGGGCTCCGTCCCCGCCGGTGCCGTCAACCCGGCCGTCGTCGAAGCCATGGCAGAGTCCGGTATCGACATCTCCGCCGAGGTTCCCAAGGTGCTCACCGTCGAAGCCGTTCAGGCCTCCGGCACAGTCATCACCATGGGCTGCGGCGACACCTGTCCTGTCTTCCCCGGCAAGCGCCACCTCGACTGGGAGCTCCCTGACCCGGCCGGACAGGAAGTCGACGCCGTTCGTCCTGTCCGCGACGAGATCGAAAAGCGCGTACGCTGTCTCATCGACGAGATCGCCCAGGAGGCATAGCCGTGGGTACCCCCACCGGAATTCATGTCGTGCCCATGGCTCCGGAGCACGCCGACGCGGTCCTGACGATCTACCAACTCGGCATCGACGAAGGAAACGCCACCTTCGAAACCGCCGCGCCCACCTGGGAACAGTTCGACACGAGCAGGCTGCCTGATCACCGGCACGTCGCCGTCGACGAGGCAGGCACGGTGCTCGGATGGGTCGCCGCAGTGCCGGTCTCGGATCGGTGCGTCTACGCCGGTGTCGTCGAGCACTCGGTGTATGTGCATCCCGACGCGCGCGGCCGGGGAGTCGGTTCGGCTCTGCTCCGCGCTCTCATCGAGTCGACTGAGGCGGCAGGCATCTGGACGATCCAGTCGGGCATCTTCCCGGAGAACGCGAGCAGCCTTGCCCTGCACCAAAAGACGGGCTTCCGCATCATCGGCACGCGCGAGCGCATCGGTCGGCATCACGGGGTATGGCGCGATGTCGTCCTGGTCGAGCGGCGCAGTCCCGCCATCGGCTAGCTCGGCACCCTCGGTCCTTCCCGCCCGCACCCATCACCAGCTCTCCGCGCCCGCCACCGCGGACCTGCACCCGGCAGCGGCCCCTCTCCCCTCCAGGAGCCGGCCGAGGCTTGTTCTGACCGGTGCCGCGGACTCGCAGTAGCCGTCCCATGGTCCCGGCCCTGCCCATGCGTGGGCGTGTGCCGGCGGAGCGGAGCGACGCCGGGGCTCGAGCCAGGCGAGAAGGTTGTGACTCAGTTGATGGCGTGGGGTTTGAAGATGTGGGCGCACATGGGAAGTCCGGTTCCCTGGCGGTGGGCGAGCAGGAGGAAGAGCACTGGGCGGATCGCCCAGGTGATACGGGTGTTGGCGTGCGTGAGCGTCACGGTGCACGGTTCGCGTCGCAGCAGAGCTCGGCGTGTTGCGATGCGGTCCTCGTACAGCCACGCTCAGGCCGCGTCCAGGGCGTCTGCGTCGAGCACCGGTGAGATGGTCCGGAGTGCGACCGCGACCCACCGGTCGGCTTGAGCTGCCGAGCAGGCGTCGAAGGATGCCAGGAGCACCGGCTCCTTCGTGCCGCCTCTGATGGCTTCGGTCCAGCACTCGCACCAGTAGCCCCGCCGGATCCTGCCGATCCCGGTGGGTGGTCGTTCGGTGCGTGTGGTGTGCGCCTCAGGAGGCTGCGCGGGGTGGGGTGGGGCGAGTGGCGCGGTCAGTTCCTCGC
>NZ_MUME01000016.1 GCF_002155915.1 Streptomyces thermovulgaris | reverse complement strand
GTGGTGTTCACCGAGGACGGCCGCCGGATCGGGGACAACACCGATGTGCCCGGCATGGTCGCCGCCCTGCGCGAGCACGGCATCGAGCAGGTCGACTCGGCGGCCGTCCTCGGTGAACACCACCGTGTTGACCGCCTCGACGGAGGCGGCCGTGTCGCTGATCGAGTCGAGCAGCGGGATGACCGCCCGCTTCAGCGGCATGGTCAGGGACAGTCCCGCCCACTCCGGTCCCAGGCCCTCGATGAACCCGGGCAGGCCCGCCTCGTCGACCTCGAACCGTTCGTACGACCAGTGGGTGAGCCCCAGTTCCTCGTACGCCGCCCGGTGCAGCACCGGGGAGAGCGAGTGGGCGATCGGCGAGCCGAGCACGGCGGCCCGGTGGACGTCAGTTGCCCGCGTTGGCATTGAACTTGTCCTTGAGCTTCTGGAATTCCTCGTAGGTCTTGGCGAACTCGGTCTTGTTCATGCCGTCGGTCGCCACGAAGTAGATCCAGCCGTCGTCGGTCGGGTCCAGCGCCGCCTTCAGGGCGTCGTCGCCGGGGTTTCCGATCGGCCCGGGCGGCAGACCCTTGTTGGTGTAGGTGTTGTACGGGTCCTTGTTGCTGTTGATCTCTCTTTCGCTGATGTGGATGTTGCTCTCGCCCTTCAGATAGTTGAAGGTCGAATCGAACTGCAGCAGCTGGTTGGTCTCGGTGTTGGTCGGCTTGAGACGGTTGTAGATGACTTCCGACATCTTGCGGAAGTCGTCGTGCGTCTTGCCCTCGGCCTGGACCAGGCTCGCGACCGTGACGAGCTCGAGCGGGTTCTTCAGGTTCAGTTCCTTCGCCTTCGCGGCGAGGTTGTACTTGCTGTAGTTCTCGCTGGCCCGCTTGACCATTTCCTTCAGGACCGCCTCGGGCTTCATGCCCTTGGCCGCGGGGTAGGTGCCCGGGCGGAGGAAGCCCTCCAGCGGATCCTTGATCTGGCTGTGGCTGTTGGCCCAGCTCGGCAGGCCCAGGTTCTTGTACTGCTCCGCGGCGACCTTCCGCGTGGTGCCCGGGGGCAGCTCCAGCCGCTTGTCGATGTCGGCGTAGACCTGGACGTTGCGCTGGCCCGGCTTCACCAGGACGTTGCTCTGGCTCTTCGGGTCGAGCATCATCGCGACCGCGCTGGCCGCGGACATCTTCTTCCTCAGCAGATAGGCGCCCGCCTGGATCTGCTTCCCCCTGGGGTTGCGGGTCTGCGCGGCGACGAAGGCGTCGACGCTCTTGACGACGCCCGCCGCCTTCAGGGCGCGGCCGATGTCGTAGCCGCCCGCGCCCTTGGGAATCTCCACGGTCACCGTCTCGTCGATGCCGTCGCCCTTGTAGTCCGGCGCCGGACCGAAACGATTCTGGTAGATCGTGTAGCCGTAGTACGTGGTGCCGACCGCACCGCCGCCGAGCACCATGGCGACGACCAGGCAGGCGCAGCCGTTGCGGCGCTTCTTCCCCTTTTCCCTGCTCTTTCCGTTCCTGCCGTTCCTGCCCTTGCCGCGTCCCCTGCGGTCGCCGCGCCCCCGCTCCTCGTTCCCCGGGTCGCCGGCGTCGGCCTCGTCGCCGCCCGCGAAGAAGGGGTGGTCGTCCCGGTCGGGTCCGGGCTCGGGATCCCAGTCGGGCCGCTGTTCCGGCTCGGTGTGCCGGTGGTCCGGCGCCTGGGGCTGGGGGCCGGCGTCGGAGGTGCCGTAGTAACCGGGCTGCTCGGCACCCTGGGCAGCGGCCTGCGAGCCGTACGGGTCGGCCGGGTACACCGGCTGCTGCCCGCCGCCGGTGTTGTCCCAGCCGCCCTGCTGGTACTGCTGGTCCTGGAGGTGACCCGCGTACTGCTGGTGCCCCTGCTGGCCGTAGTGCGGAGCCTGAAGGGGGTCCTGCCCGCCGTACTGCTGCTGGTGCTGCCCGCCGTAGCCGGCCTGCTGTCCGTGCCCCCACTCGCCGTACTGCGGCTGCTGCAGATGATTCTGAGGCCGGTCTCCGTAAGCAGGCTGCGGGCCCGTCGGGGCCTGCTGTCCTCCCCATCCGCCGTCTCCGTACAGCGGATCATCCGGATGCCACGGTTCGGAGCCTGGGCCCCGGCCATACTCAGTCATCGATCCCCTAAAGCCGCGAGGCGACGTCACGCGGCGTGGTGACCGGTTGCCGTTCCGCCTCTTGCTGTGCGCCTGCTGTTCGAACTCCGGCGCATCGCGCGGAACGTTACCGTACCGCGATCAGATGACCACTTCGACGCCCTCACCGGGTGCTTTACCTGACACTCGTTCGGATTCGAGGGCTTGCTGCAAAATAATGACGGCGGCGGCCTGGTCGATCACGGAGCGTCCTTTCCTGGACCTCACCCCGGAGGCACGCAGGCTCTGACTGGCCGTCACCGTGGTCATCCGCTCGTCCACCAGCCGGACGGGCACCGGGGCGATGCCCTTGGCCAGCTCCTCGGCGAAGGCACGGGCCTTGGCCGCCGCCGGGCCCTCGCCCCCCTTGAGGGAACGCGGGAGCCCGACGACGACCTCGATCGGCTCGTACTCCTCGACCAGTTGCCTGAGGCGCCGGTGCGCGGCCGGGACGTCCCTGCCGGGGACCGTCTCCACCGGGGTGGCGAGGATCCCGTCGGGGTCGCAGGAGGCGACCCCGATCCGGGCGTCCCCGACGTCGATGGCGAGTCGACGTCCTTTCCTCATCGCTCGGCCCCCGTCACCCGGCCGTGTCCGCCACGAGGCGTTCCACGGCCTCCACGGCCTCGCCGACGGCGGCCGGGTTCTGGCCGCCGCCCTGGGCGACGTCCGGCTTGCCGCCTCCGCCGCCGCCGAGGGTCTTGGCGGCGGTGCGGACGATGTCACCGGCCTTCAGTCCGCGCTCACGGGCGGCCTCGTTGGTGGCGACGACCGTCAGCGGCTTGCCGTTGTTCACCGTGAACAGGGCGACCACGGCGGCCCGTCCGCCCCGGATGCGGCCGCGTACGTCGAGAACCAGCTTGCGCAGGTCGTCCGGGGTGGTGCCGTCCGGGACCCGGCCGGTGACCACGGCGACGCCGCGGATGTCCTTGGCGGACTCGGCGAGCCCGGCGGCGGCCTGCAGCACCTTCTCGGCGCGGAACTTCTCGATCTCCTTCTCGGCCTCCTTCAGCTTGCCGAGCATCGTGGAGACCTTCTCCGGCAGCTCCTCGGGGCGGCCCTTGAGCAGCTCCTGGAGCTGGGAGACGACCGTGTGCTCGCGGGCGAGGAAGCGGTAGGCGTCCACGCCGACCAGGGCCTCGACCCGGCGTACGCCGGAGCCGATCGACGACTCGCCGAGCAGCTTCACCAGGCCCAGCTGGGCGGTGTTGTGCACATGGGTGCCGCCGCACAGCTCCTTGGAGAAGTCGCCGATGGTCACCACGCGCACGCGCTCGCCGTACTTCTCGCCGAACTCGGCGAGGGCGCCCTGCTTCTTGGCCTCCTCGAGGCTCATGATGTCGGCGCGCACGTCGAGATCGCGGGCGAGCACCTCGTTGATCTTCTGCTCGACATCGGTCATCACCGACTGCGGCACGGCGGACGGGGAGCCGAAGTCGAAGCGGAAGCGGCCCGGCTGGTTCTCGGAGCCGGCCTGGGCGGCCGTCGGGCCGAGGGCGTCGCGCAGCGCCTGGTGGGTCAGGTGCGTGGCCGAGTGGGCGCGGGCGATGGCCTTGCGGCGCTCGACGTCGATCGCGGCGTGGGCCTTGGCGCCGACGGTGACCTCACCGACCTGGACGACCCCCTTGTGGACGAAGACGCCCGGAACCGGCTTCTGGCAGTCGCGGACCTCGATGACGGCACCGGAGTCGACCTTGATCCGGCCGGTGTCGCCGATCTGGCCGCCGCCCTCGGCGTAGAACGGGGTGCGGTCCAGGACGATCTCGACCTCGTCGCCCTCGGTGGCGGCCGGGGAGGGGACGCCGTCGACGAGGATGCCGACGACCGTGGACTCGCCCTCGGTGTCGGTGTAGCCGATGAAGTCGGTCTCGCCGGCGGTGTCGGCGATCTCGCGGTAGGCGCCGAGGTCGGCGTGGCCGGTCTTCTTGGCCTGGGCGTCGGCCTTGGCGCGCTCCCGCTGCTCCTTCATCAGGCGGCGGAAGCCCTCCTCGTCCACGGTGAGGCCCTGCTCGGCGGCCATCTCCAGGGTGAGGTCGATGGGGAAGCCCCAGGTGTCGTGGAGCAGGAAGGCCTTCTCGCCGGGCAGCACCGTCGAGCCGGCGGCCTTGGCCTCGGCGACGGCGCTGTCCAGCACGTTCGTGCCGGCGTTGAGGGTCTTGAGGAAACGGGCCTCCTCGGCGAGGGCGACCTTCTCGATGCGCTCGCGGTCGGTGATCAGCTCCGGGTACTGCCGGCCCATCACCTCGATGACGACGTCGATCAGGTCCTTGACGACCGGACCGGTGGCGCCGAGCAGACGCATGTTGCGGATGGCGCGGCGCATGATGCGGCGCAGCACGTAGCCGCGGCCCTCGTTGCCGGGGGTGACGCCGTCGCCGATGAGCATGGTGGCGGTGCGCATGTGGTCGGTGACCACGCGCAGGGACACGTCCGACTCCTCGGCGTCGCCGTAGGCGACACCGGTCAGCTCGGTGGCCTTCTCGATGACGGCCATGGAGGTGTCGATCTCGTACATGTTCCGCACGCCCTGCAGAATCATGGCGAGCCGTTCCAGGCCGAGACCGGTGTCGATGTTCTTGCTCGGCAGTTCGCCGATGATCTCGAAGTCGTCCTTGCCGGTGCCCTCGCCCCGCTCGTACTGCATGAAGACGAGGTTCCAGATCTCCACGTACCGCTCGTCGTTGACGGCGGGGCCGCCCTCGGGACCGAACTCGGGACCGCGGTCGTAGTTGATCTCGGAGCAGGGGCCGCACGGGCCGGGCACGCCCATGGACCAGAAGTTGTCCTTCATGCCCATGCGCTGGATGCGCTCCTTGGGCACGCCGATGACCTCGTGCCAGATCCGCTCGGCCTCGTCGTCGTCCTTGTAGACGGTGATCCAGAGCTTCTCCGGCTCCAGGCCGTAACCGCCCTTGTCCTGGGGGGTGGTGAGCAGCTCCCAGGCGAGCTTGATGGCGCCTTCCTTGAAGTAGTCGCCGAAGGAGAAGTTGCCGCACATCTGGAAGAACGTGCCGTGCCGCGTGGTCTTGCCGACCTCCTCGATGTCGGGCGTGCGCACGCACTTCTGCACGCTGGTGGCACGGGCGAAGGGCGGCTTGACCTCACCCAGGAAGTAGGGCTTGAAGGGCACCATGCCGGCCGGGACGAGGAGCAGAGTCGGGTCGTCCGCGATGAGCGACGCCGAAGGGACGACGGTGTGCCCGCGCTCCTCGAAGAAGCTCAGCCAGCGACGGCGGATCTCAGCCGACTCCATCAGTGGTCCTCATTCCGGTTGTACGAGTACGTCGGATACGGCGAGCCGTCGACGTACGTCGGGCTGGTGTGGTTCTCGATGGCGGCGTACCGCCGGGACGGGGGCACCCCCGGCTCGAGCGCGACCGGGCGCTTGGACGAGGGGAGCCCGTGGTCGACGGGGGCGGCGATGCCGAGCGCCTCGCCGAGCTCGGCCTCCCGCTGGGCCATGTGGTCGCGGACGTCGAGCGCGAAGCAGACCGCGCGGTCCTTGAACCGGTGGCCGGCCTCGAGCGCCTTGTTCGCCGCGATCACGGCAAGGTTCTCCGGGGTCAGCTGCTTCAGCTTGCGGTTGACCTTGGTGGTGGCCCACACGCCGGCAGCGAGCCCTGTGGTGAACCAGAACGTACGGCGGAACATCGTCAGTCCTTACTTCTCCCGGTTGTTCCGCTTTCCCCGTCGCGCGGCCGGGACGGTGCGGCCCACGATCACGGTACGCCTCGACGTCTTGACGGGCACGTCCTCCCTGCGGCTGCTCAGGGCCCGGCGCACGCCGTAGCCGAAGGCGGCGACCTTGACCAGCGGACCGCCGAAGGTGGAGGCGACGGTGGTGGACAGCGCGGAGGCGTTGGCGGTGACCTCCTGGACGTCGGAGGCGATCGCGTCGACGCGGTCGAGCTGGGTCTGCGCCGAGCGCACCGCCCGGGAGGCGTCGGCCAGCAGCGGAACGGCCTGGTCGGTCACGTCCGCCACGAGCTTGGTGGTCGCCTTGAGCGTCTGGGCCAGTCTCGCCAGCGCGACGGCGAGGAAGGAGACCAGGATCGCCCAGAAGACGGCCACCAGGATCCCGGCCACCTCGCCACCGGACACTGTGCGCACCTGCTCCCTGATACGTGCCTGAACTCGAGGGCCTTGGGGACGCCGAGGACACCGCGATGGCGTCGAAGGCGTCGAAGGCATCGAGAAACGTCGAGAAAGTAGTGCACCGAGCCTACCGCGCCCAAGGTGGCGCTCCGTACCTGATTTGCTCCCGCGCGCGGCGGGACGGAGCCCGGTCCCCCTGTCCTTCCCGTGCGTCCCGTTTCCTTCCGGGCTTCGCGGGACGTTTCTCCCCCCTGTCTCGCGGGGCGCCCGCACCGGGGGCGGTGCACGGCCCCGGCCGGACGGCTCGGGGCGGCAGCGCCGTCGTGGGCCGCCGGCGGCATGGGCGGGCCCGCCGCCCCGCCCGCCGGGAAGGCGGGAGGGACGACGGGCCGAGGAAGTGCGACCAGCTGCGTCAGCGGGCGTAGTACTCGACGACGAGCTGCTCGTCGCAGACCACCGGGATCTCCTTGCGGGTCGGCTCGCGGTCCAGGCGGAACGCCAGGGCCTTGAGGTTCACCTGCAGGTAGCGCGGGGTCTCGCCCTCGGGGGCGAAGCCGCCCTCGCGGGCGATCTGGAAGAGCGTCTTGTTCCTGCTGCGCTCACGGACCTGGACGACGTCGTCCGGACGCACACGGTAGGACGGCTTGTCGACCTTCTTGCCGTTGACCTCGATGTGGCCGTGGGTGACCATCTGACGGGCCTGGTAGATCGTGCGGGCGATGCCCGAACGCAGGACCAGGGCGTCGAGACGGCGCTCGAGCTCGATGAGGAGCGCGTCACCGGTCTTCATCGTGGTCTTGGCGGCACGCTCGTAGGCGCGCACCAGCTGGCGCTCGGAGATGTCGTACTGAGCGCGCAGACGCTGCTTCTCCAGCAGACGGACCTTGTAGTCCGAGTTCTGCTTGCGGCCGCGGCCGTGCTCACCCGGCGGGTAGGGGCGGGCCTCGAAGTACTTGACGGCCTTCGGGGTCAGCGCGATACCGAGGGCACGCGACTTCTTGACCTTCGGGCGGGACTGGTTCGCCATGGAACCGAACACCTCGTGTTTCTGTGTGAGTACGGCTTCACCAGGGTTAAGGGAGGTCGCATCCGCAGCCGGGGAATCCCGCCGGGTCCTGTCGGACCTGGTGGGCAGCCGCTCCCCTGGTCTGGGCACATACGTGCAGCACGCGAACGGCCCACCGACCGCTCCCGGACTGCACGGGTGGTGGTGGGCTGCCCGCGACACCGTTCGCCGGTGCGCGACGCTCCTGGATCCCCGCTGCTTCGAAGCGGTGGGGTTCCGGCTGGATGTCCCGCTCTGGTGGCGCCGTCCCCTCTTGCGAGGTTCCGGACACGGGACTCAGCGCTTCGGCACAGTTTACAGGGTGCCGGGACCCGCCCCGCACCGCGGGCCGGGTCAGGACCGCCGTCGGCCCAGGTGCCTGCGGGTCCACTCCACCGCGTCCGCGTACCGCGCCTCGGCGCCGTGCCGGCTCGGGGTGTAGTACTCGCGGTCCTTCAGCGCGTCCGGCGCGTACTGCTGGGCGACGATGCCCTCGGGCAGGTCGTGCGGATAGACGTACCCCTGGGCGTGCCCGAGCCTGGCCGCGCCCCGGTAGTGCCCGTCCCGCAGATGGGGCGGGACGGGACCGGCCAGTCCCTTGCGGACGTCCTCCAGGGCGGCGCCGATCGCGGTGGTCGCGGAGTTGGACTTGGGGGCGAGGGCGAGGGCGATGGTGGCGTGGCTGAGGGTGAGGGCCGCCTCGGGCATGCCGATCATGGCCACGGCCTGGGCCGCGGCGACGGCTATGGGCAGGGCGTGCGGGTCGGCGAGGCCGATGTCCTCACTGGCGGCGATCATCAGACGGCGGGCGATGAACCGGGGGTCCTCGCCGGCCTCGATCATTCTGGCCAGATAGTGCAGGGCGGCGTCGACGTCGGAGCCGCGGATGGACTTGATCAGGGCGCTGGCGACGTCGTAGTGCTGGTCGCCGGAGCGGTCGTACTTCACCGCGGCCCGGTCGACGGTCTCCTCCAGCGTCGTCAGGCCGATCTCGCCCTCGCCCTTGGCGAGGGCGGCCCCGGCGGCGGCCTCCAGGGCGGTCAGGGCGCGGCGGGCGTCGCCGCCGGCGATGCGCAGCAGGTGGTTCTCGGTGTCCTCGGGGAGGGTGACGGTGCCCTTCAGACCGCGCTCGTCGGTGAGGGCGCGGCGGAGCAGACCGCGGATGTCGTCGTCGGTGAGCGGCTCGAGGGTGAGCAGCAGGGAGCGGGACAGCAGCGGGGAGATCACGGAGAAGTACGGGTTCTCCGTGGTGGCCGCGATCAGCGTCACCCAGCGGTTCTCCACGGCCGGGAGCAGGGAGTCCTGCTGGGCCTTGCTGAAGCGGTGGATCTCGTCGAGGAAGAGCACGGTCTCCTGGCCGTAGCCGCCGGAGGCCCGGCGGGCGCCGTCGATGACCGCGCGGACCTCCTTGACGCCCGCGGTGATCGCCGACAGCTCCACGAAGCGCTTGTTGGTGGCCTTGGAGACGACGTACGCCAGGGTGGTCTTGCCGGTGCCGGGCGGACCCCACAGGATCACCGACGAGGGTCCGGCCGGGCCGCCCGCGCCCTCGCCGACCAGGCGTCGCAGGGGCGAGCCGGGCTTGAGCAGATGCTGCTGGCCCACCACCTCGTCGAGGGTGCGCGGACGCATCCGGACCGCCAGAGGAGTCGCGGCCGGGTCCTTCTCCTGGCGTTCTTCTGCTGCGGCGGTGAACAGGTCGGGCTCCACGCTGAAACCCTATGGCACATCGCCGCCCGCACCGTCTCGGCCGTGCACCGGGCCCGCCGGGCGGGTCAGGCCCAGAGGCTGCTGCCCCAGCGGGTCAGGATCAGCATGACGATCACACCGCAGTGCGTGGCCGGCAGCACCCAGGTGAACTCGTCAAGGAAGTTCTTGACCGGACGCGGCGCCGGCAGGAAGCCGTTGCGGACGTTGAAGGAGGTCACGTACCAGAACATGACGATCGTGGCGGCCCAGGCCAGCGAGCACCACAGGCACAGGGCGTTGATCCGGTACAGCGACTGGAACATCAGCCAGGTGACGAAGCAGACGCCGAAGAGCGTGCCGGCGTTGAAGGTCAGCCAGTACCAGCGCGGGAAGGCGGCGCGGGCCAGCAGGCTCATGCCCACGCAGACGACGATGCCGTAGGTGACCAGACCGAGCAGCGGATTCGGGAAGCCGAAGACGGTGGCCTGCGCGCTCTCCATGACGCTGCCGCACGACACGATCGGGTTGATGCTGCAGCTCGGCGTGTAGACGTCGCCGCTGAGCTTGCCCTCGAGGATCTTCTGCTTGTCGATCGTGATGATCCACGCGGCGAGCAGCCCGGCCGCGCCCGTGATCACCAGCAGCAGACCGAAGGCACGGCTGCCGCCCACCGTGCGTGGCGCGGGCACCGCGCGTTCCGGCTCGGGTTCCGCGGACACGTCCTTGACTGTCGTCTTGCTCATCACGCCGATTCCGTCGCTCGTGGGTCGGACCTTCTTCGGGCACGGCCATTGTGCCGCACCGGTGCGTGTGCTCAGGGTGAGAAGAGCGCAAGAAGGGCACGCGGGCCGTTTCCGAACGCATGGTTCCGGACATCCCCGGACGACGGGCGACGGACACCGCCGGACGACGGGCGCCCCGGGCGGCGGGGAGCCGCCCGGGGCGCCGTGCCCGGTCGTGTCCGGCCGTGCTCAGCCGAGCCGCGACTCCAGCTCCGCCACGATCTCGTTGATGCCGATCGCCGTCTGCTCGCCGGACTCCATGTCCTTGAGCTGGACGACACCCTCGGCGATGTCCCGCTCGCCCAGCACCAGGGCGTACCGCGCGCCCGAGCGGTTGGCCGCCTTCATCGCCGCCTTCAGGCCCTTGCCGCCGTAGGAGAAGTCGGCCGCGATGCCCACCTTGCGCAGCTCGGTGACCTTCGCGAAGAGGATGCGGCGGGCCTCCTCCCCGAGGGGGACCGCGAAGACGCTGGTCGTGGGGGGCAGCTGGAGCTCGATGCCCTCCGCCTGCAGGGCCAGGACGGTGCGGTCCACGCCCAGGGCCCAGCCCACCGAGGGCAGGGCGGGGCCGCCGATCATCTCGGAGAGGCCGTCGTAGCGGCCGCCGCCGCCCACCGCGGACTGGGAGCCCAGGCCGTCGTGGACGAACTCGAAGGTGGTGCGCGTGTAGTAGTCCAGGCCGCGGACCAGCTTGGGGTCGTCCTCGAAGGAGACGCCCTGGGCCGTCAGCAGGGACCGCACCTCCTCGTGGTACGTCTTGCAGGCGTCGCACAGGTAGTCGCGCAGCAGCGGGGCGCCCGCCAGCTGCTTCTGGACCGTCTCCCGCTTGTCGTCGAGGACGCGCAGGGGGTTGCTCTCGACACGCCGGCGGGTGTCGTCGTCCAGGTCCAGGCCGCGCAGGAAGTCCTGCAGGGCGGCGCGGTAGACCGGACGGCACTCCTTGTCGCCGAGGCTGTTGAGCAGGATGCGGAAGTTGCTCAGGCCCAGCGAGCGGTACGCCTGGTCGGCCAGGATGATCAGCTCGGCGTCCAGCGCCGGGTCCTCGGCGCCGATGGCCTCCGCGCCGACCTGGGAGAAGTGGCGGTAACGGCCCTTCTGGGGGCGCTCGTAGCGGTAGTAGGAGCCGGAGTACCAGAGCTTGACCGGCAGGTTGCCCGCCTTGTGGAGGTTGGCCTCCAGGGCGGCGCGCAGCACGGAGGCGGTGCCCTCGGGACGCAGGGCCAGCCGGTCGCCGCCCTTGGTCTCGAAGACGTACATCTCCTTGGTCACGATGTCGGTGGACTCGCCGACCCCGCGCGCGAAGAGCTCGACGTTCTCGAAGCCGGGCGTCTCGATGTAGCCGTAGCCGGAGTTGCGCAGCGGGGCGGCGATCGCCTCCCGGACCGCCAGGTACGTGGCGGAGGCCGGCGGGATCAGGTCGTACGTGCCCTTGGGGGCCTTGAAGGTGCTCACGGAAGGTCTCTCGTCACATTCCTCGTCGGGGAGCGTCGTCCGTGTCCGCTCCCAGGCCGGCGGCCACCTGTCGCAGATAGGGGTTGGTGGCACGCTCCTGGCCGATGGTCGTCTGGGGGCCGTGGCCGGCCAGTACCACGGTCGAGTCGTCGAGCGGCAGGCACACGCGGGCCAGCGAGTCGAGCATCTCGGCCATGTCACCGCCGGGCAGGTCGGTGCGTCCGATGGAGCCGGCGAAGAGCAGATCCCCGGAGAAGAACACCTGCGGAACGTCCGCGGTCCCGGGCATCCGGAAGGTCACCGACCCCTTGGTATGGCCGGGTGCGTGCGCGACGAAGAACTCCAGCCCGGCCAGTTTCAGCACGGTGCCGTCGGCCAGCTCCTTGACGTCGTCCGGCTCCCCCACGGTCAGCTCGCCCATCAGCGGCATCCCGATGGAACGGCCGAGCGCCTTCTCGGGGTCGCTCATCATGTACCGGTCGGCCGGGTGGATCCACGCCGGCACGTCGTGCGCGCCGCAGACCGGGACGACCGAGGCCACATGGTCGATGTGGCCGTGGGTGAGGACGACGGCGACGGGCTTGAGCCGATGCTTCCGGATCGCTTCCTCGACGCCCTGGGCGGCCTGGTGGCCGGGGTCGATGATCACGCACTCCTCACCGGCGGCGGGGGCGACGAGGTAGCAGTTCGTCGCCCAGGCCCCGGCGGGGAACCCGGCAATGAGCACGATCGTCCTTCGTTGTGTCGATACGGGTGACTACAGCTGCGATCAGAGCCTACCGGCGCTGCTGGATGCTCGGCGAACCCCGATACGGTACAGGTCGCACGCGGACGCCTGCTCGGCGGACGCATGCATACCGGTCGACACACGAGACGTTTGAGGAGAGAACCCGGTGGTCAGCCAGGAGCAGCGGCGGCGTCAGCTCGCCCGGGAGAAGTTCTTGCGGCAGCAGCAGCGGCGCGCCGCCGCACGGCGCAGGGCGCGCGTGCGCAACTCCGTGATCGCGTCGGTGCTCGGCGTGGTCGTGATCGGCAGTGTCGCCCTGTACACGACCGGGGTCCTGAAGAACGACAAGGACGACCAGGCCAACGCGAGCGCCGAGGCCTCTCCCAGCGCCCCGCCCACCAGCAAGGCGCCGGATCCGTGCGAGAAGCCCGCGCCCGGTTCGGTGGAGAAGCTGAGCTGGAAGAAGGAGCCGGCGATGACGATCGACACGTCGGCGCGGTACACGATGAAGCTCGACACCACGTGCGGCGAGATAGACATCGCGCTGAAGGCGTCCGCGGCGCCGCACACCGTGAACTCCTTCAACTTTTTGGCCGAAAAGGGCTTCTTCGACCACACCAAGTGCCACCGGCTCACCACCGCCGGCATCTACGTCCTGCAGTGCGGCGACCCGACAGGCACGGGCAGCGGCGGTCCCGGGTACACGATTCCCGACGAGAATCTCAAGGACAAGAGCCTGAAGGACAACATCTACCCGGCGGGCACGGTGGCGATGGCGAACCGGTCGCAGCCGAACACCGGGGGCAGCCAGTTCTTCCTGGTGTACCAGGACAGTCAGCTGCCGCCCAGCTACACGCCGTTCGGCACCGTCTCCGAGGAGGGGATGAAGGTGCTGAAGAAGATCGCGGACGCCGGCGAGAGCTCGGGGGCCGGTGACGGGGCCCCGAACGCCACCGTCGTGATCAACAAGGCCACGGTCACCAAATCCTGACCGTCAACTGCGAAATTTCGGTCGCGCTGGATGCGGACAGGCCGCCCGCCGGTCGCCTATGTTGGCGGTGACGAAACTGTGGACGATGCCCGGGGGAGCTTCGAGGCCCTCCGCAGGCATCATGTGGAGGAGGCGCTGTGAGCAGCGACCCGTGGGGCCGCGTCGACGAGACGGGGACCGTGTACGTGCGTACGGCCGACGGCGAGAAGGTCGTCGGTTCCTGGCAGGCCGGCTCCCCCGAGGAGGCGCTGGCCTATTTCAAGCGCAAGTACGAGGGCCTGGTTGTCGAGATCGGCCTCCTCGAGAAGCGTGTACAAACCACTGACCTGTCGGCGAAGGACGCCCTGGCCTCCATCGACCATCTGCGCGAGCAGGTCGATGCGCACCATGCGGTCGGCGACCTGGACGCGCTCCGCGTCCGCCTGGACAACCTGGTCGGGATGGTCGAGGCCCGCCGTGAGGAGCGCCGGGCCCAACGCGCCCGGCAGGCGGAGGAGGCCCGGCGGGCCAAGGAGGCTCTGGTCGCCGAGGCCGAGGAGCTGGCCCAGTCCGACCAGTGGCGGGCGGCCGGTGAACGGCTGCGCGCGCTGGTGGAGACCTGGAAAGGGCTGCCGCGTCTGGACCGCAGGTCCGACGACGAGCTGTGGCACCGCTTCTCGCATGCACGGTCGGCGTTCTCCAAGCGGCGCAAGGCGCACTTCGCGCAGTTGGACGCGCAGCGCGAGGAGGCGCGCAGGATCAAGGAGCGGCTGGTCGCCGAGGCCGAGGCCCTGTCGGACTCGACCGACTGGGGTCCGACCGCGGCCCGCTACCGCGAGCTGATGGCGGAGTGGAAGGCCGCGGGCCGCGCTCAGCGTGAGCACGAGGAAGACCTGTGGAACCGTTTCCGCGGCGCCCAGGACGTCTTCTTCGCCGCCCGCAGCGCGGTGTTCGCCGAGCGGGACGCCGAGCAGGCGGAGAACCTGAAGCTGAAGGAGGAGCTGGCCGAGGAGGCCGAGAAGCTGCTGCCGATCACGGATCTGAAGGCCGCCCGGGCCGCCTTCCGCTCGATCAACGAGCGCTGGGAGGCCATCGGTCATGTGCCGCGGGAGGCGCGTGCGCGGATCGAGGGCCGGCTGCACGCCGTGGAGCGGGCCATCCAGGAGGCCGAGGAGGCCGAGTGGCGCCGGACGAACCCGGAGGCCCGCGCGCGTGCCGCGGATCTGGCCGATCAGCTGCAGGCCGCCGTGGACAAGCTGAAGGGCCAGATCGAGCAGGCCCGTGCCCAGGGCAACACGGCCAAGGCCGGGAAGCTCGAGAAGGAGCTGGAGGGCCGTCAGGCGCTCCTGGACCAGGCGCTGAAGGGCCTGCGGGAGTTCGGCGGCTGACGCCGGCCCCTTCTTCCCCGTCATGAGCCGAGGGCTCCCGTACGGCGTGTACGGGAGCCCTCGGCCGTTCGTTCCGGCGAGCCCTGCGGCCCGGACCGGCTCATGCGGCGGGTGCGCCGCGCAAGCCCCGGCTCCGCGGCGCGGGAAGGCGCTCTACGACCGGTTGCGGGCCGAGGTGACCCGGTAGACGTCGTAGACGCCCTCCACGCTCCGTACGGCCTTCAGGACGTGGCCCAGGTGCTTGGGGTCGCCCATCTCGAAGGTGAAACGGGAGGTGGCGACCCGGTCGCGGGAGGTCTGGACGGCCGCGGAGAGGATGTTGACGTGCTGGTCGGACAGGACACGGGTGACGTCCGACAGCAGCCGGGAGCGGTCCAGCGCCTCCACCTGGATGGCGACCAGGAAGACCGAGGACTGGGTGGGCGCCCACTCGACCTCGAGGATGCGCTCCGGCTCGCGGGACAGCGACTCCACGTTGACGCAGTCGGTGCGGTGAACCGATACGCCATTGCCCCGGGTGACGAAGCCGATGATCGGGTCGCCCGGCACGGGCGTGCAGCAGCGGGCCAGCTTGACCCACACGTCCTCGGCGCCCTTGACGACCACGCCCGGGTCGGCGCTGGAGCGCCGCTTGCGGCCGCGTCCGCGCGAGGGCGGCACGCTCTCGCCGATCTCCTCGGTGGCCGCCTCCTCGCCGCCGAGCGCCTGGACGAGTTTCTGCACGATGTTCTGCGCGGAGACATGGCCCTCGCCGATCGCCGCGTACAGCGCGGAGATGTCCGAGTAGCGCATCTCGTGCGCGATGGTGACGAGCGAGTCGCCGGTCAGGATGCGCTGGATCGGCAGGTTCTGCTTGCGCATCGCGCGGACGATGGCTTCCTTGCCCTGCTCGATCGCCTCGTCGCGGCGCTCCTTGGAGAACCAGGCGCGGATCTTGTTGCGGGCGCGCGGCGACTTGACGAAGCCGAGCCAGTCCCGGGAGGGGCCCGCGCCGGCCGCCTTGGAGGTGAAGATCTCCACCAGGTCGCCGTTGTCCAGGGTGGACTCCAGCGGCACGAGACGGCCGTTGACCCGCGCTCCTATGGTGCGATGGCCGACCTCGGTGTGGACGGCGTATGCGAAGTCCACCGGGGTGGCACCGGCCGGAAGCGCGATGACATCGCCCTTGGGAGTGAAGACGAAGACCTCGTTGCGGGAGAGGTCGAAGCGCAGCGACTCCAGGAACTCGCTGGGGTCCTCCGTCTCCTTCTGCCAGTCCAGCAGCTGCCGCAGCCACGCCATGTCGTTGACGGCGGCCAGATCCTTGCCCGACTTGCCCGACCTGCCGGACTTGCCGATGGGCTTCGGCGCGTCGGTGCGGACCTTGGAGGCGCCGGCGACCGCGTCCTGCTTGTACTTCCAGTGCGCGGCGATGCCGTACTCGGCGCGGCGGTGCATGTCGAACGTGCGGATCTGCAGTTCGACCGGCTTGCCGTTGGGGCCGATGACCGTCGTGTGCAGCGACTGGTACATGTTGAACTTGGGCATCGCGATGTAGTCCTTGAACCGGCCGGGGACCGGGTTCCATCGCGCATGCACGGTGCCGAGGGCGGCATAGCAGTCGCGGACCGTGTCGACCAGGACACGGATGCCCACGAGGTCGTAGATCTCCGCGAAGTCACGGCCGCGGACGATCATCTTCTGGTAGACGCTGTAGTAGTGCTTCGGGCGGCCGGTGACGGTCGCCTTGATGCGGGCGGCGCGCAGATCGGCCTGGACCTCGTCGATGACGCGCGCGAGGTACTCGTCGCGCTTGGGGGCGCGTTCGGCCACCAGGCGGACGATCTCGTCGTACATCTTGGGGTAGAGGATCGCGAAGGCGAGGTCCTCCAGCTCCCACTTGATGGTGTTCATGCCCAGGCGGTGGGCGAGCGGCGCGTAGATCTCGAGGGTCTCGCGGGCCTTGCGCTCCTGCTTCTCCCGCTTGAGGTAGCGCATGGTGCGCATGTTGTGCAGGCGGTCGGCGAGCTTGATGACCAGGACACGGGGGTCCTTGGCCATGGCGACGACCATCTTGCGCACGGTCTCGGCCTGTGCGGCCTCGCCGAACTTGACCTTGTCCAGCTTGGTGACGCCGTCGACGAGCAGGGCGACGGTGTCGCCGAAGTCGCGGCGCAGCTGCTCCAGGCCGTACTCGGTGTCCTCGACGGTGTCGTGCAGCAGGCCGGCCATCAGGGTGGCCGGGTCCATGCCCAGCTCGGCCAGGATGGTGGTGACGGCCAGAGGGTGGGTGATGTACGGGTCGCCGCTCTTGCGCTTCTGTCCGCGGTGCCAGCGCTCGGCCACCTGGTAGGCGCGCTCGATCTGACGCAGCGTCGAGTTCTCGATCTTCGGATCGTTGCTGCGCACTATCCGCAGCAGCGGCTCCAGGACCGGGTTGTAGGGGTTGGCCCGCTGCACACCGAGGCGGGCCAGGCGGGCGCGGACACGGTTGGAGGAGCCGGAGCGGCCCGTCTGGCCGGCGGAGGACCGTACGGCCGGGGGCTGGGCGGAACGTTCGGGCGGGGCCGGCTGGGAACGCGCGGGCTGGGCCGGCGTGCCGGCGGAGGCGGACTGGGCGCGCTCGGCCGGCCCGCGGGTGTCGTTCTTCGCGTGCGGCGCGGGCTTCGCCGCGGGCGCCGAGGCGGACTCGGGCTTGGCGGCGGTCAGTGGCTGGGCCTCGTCTGGCAAGAGGGCTCCTCGTACGCGATCCGGGTCCCCCGGTCAGGCTCCGGAAGACCCCATGGTAGCGATCCCGGCCCCGGGATCGCCTCCAGCCCGAAACAAGGGCCGTATACCCAGAAAACGCACAAGACGGACACATGATTCCTCTGTGTCCGTCTTTGCGGGATCCTGCGGGGTTGCCCGCCCCTGCGGGAGCTCGTGCGGGACGACGGCGTCCCTCCGCCCCCGCCCCGGTCCGTCCCCGGGTCCGGGACGGGCGCCGGATGCTCAGACGCGGAGCATGGCCTCCAGCGGCGCCCCGGCGAGGATCCTCTCCAGTCGCTCGCGTCCGCCGAGGAAGCTCAGTTCCATCAGGACCGCCACCCCGGCGACCTCCGCGCCGGCCCGGCGGACGAGCTGGACGGAGGCCTCGGCGGTGCCTCCCGTGGCGAGGACGTCGTCGACGACCAGGACCCGGTCGTCGGCGCTCAGGTCCTCCGCGTGCACCTCGATCTTCGCCGAACCGTACTCCAGTTCGTACGCCTGGCTGAGCGTCGCTCCGGGGAGCTTGCCCGCCTTGCGCATGGGGATGAAGCCGAGGCCCGCCCGGAGGGCGACCGGGGCGCCGAGGATGAAGCCGCGGGCCTCCAGGCCGACGACCTTCGTCGCCCCCTCGCGGGTGCCCACCTCCGCCAGCGCATCGGTGAGCGCGGCGAACGCGGCGGGGTCCGCCAGGAGCGGGGTGATGTCCTTGAACATCACTCCCGGCTCCGGGTAGTCGGCCACGTCACGGATGTGGCTGAGCAGCAGTTCCTGGATGTCGGTCATCGACGTCTTCCTGAGAGTCGGCCGCGGCCCCGGCCGCGGGAGACGGGCTGGTGGCCCGGATCCGCCGCGGCGGGTCCGGGCAGGTGTTTCTGCCAGGGGCCCCGCGCGTTCCGGCCGCAGGCGACGGCCGCCCCGGCGGGCGGCACGCGCTTCCTGCCGGCGATGACGCGCACGGCCCGCTTGCCGCGGTCCGGCACGGCGTACCGCTTCCCGGGCCCGCTGCCGGTGCCGCCGCCCGGGGAGGGAGCCGGGACGGCGTCCGTGACCGGGACGCCGGTGACCGCCCGGCCCCGCCGGCCCCCGGCAGCCGGGGAGGCCGGGGAGCGGGGGAAGCGGCGGCGCCGGTGGCGTCCACGGCGAGGACCGGGCATGAAGACATGCACCCGGTGGCGGACACGCCCCCTGGGGGACATCGCGGACACGTCCTCGGTGAGCATCGCGGGGCAGTCGGAACGAGAGCCGGGGAGCACCGGGGCCCGCCGCGGACGCCCGACGGGCGTCCGTTCGGGGCCGCTGCCCCTCTTCTTCCCGCCTTTTCTCGTCCTTCTTCTCGTTCTTCCCGCCGCTTTCCGCCGCTTTCCCGCCGTCCTCCCGCCGCTTTCTTCCGGGCTGTCCCGCGCCGGGCGGGGCACGGCGGCCGTGCGCGGGACCGGGTCCTCTCGCGAAGCGGACACGTCCCGGGGCGCACGGACATGACCGCACGCCCCGGGTGGTGACTACTTCGCGTCGCCGTCGGTCTTCCTCGGCGCTTCCTCGGCCTTCTTCTCGGCGGCGCCGTCGGCCGGCTCGCCGTCCGCGTCCTTCTTGCCGAGGTCGACGGGCTTGTCCTCGGAGGCACCGGCGGGCTCCTCGCCCCCGGTGAGGGAGGAGGCGTCGTCGGGGACGACGTCGACCTCGGACTGCAGGTCGTGCTCGATGCCGTGGACGATGCGGTTGTACTCGTCGTCGGAGAGGACGGCACCGATCGCGTTCTTGGCGAAGAGCAGCTCCACACCGGGGCCGGCGTCAAGGAGGACCGTGTCTTCGTTGACCTCCTTGACCGTCGCGTACATGCCCCCGATGGTGCGGACACCATTGCCGGGCTGCATCCGGTTCCGCATTTCCTCGGCCTGCTGCTGCTTCTTCTTGGCCGACCGGGTCATCAGGAACATGGCCCCAATGAGCACGATGAACGGGAAGAGGGTCACGAGACTCACGGGTCGGAACTTCCTTCGCACGACCGCGTGGAGAGCGGCCTGATGGATGGGGGGATCTGGACTGCCGACAAGGCGGCACCGGCGGAGTCTAGGCGAGTCCGCACGCAAGGAACAACGCTCAGCATGACACCTGGGTTCCTCCTGGGGCCAATGCCGTCGCTCTCACGTCCCGAACAGGCCCTGCTGCCCGGCTCCCGCGGCCGGCGAGCCGGGCGGGGTCAGGCCGAGATGGGCCCAGGCCGCGGGAGTGGCGACCCGGCCGCGCGGGGTGCGGGCGAGCAGGCCCTCACGGACGAGGAAGGGCTCGGCGACCTCCTCCACGGTCTCGCGCTCCTCCCCCACGGCGACCGCGAGCGTCGACAGACCCACGGGGCCGCCGCCGAACAGCTTCAGCAGGGCCTCGAGAACGGCCCGGTCGAGCCGGTCCAGGCCGCGGGCGTCGACCTCGTAGACGGCGAGGGCCGCCGCGGCGATCTCCCGTGTGATGACCCCGTCCGCCTTGACCTGCGCATAGTCCCGGACGCGGCGCAGCAGGCGGTTGGCGATGCGCGGAGTGCCCCGGGAGCGGCCGGCGATCTCGGCGGCGCCCTCGGCGTCGATCTCGACGTCGAGCAGACGTGCCGAGCGGTGCACGACGCGCTCCAGCTCGGCGGGCTCGTAGAACTCCATGTGCGCGGTGAAGCCGAAGCGGTCGCGCAGCGGGGGCGGCAGCAGGCCCGCGCGGGTGGTGGCGCCGACCAGGGTGAACGGGGGCAGCTCGAGCGGGATGGCGGTGGCGCCCGGGCCCTTGCCGACGACGACGTCGACGCGGAAGTCCTCCATGGCCATGTAGAGCATCTCCTCGGCGGGCCGCGACATGCGGTGGATCTCGTCGAGGAAGAGGACCTCTCCCTCCTGGAGGGAGGAGAGGATCGCCGCGAGGTCGCCGGCGTGCTGGATGGCGGGGCCGGAGGTGATGCGGATGGGGGCGCCCATCTCGGCCGCGATGATCATGGACAGGGTGGTCTTGCCGAGGCCGGGGGCTCCGGAGAGCAGGACGTGGTCGGCGGTGGCCCCGCGTGCGCGTGCGGCGCGCAGGACGAGGTCGAGCTGTTCGCGGACCCTTTCCTGGCCGATGAACTCGCTCAGGTTCTTGGGGCGCAGGGCGGCCTCGACGGCCTGGTCCTCGCGGTCGGCGGACGCGCCGACGATCCGCTCGGCGGCGGGGGTGCCGGTCGTGTCGTCCCAGTTCATGTGATGTGCCTCGGGAAGTGGTGGGTCAGCGGGCTCGGTTCAGGGTCTGCAGGGCCGCCTTCAGCAGCCGGCCCACCTGGGGGGTGCCCCCGGCGGCCTCGGCCTGCGGTGCCACGGCGGCGACCGCCTCGTCGGCCTCCCGGGCGGTGTATCCGAGACCGACCAGGGCGGCGTGCAGCTGGTCGCGCCAGCCCTGGGCGGCCGGGGAGGCGCCGGCCGCGGGGGCGCCGACCGGTTCGCCGAGCCGGTCCTTGAGTTCCAGCAGGAGCTTCTGGGCGCCCTTCTTGCCGATGCCGGGGACGGCGGTGAGGGCCTTCTCGTCGCCGCCCGCGATGGCCCGGCGCAGGGCGTCGGGGGTGTGCACGGCCAGCATCGCCTGGGCGAGGCGCGGTCCGACCCCGCTGGCGGTCTGCAGCAGCTCGAAGACCTGGCGCTCGTCGTCGTCCGCGAAGCCGTACAGGGTCAGCGAGTCCTCCCGCACGACGAGGGAGGTGGCGAGTCTGACCGGCTGGCCGACGCGGAGCGTGGACAGCGTGTTCGGGGTGCACTGCACGGCCATGCCGACGCCGCCGACCTCGACCACCGCGGCGTCGGGGGCGAGTGCGGCGACGGTGCCGCTGACGAAGGCGATCATGACGTACGGCCTTTCGTGATCGTCGGTGCTGCGGCCATGTGCAGGGCGACGGCCTGCTGGAGCCGGTTCTGCGCGGGGGCGCGCCAGATGTGGCAGATGGCGAGGGCGAGGGCGTCGGCGGCGTCGGCCGGCTTCGGCGGTGCCTCGAGCCGCAGCAGCCGGGTGACCATGGCGCCGACCTGCGCCTTGCCGGCGCTGCCGCTGCCGGTGACGGCGGCCTTGACCTCGCTGGGGGTGTGCAGGGCCACGGGGATGCCGCGGCGGGCCGCGCAGAGCATGGCCACGGCACTGGCCTGGGCGGTGCCCATGACGGTGCGCACATTGTGCTGGCTGAAGACGCGTTCCACGGCGACGCAGTCGGGTCGGTGCTCGTCCAGCCACCGTTCGATGCCCTGCTCGACGGCGAGGAGGCGGTGGCTCAGGTCGGCGTCCACGGGGGTGCGGACGACGCCGACGCCGAGCATGGTCAGCGGCCGGCCCGCGGTGCCCTCGACGACGCCCACACCGCAACGGGTCAGCCCGGGGTCCACCCCCAGTACGCGCACGCGCATCCCCTCCCGACGATCGCCTGTTCGTGCAGGCTATCGGGTGCCGCCGACAACGGCCGCAAAGGGACGGGCCGGCGGGAGTGTCCCGCCGGCCCGTCGAGGTCCCGCGACGCCCGCGATGGCGTCACGCGCTGACCTTCTCCATGATCTCGTCGCTGACGTCGAAGTTGGCGAAGACGTTCTGCACGTCGTCGCTGTCCTCGAGCGCGTCGATCAGCTTGAAGATCTTCCTGGCGCCCTCCTCGTCCAGCTGGACCTGCATGGTCGGGACGAAGTTGGCCTCGGCGGAGTCGTAGTCGATGCCGGCGTCCTGCAGGGCGGTGCGGACCGCGACCAGGTCGCCGGCCTCGCTGATCACCTCGAAGCTCTCACCGAGGTCGTTGACCTCCTCGGCGCCCGCGTCCAGGACGGCGGCCAGGATGTCGTCCTCGGTCAGCCCGTTCTTGGGGACGATCACGACGCCCTTGCGGTTGAACAGGTACGACACCGAGCCCGGGTCGGCCATGGAGCCCCCGTTGCGGGTCATGGCGACACGCACGTCGGAGGCGGCGCGGTTGCGGTTGTCGGTGAGGCACTCGATGAGCATCGCGACGCCGTTCGGGCCGTAGCCCTCGTACATGATCGTCTCGTAGTCGGCACCGCCGGCCTCCAGGCCCGCGCCGCGCTTGACCGCGGATTCGATGTTCTTGTTCGGGACCGACTGTTTCCTGGCCTTCTGAATGGCGTCGTACAGCGTCGGATTGCCGTCAGGATCGGCACCGCCCAGCCTGGCCGCGACTTCAATGTTCTTGATCAGCTTCGCGAAGAGTTTGCCGCGCTTGGCATCGAGGACGGCCTTCTTGTGCTTCGTCGTGGCCCATTTGGAGTGGCCGGCCATCTGCCTGTCTCCTTCGCGTAACCCGTCTTCGTACGAACGCAGGAATCCTACAAGGACTCCGGTGCCCGGCTTGTGCGCACCATGTCGGCGAACAGGGCGTGCACCCGGTGGTCGCCGGTCAGTTCCGGGTGGAACGACGTGGCCAGCGCATTGCCCTGACGGACCGCGACGACGTGGCCGTCGTACTCGGCGAGCACCTCGACTCCCGCGCCGACGGACTCGACCCAGGGGGCGCGGATGAAGACGCCCTCCACCGGGCCGCCGTCGAGGCCCTTGACCTCGACGGCCGCCTCGAAGGACTCGTTCTGCCGTCCGAAGGCGTTGCGGCGCACGATCATGTCGATGCCGCCGACGGTCTCCTGGCCCGCGCGCGGGTCGAGGATCTTCTCGGCGAGCATGATCAGGCCGGCGCAGGTGCCGTAGACGGGCATGCCGGCGCGCACCCGGGCGCGGAGCGGCTCCATCACGCCGAAGAGAACGGCCAGCTTGGAGATGGTGGTGGACTCTCCGCCGGGAAGGACCAGGCCGTCGACCGCGGCGAGTTCCTCGGGACGCCGCACCGGCCTGGCCGCGGCGCCGGCCGCGGCCAGGGCGGTGAGGTGCTCCCGTACGTCGCCCTGGAGGGCCAGGACACCGATGACAGGGGCTTCGTCGGTCATGGACTCCTACCAGCCGCGGTTGGCGTAGCGCTCGGTCTCGGGGAGGGTGTCGCAGTTGATGCCGACCATGGCCTCGCCGAGGTTGCGGGAGACCTCCGCGACGACCTTCGGGTCGTCGTAGAAGGTGGTGGCCTTCACGATGGCGGCGGCTCGCTTGGCCGGGTCGCCGGACTTGAAGATGCCGGAGCCGACGAAGACGCCCTCGGCGCCGAGCTGACGCATCAGCGCGGCGTCGGCCGGGGTGGCCACACCGCCGGCGGAGAACAGCACCACCGGCAGCCTGCCCAGCTCGGCGACCTCCTTGACCAGCTCGTAGGGGGCGCGCAGCTCCTTGGCGGCGGCGTACAGCTCGTGGTGGTCCAGACCGCGCAGACGGGCGATGTCGTTCTTGATCTGGCGCAGGTGGCGGACGGCCTCGACGACGTTGCCGGTGCCGGCCTCGCCCTTGGAGCGGATCATGGCCGCGCCCTCGGCGATGCGGCGCAGGGCCTCGCCCAGGTTGGTGGCGCCGCAGACGAAGGGCGTGGTGAAGGCCCACTTGTCGCAGTGGTTGACCTCGTCGGCCGGGGTGAGGACCTCGGACTCGTCGATGTAGTCGACGCCGATGGCCTGCAGGACCTGGGCCTCGACGAAGTGACCGATGCGGGCCTTGGCCATGACCGGGATGGAGACGGCGTCCATGATGCTCTCGATCATGTCCGGGTCGGACATGCGGGCCACTCCGCCGTCCTTGCGGATGTCGGCCGGGACCCGCTCCAGGGCCATGACGGCGACGGCGCCCGCGTCCTCGGCGATCTTCGCCTGCTCCGGTGTGACGACATCCATGATCACGCCGCCCTTGAGCTGCTCGGCCATGCCGCGCTTCACCCGCGCGGTGCCGGTCTCAGGGGTCTGGGCGGAGTCGGAAATCGTGGTGGACACGGGTGACCTCACTCTGGGGAAAAGAGGATCTGGTGCACCGCAGAGGAAACGTGAGCGAAGCAGTCCACGACAAGGGCCAATGGAAACCCGGTGGATCCTTTTTCCTTCCGTTCCGCCGCCGTTTCCCGGATTCCCCCTCCGATCCCTCGGTCCCCCGGGCGGTTCGGCCTGGTCCCCGTGGTTCCTCCCCGGTCCTCTTCGGCCTCTCCGGCTCTCCGCCGAGCCCCCTTGGGCTCCCGGAACCTTCCGGGCCCGGGGCCCTTCCGGGGGCCGCCGCTCCCCCGGTGTGCCGTGCCGCGGGCGGCGGCCGCGGGAGCGCGGGAGCGCAGCCCTGCGGAAGCGCGGGCGCGGGATCTCCTAGGCCGGCCGGTCCAGCAGCACCGCCGGGGGTTCGTCGTCCATTTCGAAGGCCATGGGGAAGGGGGCGTGGCCGGCCAGGCGGAACCAGCGGACCTTGCGGTGCTCGCGGAGTCTGCGGGCGGCGCCGACGGCGTCGTTGTGGAACCGGCGGGCCATCGGCACCCTGCGCACGGCCTCGGCCAGCTCGCGGACCGCCTCCTCCCCTCCGGGGGCCTCGCGGACCGCCTCCAGCTGCTGCACGTCGGCGAACACGGCCCGCAGGGCCTGGCTCAGCTCGCTCTCGGCGACCTCCCGCTGGTCCTCCTCGGCCTGCCGGGCGGCGTGTGCGGCCTCGTAGAGCACGATCGAGGCGGCCGGGTCGAGCACCCCGGAGGTGGCCAGCTCCTGGGCCACGGAGGCACGGCGCAGCAGCTGGGCGTCGAGTGCGGCACGGGCGGCGTCGATACGGGCGTGCAGCCGGTCCAGCCGCCCCGCCGTCCAGCTCAGGTACAGGCCGACGGCGATCAGTGCGACAAGGATCCAGACGAGGGTTTCGGTCACAGGCGGCAAGGCTATCGGCCCGGGCGGCCTCGTATGCCCCGGGCGTCAGTCCCGTGCCAGTCCCAGCCGTGCCCGCAGCCCCGTCGTCCGCTCGTCGGCCGCCACCGCCGCCGCGCCCGCCGTCACCGTCTCGTACACGGACAGGATGTCGGCGCCGACCGTCGACCAGTCGTAGCGGCGGACGTGGGAGCTGCCGCGTTCCCTCAGCTCGGCGCGGCGGGCGGGGTCGGACAGCAGGCGTACGGCCGCCTCCGCCAGGGCGTCCGCGTCCTCGTTGGCGAAGAGCTCGCCGGCCTTTCCCTGGTCGAGGACCTGGGCGAAGGCGTCGAGGTCGGAGGCGAGGACCGGGGCGCCGGCGGACATGGCCTCGACCAGGATGATGCCGAAGGACTCGCCGCCGGTGTTGGGGGCGATGTACAGGTCGATGCTGCGCAGGAAGCGGGCCTTGTCCTCGTCGCTGATCATGCCCAGGAACTCGACGCGCGAGCGCAGTTCCCCGGGCAGGCCCTCCACCGCCTCCTTCTCGTCGCCGCGGCCGGCGACCAGCAGCCGGGTGTCCGGGCGGGCGGCGAGGATCGCCGGCAGGGCCTTCATCAGCACGGGCAGGCCCTTGCGGGGCTCGTCGATGCGGCCGATGAAGCCGATCGTGTTCCCCTGCCACTCGGGCCGGGGCTCGGCCCGGGCGAAGAAGTCGACGTCGACGCCGTTGGGGATGACCACCGCGTCCCCGCCGAGGTGTTCGACGAGGGTGCGCCGGGCGTACTCGCTGACCGCGATCCGGGCGCTGATCTTCTCCAGGGCGGCCTGGAGGATCGAGTACGCGGCGATCATCGCCCTCGACCGGGGGTTCGAGGTGTGGAAGGTGGCGACGATCGGGCCCTGGGCCGCCCAGCAGGCCAGCAGCCCCAGGGACGGCGAGGTCGGCTCATGGATGTGGATCACGTCGAAGCGGCCCTCGTGGAGCCAGCGCCGCACCCGGGCCGCCGACAGGAAGCCGAAGTTGAGCCGGGCCACCGAACCGTTGTACGGCACCGGGACCGCGCGGCCGGCCGAGACGACGTAGGGCGGCAGCGGGGTGTCGTCGTCGGCGGGGGCGAGCACGGACACCTCGTGGCCCAGGCCGATGAAGTACTCGGCCAGGTCGCGGATGTGGAACTGGACGCCGCCCGGCACGTCCCAGGAGTAGGGGCAGACGAGGCCGATTCTCACGTGCGCTCCCCGTCCCTCCGGCCGGGTTCCAGGTCGGCGAGCCACAAGCGTTGCAGCATGTGCCAGTCCTCCGGATGCTCGGCGATTCCCGTGGCGAAGGCATCGGCCAGCGCCTGTGTCATGACGGACGCCTTCTCGGCCCGGGTACCTGTCGCGGGCACCTCGATCGGGGGATGGACGCAGCCCCGCATGACGGGCGAGTCGTCGTACCAGAGCGTGGCGGGCAGCAGCCGGGCGCCCGTCTGCAGGGCGAGCAGGGCGGGCCCGGCGGGCATCCGGGCCGCCTCGCCGAAGAACTCCACCTCCAGCCCGGAGGCGGACAGGTCGCGGTCGGCGACCAGGCAGACCAGCCCGCCGTCGCGCAGCCGCCGGGCCAGCGTGCCGAACGCGGAGCCGCCGCTGTGCGGCAGGACCTCCATGCCCAGGCCCTCGCGGTAGGCGACGAACCGGTCGTAGAGCGTCTCCGGCTTCAGGCGCTCGGCGACGGTCGTGAACGGAATGCCCAGCGCGGTGGTGACCCAGGCGCCGGCCAGGTCCCAGTTGGCCAGGTGGGGCAGGGCGAGGACGACGCCCTTGCCGGCCTCGAGGCCGTCGGTGAGATGGTGCAGGCCCTTGGGCTCGAAACCGGCCTTGATCCGCTCGGCGCTCCAGGCCGGCAGCCGGAACGACTCCATCCAGTAGCGCAGGTAGGAGCGCATGCCCGCGCGTGTGAGCTCGGCCAGGCGCTCGGGGGTCGCGTCGGGCACCACGCGCGCGTAGTTGCGCGCCAGCTGCCTCACCCCCCTGCCGTCCTGCCGGAAGGCGAGGTCGGCGATGGTGCGGCCCAGCTGGACGGCGACCGGTTCGGGCAGCTTCTTGACGGTGCTCCAGCCCAGGCCGTACAGCCCGTCGGTGAGCCGGTCCCGGAGGTTCACTTCGCCGCCCCGCTTCCCTGCTCCGGCCGGCCCTCGGCGGCCTCCGCCTCGGCCGACTCGCGGCGGACGGTGACGACCCGCTGGATCAGCGTGACCAGGCTGCCGACGGCGACGATCCACAGGGCGACCGGCAGCAGGTGCTGGATGCCCGGCACACCGAACTTGTGCAGGCCCGCGAATCCGGCCGCGACCAGCGAGAGCACCAGCCGTTCGGCCCGCTCGACCAGTCCGTTGACGGCGACGGGCAGACCGATCGACTCGCCCCGGGCCTTGGTGTACGACACGACCTGGCCGCTGGCCAGGCAGAAGATCGCCACCGCGCACAGCACGGTGTCGTCGCCGCGCCCCGCGTACCACAGGGCGAACCCGCCGAAGATCGCCCCGTCGGCGACCCGGTCGAGCGTGGAGTCCAGGAAGGCGCCCCAGCGGCTGGAGCGGCCCAGCTGACGGGCCATGTTGCCGTCGACGAGGTCGGAGAACACGAACAGCGTGATCACGACCGTGCCCCAGAAGAACTCGCCCCTGGGGTAGAAGACCAGCGCGCCCGCGACCACCCCGGCCGTCCCGATCAGTGTGACCGTGTCGGGACTCACGCCCCGGCGGATGAGGAACGCGGCGAACGGGGTGAGGACACGCGTGAAGAATGCACGCGCGTACTTGTTCAGCATGGCCTTCCCGAGGGTCGGTGTTCGCCGGGCGGCCCCTGCTGGCCACCGGCTGGCCCATCGTAGTCAGGCACGCGCGTGCGCGAAGGCCGGGCACCCGTCCCGGGGACCTCTCCCTTGGCCGTGCCGGGCTCGCGGGCCCCGGGTGCCGCCCTGTTCCGCCCCGTACACGCCCCGGTCCGGCCCGGGCACAGGAATCCGGTCCGGTCCGGACAAAGCCCCCCGCCCGCGGCGACGGGCACGGCGCGCGGGCCGGCGGACGGCGGGATCGGGTCCCTCGTATGGACGCCGCGTGACGGGAGTGGAAAGCTCGAAGAACCGCGGGCGTCGCAGAAGCCGCCAGTGACGCGGTGCCGCGTGTCCGCGTCCCCAGCGACCTCACCGTGCACGGGAGGGCAGGATCATGGGCGACAAGGCGCAAGCACACGCCGGAGCCGCCGGCAGGGCAGTGGCGGCCGACCACCCCGCTTCCATACGGAACGTGGTGCTGGTCGGCCCCTCCGGATCGGGCAAGACGACTCTGGTGGAGGCTCTCGCCCTGACGGCGGGAGCGGTGAACCGGGCGGGCCGCGTGGAGGACGGCGGCAGCCTCTCGGACTACGACGAGATCGAGCACCGGCAGCAGCGTTCGGTGCAGCTCTCCCTGGTGCCCGTCGAGTGGAACGGCATCAAGATCAATCTTCTGGACGCCCCCGGCTACGCCGACTTCGTCGGGGAGCTCAGGGCCGGTCTGCGCGCCGCGGACGCGGCCCTTTTCGTCGTCTCCGCCGCCGACGGCGTGAACGGCTCGACCCGCATGGTGTGGGAGGAGTGCGCGGCCGTCGGCATGCCGCGCGCCATCGTGGTCACCCACCTGGAGGCCGCCCGCGCCGACTTCGAGGAGATGACGCGGGTGTGCGCGGAGGCGTTCGGCGCGGACGACCCCGACGCGGTCCTGCCGCTGTATCTGCCGCTGTACGGGCCGCGGGGCTCCGACGGGCACGCCCCCGTGACCGGGCTGGCCGGGCTGCTGACGCAGAGACTGTTCGACTACTCCACCGGGGAGCGCAAGGAGTCCGAGCCCGGCGAGGAGCAGCTGCCGTGGCTGGCGGAGGCCCGCAACCGGCTCATCGAGGGGATCATCTCCGAGAGCGAGGACGAGCTCCTCATGGACCGCTACCTCGGCGGTGAGCAGATCGACGTCAAGACGCTCGTCGGGGATCTGGAACGGGCCGTGGCGCGCGGGACGTTCTTCCCCGTCCTGGCCGCCGCCCCCGCGGTCGACGGCGCCCGGCAGGGCATCGGCACCGTGGAGCTGCTGGAGCTGATCACCGGCGGCTTCCCCACTCCGCTGGAGCGCGAGATGCCCGCCGTCACCACCATCGACGGCAAGCCCCGCGCGCTGAAGCCGTGCGACCCCGACGGGCCGCTGGTCGCCGAGGTCGTCAAGACCTCCTCCGACCCCTACATCGGCCGGGTCTCCCTGGTCCGTGTCTTCTCCGGCACCCTGCGCCCCGACCAGACGGTGCACGTCTCCGGGCACGGGCTGACCGACCGCGGGCACGAGGACCACGACGTCGACGAACGGGTCGGCGCCCTGACCATGCCGTTCGGCAAGCAGCAGCGTCCGGTGCCGCACGCCGTCGCCGGCGACCTGGCGTGCGTGGCGAAGCTGAACCGCGCGGAGACCGGCGACACGCTCTCCGCCAAGGACGACCCGCTGCTGATGGAGCCCTGGCAGATGCCCGAGCCGCTGCTGCCGGTGGCCATCCGGGCGCACAGCAAGGCGGACGAGGACAAGCTCTCCCAGGGTCTGGCCCGGCTGGCCGCGGAGGACCCGACGATGCGCCTGGAGCAGAACCAGGACACCCACCAGGTCGTGCTGTGGTGCCTGGGCGAGGCGCACGCCGACGTCGCCCTGGAGCGGCTGCGCAGCCGGTACGGCGTCCAGGTCGACGTCGTGCCGCACCGGGTCGCCCTGCGGGAGACGTTCGCCCAGCGGTCCACCGGGCGCGGCCGGCACGTCAAGCAGTCCGGCGGGCACGGACAGTACGCCATCTGCGAGATCGAGGTGGAGCCGCTGCCGGGCGGCTCGGGCATCGAGTTCGTCGACAAGGTGGTCGGCGGGGCGGTGCCGCGGCAGTACATCCCGTCGGTGGAGAAGGGCGTGCGGGCCCAGGCCGCCAAGGGGGTCGCCGCCGGTCACCCGCTGACCGACGTCCGGGTCACGCTCCTCGACGGCAAGGCCCACTCGGTGGACTCCTCCGACGCCGCGTTCCAGACGGCCGGTGCGCTGGCGCTGCGGGAGGCCGCGGCCGACGCCAGGATCCATCTGCTGGAGCCGGTCGCCGAGGTGACCGTGCTGGTCGGCGACGACTACGTGGGCCCCGTCATGAGCGACCTGTCCGGCCGGCGCGGCCGGCTGCTGGGCACCGAGCAGCTGGGCAACGGCCGGACCCTCGTCCGGGCCGAGGTGCCCGAGATGGAGATCGACCGGTACGCGATCGATCTGCGCTCCCTGTCGCACGGCACGGCCCGCTTCGACCGCCGGTACGTACGGCACGAGCCGATGCCGCCGCAGGTGGCCGAACGGGTCCGGCAACAGGAGCATGAGGCCTCGTAGTTGACGCGCCTTTGACCGCGCCGGGCGCACAACCCGGGCCTCGGAACACCTCGTTCCGAACAGGCGGACGGCTTCGGCCGTCCGCCTGCCCGTGCCCGTGACGGCCGCTACCCTGATGACCTGATCAACAGGTGTGCGGGGCCGGGAAGTCGGGAATGCCGCAAGGCAGGTACGGCGGCAAAGGGGGGCGTCAGTGACGGAGGCATCCGATTTCGGTCCAGGGGCACAGGTGCCCCTGGCGGGAGCGGCGGGGCAGACGGCGGCGACCTGCGCCCTGGCCTCGGCGGCCTACCGGGACGACGAGGTCACCAAGATCCTCGAGGCCAACAACGACCGGTACAAGTCGACGGTCAAACCGCCGCGCCCCTGGGCGAAGATCTTCCGGCCCCGGCTCGGCGAGGCCTTCTCCCGCGCGGTGATCGACCGCATGCTGGGCGCCGGACGCGCACCGGTCATCCAGTCCTTCGGCGTCGAACCCCAGGTCGTGGTCGAGCACTGCCTGGCGGCCCAGCATCTGCGCCGGGAGCGCGACCTGCGGCTCACGGCGGTGACGGTGCTGTGCGGACTGCTCTTCCTCCCCGGCTTCCTGATGTGGCTGCTGGTGTTCACCCTGCGCTCCCACGTCGGCAAACGGGAGGACAAGCGGGCCGGTGCCCTCGCCACCGCCCTGCTGTTCGGCGTGGGCGTCCTCGCCGTGCTCCTGCTGATCGGACTGCCCCTCACCGGCTTCTGGGTGTGGTACGCGCGCGGGGCGATCGTCATGCCGGTCGTCGGCTGGTTCTGGGCCAAGCGGATCTGCGAGCGCTCGGCACGCGAACTGCGGGAGCGCTGGGCGGCCCTGCTCTCCGGCGGCGGGGTGGGGGCGAAGATCCCCGAGGCCGTACCGGGCAGCCCCGGTGACGCGGCCGAGCAGATACGCAAGGAGCTCACCCGTCTCAGCGCCGAGCAGCAGTCCAACTCCGTCTTCTACGCCGGCCCCAAGGGCATTCTCGGCATGGGTACGCGCTGGGGCAGCTGGCAGCTGGCCGAGGAGCTGGTCTCCGCCGAGCCGGGCAAGGAGTTCCACCCCTTCCGCAGCTGGGACGTCATCACCGCGATCCAGGGCGGCCTGGCGATGCTGGAGCGCACGCCCATCAACACCGGCGGTTTCCCCAAGCCGTCCATCAAGCACTGGATCGTCACCCCGGTCGGGGAGAACGCGACGTCGGTCTCCCGGCCGAGCGGCACGGATGTCGACGCCTACATCGTCAAGCCGCACGCCGTGCAGGAGATCTGCAACAAGCAGCAGTTCGGCAGCGGTGACCGGCACTACCTCGGCGTGCAGTGGACGCTCTGGGACGGCCACTTGGTGATCACCATGCTGGTCACCGTGACGGTGCTGCACGAGACCCTGCGCATCGAGGTCACCGGCCACGCCCTGGGACCGGTCCACCCCTTGTTCAACGAGAAACCGGCGGCCAAGGAGAAGGAGGTCCAAAAGGCGCTCCGGTTCTGGGAGACCCGCAAGGTGAAGCTGCCCCTGGTCGACACCGACGAGGTGGTGCGGCTCGCCGCCCGCGCCCCCCTGACCTGGTACCCGCCCCTGCTGAACTGGCTCGGCGGCGGCCTCACCCTGCCCGAGCCCTTCGGTCTGCGGCACGTCTGGGCCGACCAGCCCTGGCGGCACCGCTTCATGGCCGACGACGCCCTGCGTGCCGCCACTCCGGTGCTGCGGGTGGTGCATGCGGCCGCGCTCAAGGTTCTCAGGGAGAACGGCGTGGACGTCGAGAAGTTCGGCTCCCGCGCGGCGGCCCTCAGCGGAGGGGTGCAGGAGGTCTCGCCGAAGAAGGCCGACGTCTACGACGCGTGAGGCGCGCCGCCCCGGCCCGTGCGGGCCGCGGGCGGCGCGCCTTTCCACGGTCCGTACGGCTGTGCGGGCTAGGCGGGCCACGCCTCCGCGAGCATCTTGCGGGTGTCGGCCAGAAGCTGCGGCAGGACCTTCGTGTGACCGATCACGGGCAGGAAGTTGGTGTCGCCGCCCCAGCGGGGGACGACGTGCTGGTGCAGATGGGCGGCGATGCCGGCGCCCGCGACCGAGCCCTGGTTCATGCCCAGGTTGAAGCCGTGGGCCCCGGAGGCGCTGCGCAGTGCCTTCATGGCCTGCTTGGTGAGTTCCGCGAGCTCCACGGTCTCCTGGTCCGTCAGGTCGGTGTAGTCGGCGACATGGCGGTAGGGGACGACCATGAGGTGGCCGCCGTTGTACGGGTACAGGTTGAGCACCGCGTACACGTGCTCGCCGCGCTGGACGATCAGTCCGTCCTCGTCGGACTTGGCCGGGATCGAGCAGAAGGGACAGCCGTCGGCCCCGGGGCCGCTCGGTTTGTTCTCGCCCTGGATGTAGGCCATGCGATGCGGCGTCCACAGACGCTGGAACGCGTCGGGCGTTCCCACTCCCAGCTGCTGTTCCGGCTCACTCGTCATGCATGCAGCATAGGGCGACACCCTGGGGGAAGGGGAAAGGCCCCCGGGATCTCTCCCGGGGGCCTGCTTCCCCGCGCCGGCGGGGCACCTACACCTGCACGCGGCGCTCCACCACGTCAACGATCTCGGCGAGCGCTTCGTCACGGGAGATGCCGTTCTTCTGCGATCCGTCCCGGTAGCGGAACGACACCGTGCCGGCGTTCATGTCGTCGTCGCCGACGATCACCATGTACGGCACCTTCTGCTTCTGGGCGTTGCGGATCTTCTTCTGCATCCGGTCCGAGGAGGAGTCGACCTCCATCCGCAGGCCCCTCTTCCTCGCCTCGGCCGCGAACTTCTCCAGGTACTCCACATGCGCCTCCCCCACCGGGATGCCGACCGCCTGCACGGGGGCCAGCCACGCCGGGAACGCACCCGCGTAGTGCTCCAGCAGCACGGCGAAGAACCGCTCGATGGAGCCGAACAGAGCGCGGTGGATCATGACCGGGCGCTGCTTGGAGCCGTCCGCGGCCGTGTACTCCAGGTCGAAGCGCTCCGGCAGGTTGAAGTCCAGCTGGACCGTCGACATCTGCCAGGTGCGGCCGATCGCGTCGCGCGCCTGGACCGAGATCTTCGGGCCGTAGAAGGCCGCGCCGCCCGGGTCCGGGACCAGCGGCAGGTTCTGCTTCTCGGCGACCTGGCGCAGGGTCTCGGTGGCCTCCTCCCAGGCCTCGTCGGTCCCGACGTACTTCTCCGGGTCCTTGGTGGACAGCTCCAGGTAGAAGTCGGTCAGGCCGTAGTCCCGCAGCAGGTCCAGCACGAAGGTGAGCGTCTTGTCGAGCTCGTCGGCCATCTGCTCGCGCGTGCAGTAGATGTGCGCGTCGTCCTGGGTGAAGCCGCGGGCACGGGTCAGGCCGTGCACGACGCCCGACTTCTCGTAGCGATACACAGTCCCGAACTCGAAGAGCCGCAGCGGCAGTTCGCGGTACGAACGGCCGCGCGCACCGAAGATCAGGTTGTGCATCGGGCAGTTCATGGGCTTGAGGTAGTAGTCCACGCCCTCGTCGAGCTGCATGGGCGGGTACATGCCGTCGGCGTACCAGTCCAGGTGGCCCGAGACCTCGAAGAGCTTCCCCTTGGTCGCGTGCGGGGTGTAGACGAACTCGTAGCCCTCCTCCTCGTGGCGGCGGCGCGAGTAGTCCTCCATCACACGGCGGATGATGCCGCCCTTGGGGTGGAAGACGGCGAGGCCGGAGCCGATCTGCTCGGGGATGGAGAACAGGTCGAGCTCGTTGCCCAGCTTGCGGTGGTCGCGCTTCTCGGCCTCGGCGAGGAAGTCCAGGTACGCCTTGAGCTCGTCCTTGGACGGCCAGGCGGTGCCGTAGATGCGCTGCAGCTGCTTGTTCTTCTCGTTCCCGCGCCAGTACGCCGAGGCGTTGCGCATCAGCTTGAACGCCGGGATCAGCCGGGTCGAGGGCAGGTGGGGACCGCGGCAGAGGTCCTTCCAGCGCAGCTCGCCGGTCTTGGCGTCCAGGTTGTCGTAGATGGTCAGCTCACCGGCGCCGACCTCGACGTCCGCCCCGTCCTCGCTGGAGGCCGAGCCCTTGAGGCCGATCAGCTCCAGCTTGTACGGCTCGTCGGCCAGTTCCTCGCGGGCGGCCTCCTCGGTGACGACACGGCGGGAGAAGCGCTGGCCCTGCTTCTGGATGGCCTGCATGCGCTTCTCGATGGCCTTGAGGTCCTCGGGCGTGAACGGCCTGTCCACGTCGAAGTCGTAGTAGAAGCCGTCCTTGATGGGCGGGCCGATGCCCAGCTTGGCCTCGGGGAAGAGCTCCTGCACGGCCTGGGCCATGACGTGCGCGGTGGAGTGGCGCAGGATGTTGAGCCCGTCCTCGGAGGAGATCTCGACGCCCTCGACGGTCTCGCCGTCCTTGAGCTCGTGGCTGAGGTCCTTCAGTTCGCCGTTCACACGCGCGGCGATGATCGAGCGCTCGCCGGCGAAGAGATCGGCCGCCGTCGTGCCCGTCGTCACCGTGCGCTCTTCCCGTTCGGAATCGCGTTGGATGATCACACGGACGTCTGACACCGGTCTCTCCTGCCTGAAGGTGGGAAGCGCGCCTCACTGCTCATGGCGCATGCCATAGAGGATCGTACCGACCCGGGGCGGCCGACCGCGAAACGATAACTCTGCGTCCGCGGTCAGTCGCACTCGTCCCCGCCGCACGCCTCTTCGGAGAGGTCCGCGTCCCCCTGGCCCTGCCGGCCCTTTCGGCCCTCCCGGCCCGGCCGTTCCTCCTCCTGCCGCTCCTGCTGCTCCTGCGGCGGTCCCGCCCGCCGGTCCCGCTCCTCGTCCCCCGCGTTCTCCGCGTTCTCCGCGTTCTCCATGTTCTCCGCGTTTTTCGCGTCCTCTGCGTCCTCCGCCCGCGCGGGTACGACGCCGAAGACGCCCGTGAGCCGGTACGAGCCGCCCCGGTTCTCCAGCCGTCCGAGCACCCGCACGGGCAGTCCGGCCAGATGGGCGTGGCCGGCGAGGTTGACCCAGTAGCAGCAGTGTCTGAGGGCGAGCCGGTCGTGGGCGGCGTGCAGCCACTGGTCCGGCGACCTGGGCACGATCATGACGACGAGGATCTTGTGCACCGAGACCGGGGTGCGGGCGAGCTTGACCAGGTGGGCGTTGTCGAGCGTGAAGGAGAAGTACCGGCCCGGCGGGCGGGGCGGCAGCTGGTGGGTGCACTTCAGCTGCACCTTGATGGTCACCTCGTCGTCGACGGTGTGCCCGGGGGAGCGGTGGCTGACGTGCCAGTCGATGCCGTCGTCGGGAAAGGGCTGGGACAGCGAGCAGCCGGCCGCGGCGGCGACCGCGTGCAGATAGCCCACCTGCAGCGTCTCCATGCAGGCGGTGGTGGCGAGTGCGCCCCGCGGGGCGTCGGTGCGCCCGGGCGGCAGCCCGCCTCGTTCGGGCTGCGCCGTCGCCATGACCAACAGCCTTCCACGTGTGGCGAATCCCCGTTGCGGGCCGGTGAACTGCAAGGACCCGTATTCCTGTTGTGTCCTTCCGGCGTACGGCGCAAACGGCCCGGGTATCACCGAGCAGGCGGAAGACGGTGCACATCCGCCATGGGCGAGCGAGGAGTTGTGGGCGTATGGCGCGCTGGTACGAGGGGCCTCTGGCCGCGTTCGACACGGAGACCACGGGTGTCGACGTCGAGACCGACCGCATCGTGTCGGCCGCCGTCGTCGTCCAGGACGCCCCGGGTCTTCGGCCGCGGGTGACCCGTTGGCTGGTGAATCCAGGTGTGCCGGTGCCGGAGGCGGCAACGGCGGTGCACGGGCTGACGGAGGAGTTCCTGCAGCACCGCGGGCGCTGGCCGGCGCCGGTGATGTACGAGATAGCCGAGCAGCTGGCGGAGCACGCCGCACGGGGCCGTCCGCTGGTGGTGATGAACGCGCCGTTCGACCTGACGCTGCTCGACCGGGAGTTGCGCCGTCACCGGGCCTCGTCGCTGCAACGCTGGCTCGGGTCCTCGTCGCTGTACGTGCTCGATCCGCGGGTCCTGGACAAGCAGCTGGACCGCCATCGCAAGGGCCGGCGGACGCTCACCGACCTGTGCGCGCACTACGGGGTCGAACTGACCGAGGCGCACGACCCGGCGGCGGACGCGCTGGCCGCGCTGAAGGTCGTCCGGGCCCTGGGCCGCCGCTTCTCGGCCCATCTGGAGCGCCTGACCCCCGCCGAGCTGCACACCCTGCAGGCCGGGTGGCATGCCGCGCAGGCCCGGGGGCTGCAGGCGTGGTTCGCGCGCAGCGGGGTGGAGGAGACGGTGGATCCGTCGTGGCCGCTGCGCCCGGCGCTCCCGGCGGCGGCGTAGACGGCGTGCCCGCGCAGTATCCGCGCATCCATGCGAGAAGACCGGTCCGCCGTGGCGGACCGGTCTTCTGTCGTGTGGGCGATACTGGGTTCGAACCAGTGACCTCTTCGGTGTGAACGAAGCGCTCTCCCGCTGAGCTAATCGCCCGGGAACGCACTGAACAATACAGGTCCCCACGGGTTTCCTCCAAACCGCTTCGAGGAGGTTCGAGGAAGACGGCCGGTTCCCGCCGCCCGGCACGCGCCGCTGGGCGAGGACCGGCCCCCTGGCACTCCGGGCGCTCCGGGGCGTCCTTGGGGGCGTGCGCCGGGCCCGTGACCGCCTGCTCCTCCCCCGCGACCGCTCCGCCTCTCGTCGGCCTCATCCGCCTCACTGACCCCACCAGACCCACTGATCCCACCAGTCTCACCAGTCCCACCGGTCCCACTGCTCTCACCGGCCCCGGCGGTCCCGGTGCTACCGGCGCGGAAGCCGCCCGGCCGTGGACCGCCCGCGTCGGCTCCATGGCCCGGTCCGCGGTCCCGTTCATGACGCCGGGCGAGCGGGACTCCTCGCCCGCCGCCCCTGGCGCCTCTTCTGCCGTCCCCGCAGGGCAATATGACGGTTTTTTGGAAAACACCCGGGATTTCCGCCGGACGGCGACGTCCGGAACTTCTCCCGGAAAGACCGGCGGGTCCGAAAGTCCGCCCGCTCCCCTCCCCCGGGCACTTCTTCGCGAAGAGCGCGACGGCCCGGCCGGTCTTCCCGCCCCGGAACCGCTCGGCTTTCCGCGTTCCTGCCGGCATCCGCGGCCGGCCCCTCCGGGCGGCGGCCCCCGTCGCCGTGATCCGATGCGGGCCCGCCGGCGGACACCGGGCGGGAAAGGGCCGGGGCGCGTCGGCAGGACCGGGCGGGGATTCCTCACCGGGTGCGCGGCCGGGCGTGCGACGGCTCACCGGCCCGCGGCCGGCGGGAAGCAGTGCGAACAACGGCGGCCCGCCTGCACGAGTGCAGGCGGGCCGCCGCTTCCGGGTGGGCGATACTGGGTTCGAACCAGTGACCTCTTCGGTGTGAACGAAGCGCTCTCCCGCTGAGCTAATCGCCCGGGCACACGGAGAACATTACCGCATGTCAGGACGTGCTCGGGACCACGGACGACGGCCGGGGGCGACACCCGGCCGCCGCGAGCCGGCCCCGGTCACCGGTACTCGATGTCCCAGGGCGCCGTCAGGCCGAACTTCCAGAGGTACACCCCGCACAGCACCCCGGTGATCACCAGGCCGATCACGGTCAGGGCGATGTTGCGGCGGCGCACCCTGGGGTCGAGGGCCCGCTGGGCCATCGCGGTGACCTTGCGCTTGGTCCAGCGCAGCACGATCTGGGCCCACACGAACTCGGTCGCCCAGATCGCCATGCCGGCGAAGATCACGGCCCAGCCCGGTCCGGGGAACGCGAGCATGACGACCCCGGCGGCCACGACCGCGAGGCCGACGACGAAGATCCCGACCTGCCAGCTCAGGTGCAGCACGCGGCGTGACCGGATAAACGCGGGGGCCCGTGATCCGAGTCCACGCCGGTCCCGCTCCCGGTCGCTCTCGGTCTCCGTCCTCGTCGGCTCCGCTGCCACAGCCGTCTCACCCGGTCCGTCACTGCCCGTATTCATACGGTTGAACACTACCGGAGAGAAACCAGTCACCGGAATGGACGTACCGCACCAAGAGGTTCTCGGCCGGAAGAGTTACGTAAAGCCCGGCAAAACTCTCAGAGGGGTTTACAACGGCACCGTAGGTGGCATGTCGATTTCGCCGACGTGCGAATCCCCGAGCGCACACTGAGCGAAAGGCCCTGGCGCTTATGAACACCACGGTCAGCTGCGAGCTGCACCTGCGCCTCGTTGTATCGAGCGAGTCCTCCCTGCCTGTCCCCGCAGGCCTGCGGTACGACACGGCCGACCCCTACGCCGTGCACGCCACCTTCCACACCGGAGCCGAGGAGACCGTCGAGTGGGTGTTCGCCCGCGACCTCCTCGCCGAGGGGCTCCATCGTCCCACCGGCACCGGAGACGTCCGAGTCTGGCCGTCACGCAGCCATGGTCAGGGCGTCGTGTGCATCGCCCTGAGCTCCCCGGAAGGCGAGGCTCTGCTCGAGGCCCCGGCGCGGGCCCTGGAGTCCTTCCTGAAGCGGACGGACGCGGCCGTGCCGCCCGGCACGGAACACCGGCACTTCGACCTGGATCAGGAGCTCTCGCACATCCTCGCGGAAAGTTAGCGACAGGCCTCTCGAGGCCCTGAAGACAGCCCGCTGCCGTCCACTCGGGGAGACGGCTCGGGCCAGGACAACCTCATACCGGACACATCGGCACCGGTCCCCCTGGCAGGGGGGCTGGTGCCGATGTGCCCGCCCGGCATGACGGCGCGATCGGCTGCTCGGGCGCGCGCCGAGCCACTACCATCGGCCTGCATCGGCGGGCGTGCGCCCGATCCCCAGGCCAGGGAGCGAAACGTGCTGATCACCCACGACACCCGGTGCGCGCTGGACACCGTGGTGGATCTGGTGAACACCGCACCGGAGGACGACGCGGCGCCGGACGGGCTGGCGGACGTCGCGGCACTCGAGGAATTCGTGCGAAGCCACAAAATAAGCGATGTCGGGGTGTTGTCGGAGGCCGATCTCTCGGCGGTGCGCGGCGTCAGGGGCCGGTTCGCCGAGATCTTCGCGGCACCGGACTGCCGAACCGCCGCAGGCATGATCAACGAGCTGGTCGCCGCGGCCGGCACCACGCCCCGGCTGACGGACCACGACGGATACGACTGGCACATCCACTACTTCGCGCCCGGCGCCTCCGTGGCCGACCATCTGGCCGCCGACGGCGGCATGGCGCTCGCGTTCTTCGTGGTGGCCGGGGAACGGGAACGGCTGCGGCGCTGCCAGGCACCCGACTGCCGGCGCGCCTTCGTCGACCTCTCCCGCAACCGCTCGCGGCGGTACTGCGACAGCCGCACCTGCGGCAACCGTCTGCATGTGGCCGCCTACCGGGCGCGCCGCAGGGAGGCGACGGCGAGCTGAGCACCCGGCCGGCGGCGGCACCGGTCACGGGCGGGCCGCGGAACGCCGGTGGTGCCGGCGTGGTCCTCGGCGGGTGACGCCGAGGACCACGAGTACGGCTCACAGCAGCAGCAGGTCGTGCAGCGAAGCCATGAGCAGCAGGCATCCGATCACCGCCAGAAAGATCATCAGCGGTGGCTGGGATAAGGCGAAGAGGCAGCCGCGCCGCTCCTCCTGCGGCGGCGCGGGCCCGCTCTGTGTCGTGTCCACCATTGCGGTGGCGATGATGGCCCAGCCGGCGCCCGGGACGCGATCGGCACGCACGTAATGTGCGGGACTTCCCGGATTTCGTGATCTTCGTTTCGCTTCGGCACGGACCTTGATCGTTCACGGCCGGGGTACGAGCGTCACGGCGGAACGAACGTCATATGCCGTGCTTCCGGAGAATGGCCTCGATCTCGCTGAAGTCGTCCTCGTCCCCGGCTCCCGCCGCCGGGCGGGAGGCGGGAGAGCCGGACCGGCGGGTGGCCGGGTCCAGCGACGGGGCCGATGCCGCCGGGGCCACCGCGTCCCGGTCCGCCCCGCGCTCCCGCCGCGCGCCGCCGCGGCGGCGCTCGATCGCCCGGGTCGTCATGAAGAGCACCCAGGCGCCGCCGAGCAGACCGAAGCCCGCCCAGGCGGTCGGGCTGAAGGCGGTGCCGGCCAGCCAGCCGACGATCCCGGTCATCACCAGCCCGACGGGGATGAGGGAGTAGGCGGCGATACGGGCCGCGGCGAGAAAACGCTTGCGGTAGGCCGTGATCGCGGCGATGCCCAGGCCCGCCGCGGAGACGGCGGAGCAGACGGTCTCGGCAATCATCCGGTCCTCCAGTCGGGGCTCGCCGCATCGGGCTCACCGGTCGGGGTGGTTCGTCCCTTCCATCCTGCACCGCCCGGCCTGCGGAAACCACGCCCGGGGCAAAGATCGGGGAGATCTCCGGGTCGCCTCCTTCGCGGGTGCCCGGGCCTGGGAGACTGGGGGGCATGAGCGACTCCTCCCCCGCCTCCGACACCCCTGTTCTCGACGTCTGGTGCGAGCTGCAGTGTCCCGACTGCCGTACCGCGCTGGAGGACCTGCGCGCCCTGCGCGCCCGGTACGGCGACCGGCTGGAGGTGCGGCTGAGGCACTTCCCGCTGGAGAAGCACAAGCACTCCTTCGCCGCCGCGCAGGCCGCCGAGGAGGCCGCCGCCCAGGGCCGGCTGTGGCCCTATGCGGAGGCGGTGCTCGCCCGGGTCGAGGAGCTGGACCGCAGGGGTGAGCCCGTCCTGGTCGAGGTGGCCCGTGAGCTGGGCCTGGACGCCGATGAATTCGACACGGCGCTGATCGACGGCCGGCACATCCTGATCGTCGACGCCGACCAGGCCGAGGGCAGGGCGATCGGGGTCACCGGCACGCCCACCTACGTGATCGGCGGCGAGCGCCTGGACGGCGGCAGGAGCCAGGAGGGGCTGCGCGAGCGCATCGAGGAGATCGTGGACCGGCTGCTGCAGGGCGGTTCCTCGTAGAACCGGGCCGGGGCGGCTCCTCGGGGAACCGGCTCAGGGCCGCCCCTCGGGGAACCGGATCAGATCAGTTCCTTGTAGAAGCCGTGGAGCACCGGCCGGTACCCCAGCGACTCGTACAGCCGTTCGGCCGGGGTGTTGCCCGCGAAGACGTTCAGGCCCAGGACGTGCCGGCCCGCGGCCATCGCCTGGGCCTCGGCCAGCAGCATCAGGGAGCGGCCGTGGCCCCGGCCGCGGAAGCGCTCGTCGACCTCGACGTCGTAGACGTAGGCCCCCCGGTCCGCGGCGGTCGCCACCCACAGCGTGCCGACCGGGGTGCCCTCGTGCTCCAGCACGCTGAGCAGCATGTCCGGGGTCGCGGGTCCCTGCGGCAGCAGCCGGGCGTAGTCCTTCTCCGCCAGGGCCCGCGCCCGGTCGGCGGGGACGCCGCGGTCGATCCGGCTTTGGACGTAAGCCGTCCTGCTGCGGGCGATCCACGCCTCGTACTCGGCCTCGGTCATGGGCCTGCCCCGGCTGCCGGCGGGCAGTCCGGGGGCGGTGGTGCCGAGCTGTTTCTCCATGCCGCGGCTGCGCTCGACGTAGCCGAGTGCCGTGATGAGCCGGAGCGCGGCCGCGGCCTCGGCGGGCACGACGGCCTCGATCTGCTTGCAGCCCCAGCCGCGCACCACCTCCTCGGCGGCGAGTGCGGCCACCGTGCCGCGGCCCCGGCCGCGGTCCGGACCGTCGACGCTCAGGTCGAGGATGCGGGCGACGGCCGGCCCGAGGACGGGGTGCGTGGACAGATGGACGGCGCCGACGGGCCGGCCGTTCACGCACACCCGGTAGCGGCGTGAGCGGGTTCCGTCGGCGTGCTGCTGAAGCGGCTCGGACGGCCGCAGGGTCGTGGTCATCTCAGGGGTGTTCTACCCCCTGCGGCGCCGGGGGTCAGCCCCCTGGGCGCCGCCTTCTCACGGATCCAGGTCGTCCCCGGACCGCTCGTCGAAGACGCGCATGGCCTTGGCCGTCACCGGGCCCGGTGCTCCCGGCAGTTCGCGGTCGTCGACGCGGTGGACGGCCTGGACGTCGCGCAGGGTGGAGGTGAGGAAGATCTCGTCGGCCTGCCGCAGCACGTCCAGCGGCAGATCGGTCTCCTTGGCGCCCGTCCACTCGATCACGAGCGCGCGGGTGATGCCGGCGAGGCAGCCGGAGGCGAGCGGCGGGGTGTGGATCTCGCCGTCGAGGACGACGAAGACGTTGGAGCCGGTGCCCTCGCAGAGCCGGCCGGCGGTGTTGCCGAACAGGGCCTCGCTGGCGCCGTGCTGATGGGCGCGCGCGAGGGCGACGACGTTCTCGGCGTACGAGGTGGTCTTCAGGCCGGCGAGCGCACCGCGCTCGTTGCGGGTCCAGGGGACCGTGATGACGGCGGTGGAGTCGGGACGGCGGGCGGTCTCGCCGAGGGCGACCACCAGGGTCGGCCCCTGGTCGCCGCGGTCGGAGCCGAGGGGGCCGTGCCCGCCGGTGTAGGTGATGCGCAGCCGGCCCAGCGGCATCGGGTTGGCCTCGAGGACGGCGGCGCAGGCACGGCGGATCTCGTCGTGGTCGGGGTCGGGCAGGCCGAGGCCGCGGGCGGACCGGGTGAGCCGGTCCAGATGGCGGGTGAGCGCGAACGGTTTTCCGTCGGTCGCCTTCACCGTCTCGAAGATGCCGTCGCCCACGGTCAGCCCGTGGTCGAGCACGGAGACACGCGCGGACTCGACGTCCCGCAGCCCGCCGTCGACCCAGATCTTCACTCGTCCCTACCTCACACGTCCGTCACGGGTGCGTCCTGCCGGCCGGGGTCCGGTCCTCGGCGGCGTCGCCGCCGGGCGCCGTGCCCGCCGAACGGGCGCGGTGCCGTCGCCGTCCCTCCTCGCCGTCCTCGGACGTGCCCGTCTCCGCGTACCTGTCGTACCTGTCGTACCTGCCCGACGCTACCGCGAGCAGCCGGGCCGCCTTCAGCTCGGTCTCCCGCCACTCACCCTCGGGGTCGGAGTCCCAGGTGATGCCGGCGCCGGCGCCG
>NZ_MUME01000159.1:242-11855 GCF_002155915.1 Streptomyces thermovulgaris | reverse complement strand
GCGACGGGGGTCACGGCGGTGGCGGAGGTGCCGGTGATCGCCTGCAGACCTTCGCCGACCGCGCGGACGCGCCGGTGGGGGTCGACGACCTGAACCGGGCTCCCGTCGCCGTCGGGCAGCTCCAGCTTGTCGTAGGGGGTGCCCACGGCGATCTGGGAGGCGATGTCGCGGGCGGTGACCTCGGCCTGCAGATCCGCCTGGGAGACGAGGTTGCCGCGCAGCGCCCACACCACGGCGGTACCGGCGACGACAAGGGCCAGGGCGACGACCGCGGTCGCGAACAGGGCGGTGCGCGCCCTGACCGAGCGGAACGGGCGGAACGAACGCTTCACGGCGTACCGCCGTCGGCGATCAGCCGGTAGCCCGCGCCGCGTACCGTCTGGATCGATCTGCGTCCGAAGGGGGCGTCGATCTTGCGGCGCAGCGCGCTGACGTACACCTCGACGATGTTGGGATCCCCGCTGTGGGCGAAGTCCCAGACGTGCTCCAGGATCTCCGCCTTGGACACGACCTGGCCGGCCCGGCCTGCCAGGAACTCCAGGACCGCGAACTCCTTCGCCGTCAGTTCGACGCCGTGTCCGCCGCGGGCGACACGCCGGGTGGCCGGATCCACGCTGAGGTCGCCGACGCTGAGCAGCGGGGCGGCACCGGCGGTGGTGCGGCGGCGCAGCAGGGCGCGGACGCGGGCGAGCAGGACGAGGTACGAGAAGGGCTTGGTCAGGTAGTCGTCGGCGCCGGTGTCGAGTCCCTCGGCCTCGTCGTACTCGCCGTCCTTGGCGGTGAGCATCAGGATGGGGGTGTCGTCGCCGGCCGCGCGCAGGGCGTGGCAGATCCGGTAGCCGTTCACGCCCGGCAGCATGATGTCGAGGATGATCAGGTCGTAGGGGTGCTCGGTGGCCCGGTGCAGGCCCTCGCGGCCGTCGTGGACGACGTCCACGGCGTATCCCTCGGCCGCCAGCCCCTGGGCCAGGGAGCGGGCGAGTCTCTTTTCGTCCTCCACGATCAGCAGCCGCATGGGTACAGCCTCGCAAAACGAACCTGAAGGCGGCTTCAGGTTGCTTCAGCCTGGTTTCAGGATGTCTCGGGCACGATGGTCCCCGTCGATACGCACCGTATCGGCAGGTGCACGAGGAGGAACCATCGTGAAGCGCAAGGTCGTCATCGCCGCGGCTGCCGCGGCCGTTCTGATCGGCGGGGGCGCGGCCACCGCTCTCACCGCCGCCGGCGGCTCCCACGACAACAGCCGCGACGGCATGACCGTCTCCCACCGGCACGACCGCCACGCCGACGCCGGCGACACCGGTGCCGGCGACACCGGCGGAGGCCGGAACAGGGCTGCGGCGGCCCGGTCCGCCCGGGTCCTTGTGCAGGACGCCCTGGCCGCCGCGCTGAAGGCGGTGCCCGGCACGGTGTCCTCGGCGGAGCTGGACCGGGGCCGGAGCGGCCCGGCCTGGGAGGTCGATGTCCTCGCACGGAACGGCACCGAGCACGAGGTGACCGTCGACGCCACGAACGCCGAGGTCCTCTCCGCCGTCAGGAGCGACGACCGGGACGACGACGCCGACGACAGGGCGGAGGCCGCCGCGGTCACGTCGTTCAGGACCGACGCCCGCGCCGCCGCCGAGGCCGCGCTCGCCCTCCGGCCCGGCACCGTGACCTCCGTGGACGCCGACGACGATGACGACAGCGGCGGGCGGGCCGGCGCGTGGGAGGTGGAGATCCGGGGCCACGACGGCACGTGGTACAAGGTGACCGTGGACGCCTCCACCGGGAAGGCCTGGACCGGCGACCTCGACGACCTCGACGATCTCGACGACCTCTACGACTTCGACGACGACTGACACGACGATCACGACGACAGGCGCCAGGACCTCGAGGACCAGGAGAGGACCAGGAACCGTCCGGACCCACTCGACGTCCGCAGCCCATGACCTGCCCCCCACGACTCGCCCGCCCGAGGTCCTGGGACTCCCGGGAACACCGGCGCACGAGCCGGTCGGGACGTGCCGCCGCAGTCGTGCGCGAAGCCGGGTGACTGCGGCGGCAGCTGCACCGACGGCGCCCCGGCACGGCGGAGCGACCGTACGAAAGAGCCCCTGCTCCTGGGCCGCACGCCTCCGGCGCCGCACCGCCCTCCACTGAACCGCTCCCACCGAAATCCCACATTTTCACCCGTTTGGGTAATCCACAGGGCGGTACGACGATGAGTGCGTCCGACCCCGGGAGGTGCCTCATGTCCGTACACGACCCGACGCTCACCGAACGCGGGCGAGCACTCGAGGAACGAGGTCCGGGCCCGGTCGGGGTGACCCTGTCGGTGAACGGGGTCGAGCGCTCCCTGGAGATCGAGCCACGGGTCAGCCTGCTCGACGCGCTGCGTGAGCATCTCTTCCTCACCGGTGCGAAGAAGGGCTGCGACCAGGGGACGTGCGGCGCCTGCACCGTCTGGGTGGACGGCAGTCGTGTGCTGGCCTGTCTGACGCTCGCCCTGACGTGCGAGGGGCGTGAGGTGACCACGATCGAGGGACTCGCGGAGGGCGACGAACTGCACGCCATGCAGCAGGCGTTCATCGCCGAGGACGCCTTCCAGTGCGGCTACTGCACTCCTGGACAGATCATGTCGGCCGTGGCGCTGCTCAAGGAGGGCCACGCCGGTGACGACGACGAGATCAAGGAGTGGATGAGCGGCAACATCTGCCGCTGCGCCGCCTATCCCCGCATACGGGCCGCGATCCGCGCCGTCCGCGACGGGTCCTAGGAGGTCTGCCGTGCGGCCGATCAGCTACTCCCGAGCCACCGACGCGGCGACCGCGGTCGCCGCCGTCAGTTCCGATCCCACCAGTGAGTTCCTCGCCGGCGGCACCACCGAGATCGATCTGCTCCGCCAGAACGTCCTGCATCCACGGCGGCTCGTCGACATCAACCGCCTCCCGCTGACGGACATCGGGACGACCCGGGACGGAGGGCTGCGCATCGGGGCCCTCGCCCGGATGAGCGAGGTCGCCGCCTCGCCCCTGGTGCGCGAACGCTTTCCGATGATCCGCCAGGCCCTGGAGCTCGGCGCCTCGGCGCAGCTGCGGCACATGGCCTCCATGGGCGGCAACCTTCTGCAGCGGGTCCGGTGCCCCTACTACCGGGACGCGCAGTCGTCCTGCAACAAACGCGATCCGGGCACCGGCTGCCCGGCCCTCGAGGGGTTCAGCCCGGCCACGCCGTCCTGGGCGTCAGCGACCACTGCATCGCCACGCACCCCTCGGACGTGGCCGTGGCGCTGGCGGCCCTCGACGCCCGGGTGCACACGCTGGGCCCCCACGGCGAGCGGACCCATGCGTTCGACGACTTCTTCCTGCTTCCCGGGGACTCTCCGCACCGGGAACATCCGCTGGAGCACGGCGAGCTGATCACCGCGATCGAGGTGCCCGCGACACCCGTGGCGCGTCACTCGCTCTATCTGAAGGTGCGGGACCGCGCGAGCTACGAGTTCGCGCTCGCCTCGGTGGCGGCCGCGCTGTCCGTCGTGGACGGCACCGTCGCGGATCTGCGGGTGGCGCTCGGCGGGGTGGCCACCAAGCCCTGGCGGGCCCGGCGCATCGAGGACTTCCTGATCGGGGCCCCGGCGAACCGGGACACCTTCGCGCAGGCGGCCCGGGGGGAACTCGCCGACGCCCGGCCGACCCTGATGAACGCCTTCAAGGTGGAACTCGCCCGGCGCACCGTCGTACGGGCCCTGGAAACCCTCGTGGGCGACACAGGCAGGAGCCCGGCATGACGACGACAACGACCACGACGGCCGTCGGACGGCCTCTCGACCGTGTCGACGGTCGCGCCAAGGTCACCGGCAGCGCCCGTTACTCCGCCGAGATACCGATTCCCGGCGTGGCCTACGCCTGCCTGGTGGGGTCCCGGGTCGCAAGCGGCCGTGTCACCGGGATCGACACGAGCGCCGCCCGGGCGGAGGAGGGCGTGCTCGCCGTCCTCACCCACCAGAACCTGCCCAGGGTCGCAAAGCGGCTGCCGCCGGCCCCCTCCCTGGACGGCTCGGCGGCTCCCGGGCAGTCCTTCTTCCCCCTGCAGGACGACGTGATCCACTACGCGGGCCAGCCCGTCGCGCTCGTCGTCGCCGACACCTGGGAACGGGCCCGGCACGCGGCGAGCCTGCTGCGCGTCTCCTGCACAAAGATGCCGCCGGTCACCACCCTGGAGCAGGGACGCATCCAGGCGTATGTGCCCGAGCGCATCTTCGGCGGCCTGTTGCCGGGCCGGATCCGGCGCGGGAACGTCGAGGCGGGCCTCGCCCGGGCGGATGTGCGGGTGGAGACCGTCCTCACCTGCGCCGCGAACCATCACAACCCCCTGGAGGCCGCGAGCACCACCGCCGTCTGGGACGGCGACGAACTGGTGCTGTACGACTCCACCCAGGGCGTCGGCGCCACCCAGGTCACCGTCGCCCGGCTGCTCGGGCTCCCGCTGTCGAAGGTCCGGGTCATCAGCCACTACGTGGGAGGCAGTTTCGGCTGCAAGGCCATGGTCCACGCCCATGTGGCGCTGGCCGCGATGGCCGCGCGCGAGGTCGGCAGGCCGGTCAAGCTCATGCTGAGCCGCGAGCAGATGTTCACGTCGGTGGGGCACCGCGAGGAGCAGGAGCAGAGCGTCGTCCTGGGGCCACGCGCGACGGCCGGCTGACCGCGATCAGGCATCACAAGCTGTCGCCGGCCTCGCCCTTCGACGACTGGGCCGAGCCCTCGGCCGGTGTCTCGTCGGACATCTACGCCTGCCCGAACTTCGAGGGCGTCCACCGGGTCTTCCGGGCCAACACGATGACCCCGACGTTCATGCGGGCACCCGGGGAGGCGAGCGGCATGTTCGCCCTCGAGTGCGCGATGGACGAACTGGCCCAGGAACTGGGTCTGGACCCGGTCGAGCTGCGTCTGCGCAACCACGCGGACGTGAGCCCCGTGTCGGGCCTGCCGTGGTCCAGCAGCGGCTTTGAGGAGTGCTGCCGGCGTGGCGCCGAGCGTTTCGGCTGGGCGGACCGCGATCCCCGGCCGGGTCTGCGGCGCGAGGGGAACCGGCTGATCGGAACGGGCATGGCCGCCGCCTGCTATCCGGTCGCCCTGCCCGGCGCCCCGCAGCGTGCACGGGCCCGTCTGTACGCCGACGGCACCGCCGTCGTCCAGGCCGCCACCCCCGACTTCGGCACGGGGGTCGCCACGGTCATGACCCAGGTCGCCGCCGACGCCCTCGGCATACCGGCCGACCGCTGCCGGTTCGAGAACGGCGACTCGGACCTGCCCAGCATCGCGACCGCGGCGGGCTCCGCGGGAGCGGGCATGATCAGCGCCGCCGTGCACAGTGCCGCGACCGCCCTGCGCAACCAGCTCGTCCACCGGGCCGTCCTGGACGCGCACTCCCCGCTGCACGGCGTCGACCCGGGCGAGGTGGTCGTGCGGGACGGGGTGATGACCGCCGGCTCCGCCTCCGACTCGTACACCGATCTGCTGCACCGCGCCTCCCAGCCCGATGCCGAGGCGTCGGGCACCTGGAGCCCGCCCCACGGCGACGGCGAGTTCGCGATGATGACCTTCGGGGCGCAGTTCGCCGAGGTGGCCGTGGACCCCGGACTCGGTCTGGTCCGGGTGCGGCGCATGACCGGGGCCTTCGCCCCCGGCCGGGTGCTCAATCCCAAGACGGCCCGCGGCCAGCTGATGAGCGGCATGCTCTGGGGGCTCGGCCAGGCGCTGCTGGAGGCCAACCACATGCATCCGCGCACCGGGCAGTGGGCCAATACGAGCCTGGGGGACTACCTGGTCGCCGTCAACGCGGACGCCCCGGACGTCGACGTCGAACTGGTCGAGGTCGAGGACGACGTCGTGAATCCGCTCGGCGTCAAGGGTGTGGGCGAGATCGGTCAGGTCGGGGCCGGAGCCGCGATCGCGAACGCCGTCCACCATGCGACCGGCCGCCGGGTGCGGAAGATACCGATCACGGTCGAGGACCTGTTGTGATCCCGGGCGGAGCCGGGCCTCCCGGCTCCGCCGTGCACGGTCGCCGGTGCGTCCTCCGGCTGCCCCGTCTCCGGCTACTCCCCCGGGTCCTGGTCGCGCAGGCGCACCTCCACATGGCCGTCGACGATCCGGGTGTCGAAGGCGGGCTGGGGAGCGGTGGCGGGGCCGCGGACGTTCCAGCCGTCCGAGAGCCGGAAGACGCTCCCGTGCCAGGGGCATCGCACGCATCCGTCGGCGACGGTGCCCTCGGACAGCGGTCCCGCGAGATGACTGCACCGGTCGGCCAGTGCGTGGAGGGTTCCTCCGGATTCACGGACGACCAGCACCGGTACGTCGTCCACGCTGCGCCGCACCGGCCGGCCGGCCGGGAACTCGGCCACGGCCCCGATCCGGTGCCAGCCCTCCGTGACGACGTACGGGATCTCCTCCGCGTGGTTGGCGCCGGACGCCTGCCGGTAGGCGAGATGGCCGCCCAGCATGCCTCCGGCCCCGGCCGCCGTCAGCCCCAGGAAGCCGAGCGCGCGGCCCGCTCCCGTGCGGCCCTTGAGGCGGCAGGCGAGCGAGGCGGCGTACAGGCCGACGGCCGTCGCGTTGGCCAGGGCGTGCACCAGGCCGGTGCGCTGCTGCCGGCGGTGCAGTTCCGCCCAGTCGACGGTGCCCGCCAGGGCCGCGGGGGCGGCTGTGGCGAGCCCGACCCCGACCAGCAGGCCGGCCTCGCGCGAGCGTCCGGGGAACAGGTCCAGCACCGCGGCGGACAGCCAGGTGCCCATGGGCACCTGCACCATCAGCGGGTGCAGCGGGTGCCCCAGCCACCTGCCGTGCAGCAGGTCCCGGCCGCCGCGCAGCGGCAGGGCGCGTACGCCCCGGCCGGCCGCGTCGATCACCGCGTCGGCCCGGGGTTCCTGTTCCAGGCGGTCCAGCAGCCGCAGGACCCGGTTCTGTCCCATCCGGTGACGCCGTGTCGGTGTGCTCATGGGCAGCCGGGTCCCCCTTTCGTGCGGACGGCAAACGGCCGGGGAGGCCACCCGGTCCTCCCCGCGCGGCGGCGTCCCCGGGCCGGACGCGGGCGGCCGACGGGCCGCCGGCCCTTCCCGGGGCGGGCCGGCCCGTGGCCGGTGCGCCTCCGCCGGTGCGCGCCCCTCGCGCTCCTTCCACGACGGCCGTCCTCGCTCCTCACGGCGGCTGCCCGCGGGACCACCCGCTTCGACGGTGGTCCCGCGGGCAGCCGTGCGGCCGTCACGCACCGGTGTGCCGTGGCTCAGCTCCTGCCCATGACCCTGCGGATGGCGTCGCGGGTGCGGTCCATGACCGCGGCCAGGGGGCCGAGGGCCACATTGGCCGCGGTCATGGTCTCGGCTCCCGGGTGGGGGCGGGTGGGGGCCATGGCCTCGGCGGCCTTGACGGCCTTGGCCATGGAGGCGAGTTCCGCGGGTCCGGCGGTGCGCCGGATGTGGGTGAACTCGTAGCGTTCCTCGGCCCGCGCGTGCTCCTGGACGTCGGTGCGCAGGGCCAGCAGCCGGGGCATGAACTCGGGGTCGTCGGGGTCCATCTCGTCGAGGGCGGCGAGTGTCTCCTTCGCCTTGCGCTCCTCGGCCAGCCGGTCCTCCACGAGCCGGTCGCCGCCGGGCAGCTTGCGCCGCGCGTAGGGGTGGACCACCTCCTCCTCGGCCGTCTCGTGCACCGCCAGGAGGCGCACCAGACGGCGGAAGGCGTCGCGGCGCTCGTCGCCGCTGGTGGCCTCGACCTCGTCGAAGAGGTTGCGGATGTCGCCGTGCTGGCGGATCAGCAGGGCGACGACATCGGTGTCGGACGCCTGGTCGTCACCGGCCCGCGGGGTGTGGGTGTCGGACATCGCTGTCTCCCCTCAGCGCTCGCGCAGGGCGGGGTCGGGGTGCTCGCCCTCGGTCTCCACGCGGTACTCGCGGCCGAACATCTCGTCGTGCTCGGCCATGACCCGCTCGCTCGGCGGCTGTTCGCCTCCGTGGATCTGCTGCTGCATCCTCTCGAACCGCTCGTGCGCCTCGCGCACATAGCCGGCTCCGAGCGTGGTCAGGTCGATCTGGGTGGCCAGCAGCTCGCGCAGGTACTGCTTGTTGGGCTCGAAGGTGAGCACATCGGGCAGCTCCGGTGCGAGGATCTCCTGCGGTTCGCGGCCGTCGTGGCGGCGCATCAGGTCGCAGGCGATGTGCAGGTGCTCCAGCTCCATGTTCAGGTGGAGCTCCCAGATGGCCTTGACCTTCGGGTCGCTCTCCTGCTCCATGAACGAGTAGTACAGGTAGCACTCGTTGTACTCGTGGTTGACCAGCTGCTCCCACCACGTCTCCCCCGGGTCCACCAGCGACTCGTAGTGGGTGACGTGCTCCTCCTCGATCAGCCCGATCTCCTGGTACAGCTGGCGGGCGATCGGCTCCATGTAGGTGGGGCCGGTGTTCATGTAGAAGTTCATCGTCTGCTGCTCCGCCGCCATGACGGTCAGCGCGTGCAGCTTCGACAGCGGGTTGACCGTGGTCCTGTCGTAGGGGTCGCGGACGTTGTCGTACGGGTCGCGGTGGTGGTACTTCGTCGGGCGGCCCGGCATCACCTCGGTGAGGTTGTCGACCACCGACTCGGCCTTGCGGTGCTCGATCATCTCGTACAGGTTGGCGTACCGGTACAGGTGGTCGAAGTCCTCCAGCACCCCGAACTCGTAGGCCTGCTTCAGGTACGGGTCCGGTTCCATCCGCGCCACCCACGCGGTCAGGTCCACCGCCACCTGCTCGTAGGCGATCGTCGTCTCCAGGACCGACGACACCCCCGGCAGCAGCCAGTTCACCACCCGCTGCTGCTGTGCCTCGATGTACCGGGTGCGGGCCAGCTGTCGTTTGAGCTCGGGATCGGACGTATGACGGGCGAGGTGGTGACCGAAGAGGATCGCCTCGGTCTCGATGCCGTTCATGGTGATGATCCGGCACCGGGTGTACGGGTCGCAGCGGTCCGGATCGATCGGCTGCACGTTCAGCTCACGCCAGTTGCGCAGCTGGCGGTCCAGTGGAATCCCCCGCTGTTCGAGCGGATTGAAGGTCATGACGGGTGCCTCCTGAGGGCAGAACGGCTTGCACGCCGGCACAGGCCCGCCCCTTGAGTGGTCGGCACAGGCCCGCCCCCGCATCCGACCACCGTCCGCACCGCCCGGCCACCGCTGCTCCTCCACCCGCGTGCTTCTCCCCCTCGACCGGCCCTCCCCGCACGACAGCACGGTCCTCTGAGCGGACCATGACACAAGACACGACACGGGACACGGCACGGGACATTGCCGCACACGACGCGGGACATGCCGCGGGCGTGGCCGGAACGGCTCACGGGACGCGTCGGCCGTCCCGGGTGCGCGGGGCGGCACGGTCGTTCTCCCGTCCGGGCTCCGGGCGGCGCTCGGGCGAGAGGGGCGCCGCCGGCCGGGGATGCGGCGTCCCGGCCGGCGGCTCGTTGTCCGACAGTTCCGCCACCAGGCGGACCGGGGCCGAACGCGGCGGCGAAGGGGCGGAGCCGCAGCACGTACCCCTCGGTCCTCCCGGGCTCCACCGGCACCGCGCGGCACATCCGTTCCCGGCAGGCGTTCCCGACCCGCGTTCCTGCTCTGCCTGCATTCTTGACACACCACGAACCGGAGTGGCACCGTGCACACAATTCCTTGTGGCGCACGTCACACATCTGTCCGGTCCGTGGCCGCACCGAGGTGCCGCCGTGTCCGCTGCCGGCGTCCGTCCGCAGCCGTCCGGCAGAGGCCCGGCGATTTGCCGAGGACATGGGGCCGGGCGGCGGGTGCGCTCCTTCCACCGGGTCGGCCGGCGGGCCGCACACGGTCCGGGCCCGTCCGTCCCGCCGGATCCTCGTCCTCGCCACGGCCCCAGCGGTCCCGCCGCGGCCCCGCCACGGGATTCATCGCGTCCGCCGTGGAAATCCGTCGCGGAGCCCTCCGCCACGGTGCCGGACGAGGTGCGGGGGTACCCGGCCCTCCCAGGAGCGTGACCGGCCGGTCCGGACGGAGTCCGAAGCAGGCGAGGACCGGGACGGGCCATGCGACGCACGCTGTGCGGCAGGCCGGCGGAAGGGGTTGTCCATATGACCATGAAGGGAGCCTCCGGCACTGTTCACGGCCGGGCCGAACAGGTGAGGGACGTCTCCTCCGCTCCGGGCGGCCTGCTGGACGTCCTGGGGGTCGCGGCCGTCGTCCTCGACACGGAGGGGCGGGTCGTCCTGTGGAGCCCGCAGGCCGAGGCCCTGTTCGGCTACACCGCCGAGGAGGCACTGGGACAGTACGCGGGCCGGCTGCTGCTCGAGGAGAGGCACCTGGAGCAGGTGCTCGAGCTGTTCGCCCGGCTCATGGAGACCGGCGAGAGCTGGGCCGGCGGCTTCCCCATCCGCTGCAAGGACGGCAGCACCCGGATGGTGGAGTTCCGCAACATGCGGCTGGAGAACGGCCGAGGGGGCTTCTACGCCCTGGGCATCGCCTCCGACCAGGCCACGCTGCGGGAGGTGGAGCGGAGGCTGGCGCTGTCGGTGCGCCTGATCGAGCAGTCCCCGATCGGGCTGGCCATCCTGGACACCGATCTGCGGTTCGTGACCGTCAATCCGGCGCTGGAGCGGATCAACGGCGTGCCCGCCGCCGATCACATCGGCCGGCGTCTGCCCGAGGTCGTGCCGCTTCTGGGCCCCGAGGTCGAAGCCGTGACCCACCGGGTGCTGAGGACCGGAGTCCCGCTGCTGGACCAGCTCGTGATCGGCCGCACCCCGGCCGACCCCGACCACGACCACGCCTGGTCGGTCTCCCGCTACCGGCTGGAGGACCCCAACGGGCGGGTCCTGGGAGTGGCCGCCTCGGTCGTGGACGTCACCGAGCGGCACCGGGCGGAGATCGAGGCGTCCCGGGCCCGGCGGCGGCTCACCATGATCGCCGACGCCACCCTGCGCGTCGGGACCACGCTCGACCTCGAGCGGACCGCCCGCGAGCTGGCCGGCGTGTGCGTGCCGGACCTCGCCGACGTGGCCACGGTGGACGTGCTCGACAGCGTCCTGCAGGGTCATCACGGGACGGAGAAGCACCAGGGGCCCGCCCTGTTCCGCTCCCTCGCCGTGGCCGCGGCCCGTCCCACCGAGGCCGTCCGCGCCGCCGACCCGCCCGGCGAGCTCGCCGTCTACGACACCGACCGTCTGGCCGCCCAGTGCGTGAACCTCTGCCGCCCGGTCCGGGTGCCCCATGTGAACCGCCACGACCTGCGGCACATCGCCCGCTCCGCCGAGGCGGCCGAGCTTCTGGCCCGCGCCGGGCTCCACTCCTACCTGGCCGTGCCGCTGACCGCCCGCGGCGAGATCCTCGGGGTCCTGGGCCTCCAGCGCATCCACAACACCGAGCCGTTCAGCCAGGACGACACCGTCCTGGCCGGCGAGCTGGCCGCCCGTGCCGCCCTGTCCATCGACAACGCCCGCTGGTACCGCAGCCAGCGCCATGCGGCCCTCGCCCTCCAGCGTCATCTGCTCCCCCAGCACCCCCAGCACCTGACGGGTCTGGAGGTCGCCGGCCGCTACCAGCCCGCCGCGGCCGTCGCCGAGGTCGGCGGCGACTGGTTCGACG
>NZ_MUME01000159.1:0-213 GCF_002155915.1 Streptomyces thermovulgaris | reverse complement strand
CGCCGCCACCATGGGCCAGCTCCGCACCGCCACCCGCGCCTTCGCCGATCTGGACCTCGCCCCGGCGGAGGTGCTGGAACGTCTCGACCACACCAGCACCCGCCTGGAGGAGGCCATCATCACCTGCGCCTATGCCGTCTACGACCCGCATCGCGCGCAGTGCCACGTCTCCCTCGCCGGTCATCTGCCCCCCGCCCTGGTCCACCCCGGCCG
>NZ_MUME01000158.1 GCF_002155915.1 Streptomyces thermovulgaris | reverse complement strand
CCGGAGACCGGCGGCGGGAAGGTGCGTGCTTCCCGCCGCCGGTCTCCGGGTCGGTCACCCGCCGGTCCTGGGCAGGCCCGGCGGGTTGATCTCGGACTTGGTCACGGCCTCGTCGGACAGGCCCCAGCGCTCCAGCACCTTCGCGTACGTGCCGTTCTCGATGATGTGGTTGAGGGCGGCGGCGAGCGGTTCGACCAGGCCGCTGTCCTTCTTGGTGGTGGCCGCGATGAGGCCCTGGAGGGTGGCGCCGGCGCCGGAGCAGGTGCCGACGACCTCGGTCTTGCCGGTGGCGGCCGCGTGGTAGGCGGCGGTCGGGTGGGGGCCGAGGTACAGGTCGATGCGGCCGGACTGGAGGGCGAGATAGGTGTCGCTGTCGTTCTGGTAGTACTTGATGTTCACCGGCTCGCGTCCGGCCTTCTCGTTCTCCTTGCTCCAGTCGATCAGCAGCTTCTCCTGGTTGGTGCCGCTGTCCACGGCGACCGTCCTGCCCGCCACGTCCTCGGGTCCGTCCACCTTCAGGCCGCTGCCCTTCTTGGCCTCGAAGCCCAGGTTGTCCTCGCGGTAGGTGGCGAAGTCGTACTTCTCCTTGCGTTCCTCGGTGACGGTGATGTTGCTGAAGCCGACGTCGTACTTGGCGCTGTCGAGGCCGACGAAGATGTTCTCCCAGGAGACGGTGTTGAGGTGCAGCTTCAGGCCGAGCACGTCGGCGACCAGGGAGGCGATGTCGGGCTCGACGCCGATGACGGTCCTGTTGTCGGTGGCGTAGAAGGTCAGGGGTGCGGCGGAGCCGGAGGAGTTGACGACCTCCAGGGTGCCTCTTTCGCGGATCCTCTCCGGGACCCGGGCGGCTATGGAGTCGACCTTGCCGGTGGTGATCCGCTTCTGGTCCGGGCTGGTGTTGATCCTCGTCCGGCTGCCCGATGCGGTCGTGACCTCGGTCCTGCCGCCGTCGTCGGGGGTGCCGCACGCGGCGAGGACGAGGGCTGCGGCCAGTCCCAGTGCGGCCGCGGCGGTGCGGCGGGTGATCGAGGTGGACACGGTCGTGCTCCTTGCGTGTGAGAAATGCGAAAAAAAGGGGGGTGCGGTGCGGTCAGAGGACCTTGGAGAGGAAGGCGCGGGTGCGTTCGTGCCGGGGGTGGTCCAGGACGGCCGCGGGCGGTCCCTGTTCCACGACGACACCGCCGTCCATGAAGACCACGGTGTCGGCGACCTCGCGGGCGAAGCCGATCTCATGGGTGACGACGATCATGGTGGTTCCGGTGCGGGCGAGGTCCTTGATGACGTCGAGGACCTCGCCGACCAGCTCCGGGTCGAGTGCCGAGGTGGGCTCGTCGAAGAGCAGCACCTTCGGTTCGAGGGCGAGTGCGCGGGCGATGGCCACGCGCTGCTGCTGTCCGCCGGAGAGCTGCCGGGGGTAGGCGTCGCTCTTGTCCGCGAGGCCGACCCGCTCCAGCAGGCGGCGTGCCGTCCGCTCCGCCTCCCTGCGCGGGCGGCGCAGTGCGGAGACCGGTGCCTCGACGAGGTTCTCCAGGACGGTCAGGTGCGGGAAGAGGTTGAAGTTCTGGAAGACAAACCCGATGTGGGTGCGCTGTTTGAGGACCTCCTTCTCCCTCAGCTCGTACAGCTTGTCGCCCGAGCGGCGGTAGCCGATGAGTTCGCCGTCGATGCTGATCCAGCCGCGGTTGACCTTCTCCAGGTGGTTGATGGTGCGCAGCAGGGTGGACTTGCCGGAGCCGGACGGGCCGAGGATCACGGTGACCTCGCCGGCGCGGACCTGGAGGTCGACGCCGCGCAGCACCTCCAGCGGGCCGAAGCTCTTGTGGACGCCGCGGATGTCCACCATCACGCCGTCCACCGGCGGCTTCGGGTTCTCGACGGCCACCGTCACATCACTCATCGGCTGTCTCCCAGGAGCTTCAGGGGTACGACGGGCTGGTCGCGCCGGGCCGCCGCTGTGCGCAGGTCGCGTACGAAGCGGCGGGCGCGCTGGAGCGGGGTGGGCGGCGGGGTGCGGTCGGCTCCGCGGGCGTAGCGGCGCTCGACGTAGTACTGGGCGATCGACAGCAGGGAGGTGAGGGCCACGTACCAGGCGGTGGCGACCAGCAGGAGCGGGATCACCCGGCCGTTGCGGCCGTAGATCACCTGCACCTGGTAGAAGAGTTCGCCGATGGACATCACATAGACCACCGAGGTGCCCTTGAGCAGGCCGATGATCTCGTTGCCGGCGGTGGGCAGGATGGCGCGCATGGCCTGGGGCAGCACGATCCGGCGGATCTGCCGCAGCCGGGGGATGCCCAGCGCCGCGGCGGCCTCCAGCTGCCCGTGGTCGACGGCGATGACGCCGCCGCGGACGATCTCGGCGGTGTAGGCGGCCTGATGCAGTGTCAGTCCGATGACGGCGGCGCCGATGGTGCCGATCAGGCTGTTGCTGTCGATGGACCAGAACACCGGTCCGAAGGGGATGCCGAGGCCCAGCTTCTCGTACAGGGCGCTCAGGTTGAACCAGAACACCAGCTGGACGATCATCGGGATGGACCGGAAGATCCAGACGTAGGTCCAGGCGACGGTCTGCAGCACCGGGCTGCGCGACAGCCGCATGAAGGCCAGGACCGTGCCGAGGAGGAAGCTCAGGACGGTGACGTAGGCGGTGAGCTGGAGGGTCACCCACACCGCCTACGTCACCGTCCT
>NZ_MUME01000157.1 GCF_002155915.1 Streptomyces thermovulgaris | reverse complement strand
TCCCGGCCGGGAAGGCCCGCCGGACTCCCGTCAGACCTCTTCGACGCTGCTCGGCTCGCGCCGGGACAGGTCGATGCCGAGCTCCTCCGCGGCGCGGAAGACGTCCTCGTCGGTGTCACGCATCTCGATGGACATACCGTCGCTGGACAGCACCTCCACGTTCAGGCAGAGGGACTGCATCTCCTTGATGAGCACCTTGAAGGACTCGGGGATGCCGGGCTCGGGGATGTTCTCGCCCTTGACGATGGCCTCGTAGACCTTCACGCGGCCGGTGACGTCGTCGGACTTGATGGTCAGCAGCTCCTGAAGGGCGTAGGCGGCGCCGTACGCCTCGAGTGCCCACACCTCCATCTCGCCGAACCGCTGGCCACCGAACTGGGCCTTACCGCCCAGCGGCTGCTGCGTGATCATCGAGTACGGACCGGTCGAGCGGGCGTGCAGCTTGTCGTCGACCAGGTGGTGCAGCTTCAGGATGTACATGTAGCCGACCGAGATCGGGTCCGGGAACGGCTCGCCGGAGCGGCCGTCGAAGAGCCGGGCCTTGCCGGACGGCAGGACCAGGCGGTCGCCGTTGCGGTCGGGCAGGGTGTGCTCCAGCAGACCCGCGATCTCGTCCTCCCGGGCGCCGTCGAAGACCGGGGTGGCCACGTTGGTGCGCGGCCCGACCCGGTCGGCGCCGATGGCCTTCAGACGCTCGGCCCACTCCTCCTGGACGCCGGAGACGTCCCAGCCCTGGCTGGCGAGCCAGCCGAGGTGGATCTCCATGACCTGTCCCGGGTTCATGCGGGACGGCACGCCCAGCGGGTTGAGGATGACGTCGACCGGGGTGCCGTCCTCCAGGAACGGCATGTCCTCGATCGGCAGGATCTTGGCGATGACACCCTTGTTGCCGTGGCGGCCGGCGAGCTTGTCACCGTCGGTGATCTTGCGCTTCTGCGCCACGTAGACGCGGACCAGCTGGTTCACGCCCGGCGGCAGCTCGTCGCCCTCCTCGCGGTCGAAGACGCGCACGCCGATGACCTTGCCGGTCTCGCCGTGCGGCACCTTCAGCGAGGTGTCGCGGACCTCACGGGCCTTCTCACCGAAGATCGCGCGCAGCAGGCGCTCCTCCGGGGTCAGCTCGGTCTCACCCTTCGGGGTGACCTTGCCGACCAGGATGTCGCCGGCGACGACCTCGGCACCGATGCGGATGATGCCGCGCTCGTCGAGGTCGGCGAGGACCTCCTCGGAGACGTTCGGGATGTCCCGGGTGATCTCCTCGGGGCCGAGCTTGGTGTCACGGGCGTCGACCTCGTGCTCCTCGATGTGGATCGAGGAGAGGATGTCGTCCTGCACGAGGCGCTGCGACAGGATGATCGCGTCCTCGTAGTTGTGGCCCTCCCACGGCATGAAGGCGACCAGCAGGTTCTTGCCGAGCGCCATCTCGCCGTTCTGGGTGGCCGGGCCGTCGGCGAGGACCTGGCCCTCGACGACACGGTCGCCCTCGTTGACGATGACCTTCTGGTTGACCGAGGTGCCCTGGTTGGAGCGGGCGAACTTGGCCAGGCGGTAGGTGATGTAGGTGCCGTCGTCGTTGGCCGTGGTGATGTAGTCCGCGGAGACCTCCTGGACCACACCGGACTTCTCGGCCTTGATGACGTCGCCGGCGTCGACGGCGGAGCGGTACTCCATGCCGGTGCCGACGAGCGGGGCCTCCGCCTGGATCAGCGGCACGGCCTGGCGCATCATGTTCGCGCCCATGAGGGCACGGTTGGCGTCGTCGTGCTCGAGGAAGGGGATCATGGCGGTCGCGACCGACACCATCTGGCGCGGCGAGACGTCCATGTAGTCCACGTCCTCGGGGTCGACGTAGTCGACCTCGCCGCCGCGGCGGCGGACCAGGACGCGGCTCTCGGCGAAGCGCAGGTCGTCCGTCAGGACGGCGTTGGCCTGCGCGATGACGTAGCGGTCCTCCTCGTCGGCCGTGAGGTAGTCCACCTGGTCGGTGACCTGGCCGTCGACGACCTTGCGGTACGGGGTCTCGACGAAGCCGAACGCGTTGACCCGGGCGTAGGTGGCCAGCGAGCCGATCAGACCGATGTTCGGGCCTTCCGGCGTCTCGATCGGACACATGCGGCCGTAGTGCGAGGGGTGCACGTCACGGACCTCGAAGCCGGCCCGTTCACGGGAGAGACCACCCGGACCGAGCGCGGACAGACGACGCTTGTGCGTCAGCCCGGACAGCGGGTTGTTCTGGTCCATGAACTGGGACAGCTGGCTGGTGCCGAAGAACTCCTTGATGGAGGCGACGACCGGCCGGATGTTGATCAGGGTCTGCGGCGTGATCGCCTCGACGTCCTGGGTGGTCATGCGCTCGCGGACGACGCGCTCCATCCGGGCCAGACCGGTGCGGACCTGGTTCTGGATGAGCTCGCCGACGCTGCGCAGACGGCGGTTGCCGAAGTGGTCGATGTCGTCGGTCTCGACGACGACGGTCTCGCCGTTGTCACCGACGGTCTCGGTCTCGCCGGCGTGCAGCTTCACCAGGTACTTGATCGTGGCGATGATGTCCCCGATGGTCAGGACACCCTCGTCCAGCGGGGTGCTCGTACCCAGCTTCTTGTTGAGCTTGTAGCGGCCGACCTTGGCGAGGTCGTAGCGCTTGGGGTTGAAGTAGAGGTTCTCCAGCAGCGTCTGGGCGGCCTCACGCGTGGGGGGCTCGCCCGGGCGCAGCTTGCGGTAGATGTCCAGGAGTGCGTCGTCCTGGCCCTGGGTGTGGTCCTTCTCCAGGGTGGCGCGCATCGATTCGTACTCGCCGAACTCCTCGAGGATCTGCTCGTTGGTCCAGCCGAGCGCCTTGAGGAGCACGGTGACGGACTGCTTGCGCTTGCGGTCGATGCGGACACCGACCATGTCGCGCTTGTCGATCTCCATCTCCAGCCAGGCACCCCGGGAGGGGATGATCTTGGCGGTGAAGACGTCCTTGTCGGACGTCTTGTCGATGGTGGAGTCGAAGTAGACGCCGGGCGAACGGACCAGCTGCGACACCACGACACGCTCGGTGCCGTTGATGATGAAGGTGCCCTTGTTCGTCATGAGCGGGAAGTCGCCCATGAAGACGGTCTGGGACTTGATCTCGCCGGTCTCGTTGTTGGTGAACTCGGCCGTGACGAAGAGCGGGGCGGCGTAGGTGAAGTCGCGCTCCTTGCACTCTTCGATCGAGTTCTTCGGCGGCTCGAAGCGATGGTCGCGGAAGGTCAGCGACATGGACCCGGAGAAGTCCTCGATCGGGGAGATCTCCTCGAAGATCTCCTCGAGACCGGACTTGGTGGGGACGTCCTGACCGTTCTCGAGAGCCTCCTCTACGCGAGCCTTCCACGCGTCGTTCCCGAGCAGCCAGTCGAAGCTCTCGGTTTGCAGCGCGAGAAGGTTCGGAACCTCGAGGGGCTCCTTGATCTTTGCAAAGGAGATGCGCAGCGGAGCAGTGCTGGCGCCGTTGTTCGTATTCGCGGTCGAGGCAGTGCGCGAGGCGGCCAAGAGGGGGTCCTTCCGAGGGCTCGGACTCACTACGCGCGTACCGGTCCCCCGCCGCCGCTACGACGACAGATCCTCCGCTGCGAGCCGGAAAAGCCAGGTCAGCGGTGGTCCGCTCGTCGTTGCTGAGGCGAGGGCATGCCCCTGGTGACGGGCAGGAGGCAGTTAACAGGCAGCGCAAAGGGTCAGTGTAGCCACTTAGCTCACTGATGTCCAGTACGGGTTTTTCGGGACCCTCACAGTTGTCGACGTCTGCGGCATGTCTGCCCTCAACGCACTCTGATACTGCCCTCTTTGTCGTCGATCCATGCCTCGGATTCGGATCCTTGTGACGACGCGTCCTGAGAATTGCGCGCTGCGTGCAGTTCGTCAAGGCCCCCCAGGCCGAAATCGGATGCCGCCGTCGTCACACGCAGCCTGCCTCCGGGACCGCTCGAGGCACGACGAAGATCACCTTACCTCTCCCGGCCGTGGGTGCAAGGCAGCCTGCGCCGCCCTCGGGAAACGCCGAGGAGCGACCACCCGGATGGATGATCGCCCCTCGGTGCGTCCGCGTTACAGCCTCGAACGGCTGTCAGTGCGCAGGAGTCCCGGACGGACCCGTGAAGGTCTTACTTGACCTCGACGGTGGCGCCGGCGCCCTCGAGGGCCTCCTTGGCCTTGTCCGCGGCCTCCTTGTTGACCTTCTCGAGGACGGGCTTCGGGGCGCCGTCGACCAGGTCCTTGGCCTCCTTCAGGCCGAGGGAGGTCAGCTCGCGCACGACCTTGATGACCTGGATCTTCTTGTCGCCGGCGGCGGCGAGGATGACGTCGAACTCGTCCTTCTCCGGCTCGGCCTCGGCGCCACCGGCGGCGGCAGCGCCACCACCGGCGACGACGACCGGGGCGGCCGCGGCGGCGGTGACGTCGAACTTCTCCTCGAACGCCTTCACGAACTCGGAGAGCTCGATGAGGGTCATCTCCTCGAACTGCGCGAGCAGCTCTTCCTGGGTCAGCTTCGCCATGATGGCGGTCCTTCCGTTCAAGTCGGCAGGTGCCGGATGTACTGGGTCAGGCGGGCGTACGTCGGGCCCGCGTCGACCCCCACCCACGGACGGGTGAGGATCGCAAAGCGAGCCGAATTACTCGGCACCGCCCTGCTCGGCCTGCTTGGCGCGCAGCGCGTCCACGGTGCGGACGAGCTTCGACGGCAGCGCCTGGAAGACGGAGGCAGCCTGGGACTGCTTCGCCTTGAAGGCACCGGCCAGCTTGCTGAGCAGAACCTCGCGGGACTCCAGGTCCGCAAGCTTCTTGATCTCATCGGCGGACAGCGCCTTGCCGTCAAGGACACCGCCCTTGATGATGAGGTTCGGATTCTCCTTGGCGAAGTCACGAAGACCCTTCGCCGACTCCACCGGGTCACCGGTGACGAAGGCGACCGCCGTCGGACCAGCGAAGAGCTGGTCGTCCAGCGTGATCCCGGCCTCGCTGGCCGCGATCTTGGTCAGCGTGTTCTTCACCACGGTGTACTGGGCGTTCTCACCGAGAGAACGACGCAGCGTCTTGAGCTGCGCCACGGTGAGACCGCGGTACTCGGTCAGCACGGCGGCGTTCGAGTTGCGGAACTTGTCCGTCAGCTCGGCAACCGCGGCCGCCTTGTCGGGCCTCGCCATAGCCTCGGCCTCCTTCCGGGTGATTCGGACCGCGCGGACCCGAAGGAGGACTGGGGAAAACGAAACGCCCCGGCGCAGGCGCACGGGGCGGGCTCGACCGGTCGTGCACGCGGCACGATCGCGTGCACTCCGGGAGTGCTTCCACTGTCACCTGCGCGGGCCGTCCGCAGTTCAGCGGATCCTTCGGCCACCGCACCCTCGTCCGAGCGTGCGGTAACGACCAGCGGTCTCTGGCTTCCGCAGAAGAGTACGAGACCGGGGCGCCCCCGAGCAAATCCGCTCCCGCGGCGTCCCTGCGGGGCCGTCGCGCAGCAGGGGTCAGGAGCCGCCGCCCGCGGAGCCCTGGGTCCTCATCAGGTCCTTGAAGTCCCTCGTGTCGTCGGCCGGGGGCTCCTGGACGGCGACCTTGATGCCGTAGTCGCTGTAGTACGCCGTGTTGGTCATCGTGCCGGCCGCCGTGTCGGCCCTCTCGACCTTCTTGACCAGAAGGCTCCGGTCGTTGATCCACAGGTCGATGGACTCGGTGGTGACACCGGCCTGGCTGAGCTGTCTGCGCAGGGCCTCCAGCTCGCTTCGGGGAAGGTTCGAGCTCCTGCCGGCGAAGTCGGCGATGTTCACCGTGCCCCGGTAGTGGGTGGTGCGCTCGCCCCGTATCGTCGCCTCGCCCACTCTCCTGACGTCGCCGGAGGCGAGCAGCAGCTTCACCGTCTGGTTCGGGGTGGAGTTCCGCAGCTGCTCCCGCAGATACGCGCCGGAGCCGCCCGCGAGCCGCCCGAGGTCCTCGTAGCGGTACCGGATCCAGTGCCTGCCGCCCCCCGCCTGCTCGGCGAAGACGTCGCCCATGCGCGCGTAGTAGGCGTCGGGCAGGTACCGCGCCTCCATCGAGGTGGTCCCGACCCGGCGCATCGTCTCCAGGGCCGTGCCGCCGGTGTAGGTGAGCGTGAGCCGGCCGGTCAGACCGCGGCCCCAGGCGACGGTGCCGCTGCCCTTCATGGACATCAGCGTGCCGATGCTGGTCGTCATCGACACCCGGGCGGAGTCGGCCTCGGCGGTGGAGGCGTCGGCGGACCGCAGGGCCGCGATGGAGCTCATGCGCGCCGCGTCCCGCTCCGCCGCCCCGCCGGCCCCGTCCGGGCCCCGGGAAGGGCCGCCGAAGCCGCACGCGGTCACTCCCGTCAGCGCGGCCGCCACCGCGACCGGCAGTGTCGTACGGCGCGCGGTCGTGCTCTTCATTCGTCCCACCCCTGTGCCATGGCTGTGGCCCTCACGCTAGCGCAGGCCGCCGACGGCCGTGCGAGAAAGCCGTACCCGCAAAAGCGGGCCCGGAAAAGGGGCGAGCCCCGCGCCGGAAGGTCGCGGGGCTCGTCGTCGACGGGGTGAGCCGGAGGCTCAGACCGCGGCCGGGTCCTCCTCGACGAGAAGGTTGCGGGTGCGGTTCGGGTCGACCGGGATGCCGGGGCCCATCGTGGTGGTGATGGAGGCCTTCTTGATGTAGCGGCCCTTGGCGGCGGACGGCTTCAGACGGAGGATCTCCTCCAGCGCGGCGCCGTAGTTCTCCACCAGCTGGGTGTCCTCGAAGGACGTCTTGCCGATGATGAAGTGCAGGTTCGCGTGCTTGTCCACACGGAACTCGATCTTGCCGCCCTTGATGTCGGACACGGCCTTGGCGGTGTCCGGGGTGACCGTGCCGGTCTTCGGGTTCGGCATCAGACCACGCGGACCCAGGACGCGGCCGAGGCGGCCGACCTTGCCCATGAGGTCCGGGGTGGCGACGACGGCGTCGAAGTCCAGGCGGCCGTTCGCCACCTCCTCGATCAGCTCGTCGGCACCGACGATGTCGGCGCCCGCGGCACGCGCGGCCTCGGCACGCTCACCGGTCGCGAAGACCAGGACCCGGGCGGTCTTGCCGGTGCCGTGCGGAAGGTTCACGGTGCCACGGACCATCTGGTCGGCCTTGCGCGGGTCGACACCCAGACGGAGGGCGACCTCGACGGTGGCGTCGAACTTGGTCGTGGAGGTCTCCTTGGCGAGACGGACGGCCTCGAGCGGGGCGTACAGCCTGTTCCGGTCGACCTTGGCGTCCGCAGCGCGGAGAGCCTTGCTGCGCTTGCTCACAACTGCTCCTGTGTGGTCCGAAAGGAGTCGTGGTCCGGGCCGAGCAGGCCCTGCCACGTGCGGCCTCCTGCGGCCGCATGGGTGCTACGGGGTTGGGGTGCCGGGGCTCAGCCCTCGATGGTGACGCCCATGGAGCGGGCGGTACCAGCGATGATCTTCTCGGCGGCGTCCAGGTCGTTGGCGTTGAGGTCGGGCATCTTGGTCTGAGCGATCTCGCGGACCTGCGCCCGGGTGATCTTGGCGACCTTGGTCTTGTGCGGCTCGCCGGAGCCCTTCTCCACGCCCGCGGCCCTGAGGATCATCTTGGCGGCCGGCGGAGTCTTGGTGACGAAGGTGAAGGAACGGTCCTCGTAGACCGTGATCTCCACCGGGATCACCCAGCCACGCTGCGACTCGGTCGCGGCGTTGTAGGCCTTGCAGAACTCCATGATGTTGACGCCGTGCTGACCCAGCGCGGGGCCGACCGGCGGGGCCGGGTTGGCGGCACCGGCCTGGATCTGGAGCTTGATGAGCCCCGTGACCTTCTTCTTCTTGGGAGGCATGCTCTCTCTCCGGGTCCTTGCTGAGAGGTTGAGTGCCATCCGCGCCTTCGACCTGCTCCCGCTCGGTGCATGATCCCGCAGACGGCATACCGCACCACGATAGCCCCTGCTCCCTCAGGACCTGAAATCACGAGGTCAGCGCGGCAAGCGGCCCTCGCAGCGGCGGGCGGCGGGCGGACCAGCGCACCGGCCGGCCCTTCCGCCGGCCGGTGCACCGGTCCGTCCGTGATCCGCCCATCGGACGCATCGCAAAGGACCATCAGGTGTAAATCAGGAGGAATTCAGAGAGAACCGGCGTGTCCCAGGGGACCTCCTTCGCTGACAGCCCCCCTGTCCGCGGCGCCCACGGCCTTGTGAACCGTCACGCCCGCGGCGGGCGCGACTTCAGAAGGAGTGACATGTTCACCCGTGCGTTTTCCGTTCGCACCGCTCACGTGCTCTGCATAGGCATGACCGCCACGCTGGCGCCCCTCGCACTGGCCCCCTCCGCCTCGGCCAAGACGCACACCGTGGCATGCAGCCAGACCGCCCTGCGCACGGCCATCACCACGGCCAACAGCACCCCGGGGACCGACACGCTCAAGCTGACGGCCCGCTGCACCTATGCCCTGACCTCCGAACTGCCCAGCATCACCTCGCCGATCGTCATCAACGGCAACCACGCGACCATCACCCGCACCGCGGGTTCCTTCCGCATCCTCACCGTCGACGGCGGCAATCTGACGCTGCGCACGACCACCATCGCCAACGGCGACGCCGCCGGGAGCGCCGTCCTGAGCAGCGACGGCGGCGGCATCCTCGTCACCGGCAACGGCACCCTGACCGTCGACTGCAGTGTGATCCGGGACAACACCGCCGCCTTCGGCGGCGGCATCGGGGTGGCCAGCGGTTCCCAGGCGCATGTGAGCGAGAGCGTCGTCAGGGACAACTCCTCGACCCAGAACGGCGGCGGCCTGGTGAACAACGGCACACTGACCGTCAGGTCCTCGCAGATCAGCAGGAATACGGCGGGCGGCGCGGGCGGCGGCATCGCCAGCATCGGAACGCTGACCATCACCACCAGCAACCTCGTGGACAACACCGCGCAGACCGGCGGCGGCATCGCCACCGGTGTCCCCACCGTCCCCGGCGGCACCACCACGGTGTCCTTCAGCAACGTCAGCCAGAACCAGGCCGCCAACAACAACCCCGGCGGCATCTACAACAACAACGGCATCGTGACCCTGCAGTCCACCGTGGTCGCCGGCAACACCCCGAACAACTGCAGCACCAGCCCGAGCCCGGTGCCCGGCTGCGCGGGCTGATCCGGCCGCGGCCCGCGGGAGCCCCCTCGGAGCACACGACCCGTACGCACAACGCCCCTGCCGGCGGGAGACGCCGGCAGGGGCGGAGGCGGGCGGGCGTGCGACCGGTCCTTTCCGGACCCGGCCGGACTAGTTCTTCTGGATCTGGTCGAAGGAGAGCTCGACCGGCGTCTCGCGGCCGAAGATCTCCACCAGGCCCTTGACCTTCTTCGCGTCGGGGTTGATCTCGTTGATCGTCGCCTGCAGCGTGGCGAACGGGCCGTCGGTGACGGTGACCGAGTCGCCGACCTCGAAGTCCAGCACCTGGACCTCGACCTTGCGCGGCGGAAGCGGCTTGCCCTCGGCCTCGGCGGCCTCGCGGGCGGCCCGCTCCTCGGCCTCCGGGGCGAGCATCTTCACGACCTCGTCGAGCGTCAGCGGGTACGGGTTGAAGGCGTCCCCCACGAAGCCGGTGACACCCGGGGTGTGGCGGACGGCGCCCCAGGACTGGTCCGTCAGCTCCATCCGGACGAGCACGTAGCCGGGCAGCTTGTTCTGCCGGACGGTCTTGCGCTCGCCGTTCTTGATCTGGACGATCTCCTCCTCGGGGACCTCGGCCTGGTAGATGAGGTCCTCGACGTTCAGCGAGACGGCACGCTGCTCCAGGTTGGCCTTCACCCGCTTCTCGTAGCCGGCGTAGGTGTGGATGACGTACCACTCGCCGGGCAGCGCGCTCAGTTCCTCGCGGAGTTTGGCGACCGGGTCCGACTCGGCCTTCGCCTCCTCCTCGGCGGCCTCTCCCTCGGGCGTCCCGCCCTCGGCAGCCTTGGTCTCGTCGACCTCGTCCGCACCCTCGACGGTGTCGAGCTCGTCATCCACGGACTCGGTCGGCTCGATGGCGTCGTTCAGGTTCGGGTCAGACACGGTGGCTGCTTCTTCCTGGATACATGGGGGTGGAACATGCCAAAGGGGCGCCGGGTACCACGGCGCCCTTCGCTCTTGGCTCAGCCGAAGACGTACTTGGCCGCCTGGTCAAGCCCATAGTCAATCACGGTCACCATGGCGATCATGATGACGACGAAGACAATCACCACGGTGGCGTACGTCGTCAGCTGGTTGCGAGTGGGCCAGACAACCTTGCGGAGTTCCGCGATGATCTGGCGGTAGAAGAGGGCAAGGCGCTTCAGCGGCCCCTTCTTGGCGCGCTTGCCGCCCCTGCGCGGCTTCTTCTTGGACTCCGGCACCTCGTCCTGGGCATCAGGCGTGTCGATGGAGCCCACGGCGTCCGTCATTCGTCCTCACCTGATTCCGGGTCGTGGCCGTGCCGCGCCCGGTCGAGCCGCACGGCGGTGCATCGATGTACGTACATACGCACACACCCTGGCGGTGGTGTGTGGAGCAGGGCCGGAGGGACTCGAACCCCCAACCGCTGGTTTTGGAGACCAGTGCTCTACCAATTGAGCTACGACCCTTTGTGTGCCCCCCAACGTACCGCATCCGACCGGATGCTCGATGTGCACCAGGCTGGTCGACGGCTGCTGAAGGCCAACGAGGTGAGAGTGTACGTGGTCCGGCGCCGGTCGTCGAACGGAAAGCCCCCGACAGTGCCCCGCGGGCGGAAACCGGACGGTCCCGGAGGCGGAAACCGAGCGGTCCCGCGGGCGGGGACAACGCGGAGGACAGAGCGAGGACGGAGCCGAAGCAGAGCGGAGACGGAGCGGCCCCGGGGCAGAGGCCGGCGGGCGTCCGGTGGGCGAACCGAGGTGCCGCCGCCGTTTCCGGTCTGAAACGATGGACGGCATGAGCGCTGCAACTCCTCCTACCGAGCGCCGGGTCTCCGCCCGAGTCGGCGCGATCTCCGAGTCGGCCACCCTCGCCGTGGACGCCAAGGCCAAGGCCCTCAAGGCCGCCGGCCGTCCGGTGATCGGTTTCGGCGCCGGTGAGCCGGACTTCCCGACCCCGGACTACATCGTCGAAGCCGCGATCGAGGCCTGCAAGAACCCCAAGTACCACCGGTACACCCCGGCCGGCGGCCTGCCCGAGCTGAAGGCCGCGATCGCCGCCAAGACGCTGCGCGACTCCGGCTGGGAGCCGGAGGTGTCGCAGATCCTGGTCACCAACGGCGGCAAGCAGGCCATCTACGAGGCGTTCGCCGCGATCCTCGACCCGGGCGACGAGGTCATCGTGCCGGCGCCGTACTGGACGACGTACCCGGAGTCCATCCGCCTGGCCGGCGGTGTGCCCGTCGAGGTCGTCGCCGACGAGACCACCGGCTACCGCGTGACGGTCGAGCAGCTGGAGGCCGCCCGCACCGAGAGGACCAAGGTCCTCCTCTTCGTCTCCCCGTCCAACCCGACCGGCGCGGTGTACTCCGCGGCCGAGACCGAGGCGATCGGCCGCTGGGCCCTGGAGCACGGCCTGTGGGTGCTCACCGACGAGATCTACGAGCACCTGGTCTACGGCGACGCCGCCTCCGTGTCCCTGCCGGCGAGGCTGCCCGAGCTGCGCGACAAGTGCATCGTGGTCAACGGCGTCGCCAAGACGTACGCCATGACCGGCTGGCGCGTGGGCTGGCTCATCGGCCCCAAGGACGTGGTCAAGGCCGCGACCAACCTCCAGTCGCACGCCACGTCGAACGTGTCGAACGTCGCCCAGGCGGCCGCCCTCGCCGCGGTCTCCGGCGACCTGGAGGCGGTCGCGCGCATGCGGGAGGCCTTCGACCGGCGGCGGAAGACCATCGTGCGGATGCTCAACGAGATCGACGGGGTCGTCTGCCCGGAGCCGCAGGGCGCGTTCTACGCCTACCCGTCGGTGAAGGCGCTGATCGGCAAGGAGATCCGCGGCAAGCGCCCGCAGAACTCGGTGGAGCTGGCCGAGCTCATCCTGGAGGAGGCCGAGGTCGCGGTCGTCCCGGGCGAGGCGTTCGGCACGCCCGGCTATCTGCGGCTGTCGTACGCCCTCGGTGACGAGGACCTGGTGGAGGGCGTCAGCCGGCTCCAGAAGCTGCTGGCGGAGGCGCGGGACTGAGGTCCGCCCCTCCGGGGCCTTCCCTCCCTCCGCGGGCCCGCCGCCCGTTCGCCTGAGTGCGGGCGGTGGGCTCCTTCGTATGTGCAGGTGTGCGAGCAAGACCACGAAAGGGGAAACCGCTACCGGGACGCGCGGGAGGTGCGGCACGATCCTGGAATGTTGCGCTCATCAGAGGGACTCTCCCCGAACCCCCCGCGTGCACGTGATGTCTCCGAGCTGCCGAAAGCCCATCTGCACCTGCACTTCACCGGGTCGATGCGGCCCTCCACCCTGCTGGAGCTGGCCGACAAGTACGGCGTACGGCTGCCCGAGACCCTGACGGAGGCCCTGGTCAGCGGGGAGCCGCCGAAGCTGCGGGCGACGGACGAGCGGGGCTGGTTCCGCTTCCAGCGGCTGTACGACGCGGCGCGCTCCTGTCTGCGCAGGCCGGAGGACATCCAGCGGCTGGTGCGGGAGGCCGCCGAGGAGGACATCAAGGACGGCTCGGGCTGGCTGGAGATCCAGGTCGACCCGACCTCGTACGCCCCGCGTCTGGGCGGGCTGATCCCGGCGCTGGAGATCATCCTGGACGCGGTGGAGACGACGTCGCGCGAGACCGGCCTGGGCATGCGGGTGCTGGTCGCCGCGAACCGGATGAGACATCCCCTGGACGCGCGCACGCTGGCCCGGCTGGCCGTGCGCTACCGGGACCGCGGTGTGGTCGGCTTCGGGCTGTCGAACGACGAACGCCGGGGCATGGCACGGGACTTCGACCGGGCGTTCGCGATCGCGCGGGCCGGCGGCCTGTTCGCGGCGCCGCACGGCGGCGAGCTGGCCGGCCCGGCCTCGGTCCGCGACTGCCTGGACGACCTCCAGGCCCACCGGGTGGGCCACGGGGTGCGCGCGGCGGAGGACCCGCAGCTGCTGCGGCGCCTGGCCGACCGGGGCGTGACCTGCGAGGTGTGTCCGGCGTCGAATGTGGCGCTGGGGGTGTACGACAAGCCGGAGGAGGTCCCCCTGCGCACGTTCTTCGAGGCCGGCGTCCCGGTGGCCCTGGGCGCCGACGACCCCCTGCTGTTCGGCTCCCGTCTGGCCGCCCAGTACGAGATCGCCCGCCGCCACCACGGTTTCACGGACGCCGAACTGGCGGAGCTGGCCCGCCAGTCGATCCGCGCCTCGGCGGCCCCGGAGGACGTGAGGAAGCGGCTGCTGGCGGGGGTGGACGACTGGCTGGCGAGCTGACGCAGGGGGCGCCGTGGCCGGGGCGCGGCGGCGGGCCGCGTGCGCTGGGCGACCGCGCGGGCGGTCGCGGCGCCTACAGGCTCACGCCCACCATCACCGGCTCGTTGACCAGGGTGACGCCGAAGGCCTCGCGGACGCCGGCCACGACCTCGCGGGCCAGGGCCAGCAGGTCCTCGGTGGTCGCACCGCCGCGGTTGGTGAGGGCGAGGGTGTGCTTGGTGGAGATGCGGGCCGGGCCGGTGCCGTAGCCCTTGGTGAAGCCGGCCTTGTCGATCAGCCAGGCCGCGGAGGTCTTGGTGAAGCCCTCCCCCGCCGGGTAGGCGGGCGGCTCGACGCCCTCGCCCAGCCGCTTTCTCACGCGTGCGCGCAGGGCGGCGAAGTCGGCGTCGGTGAGGATCGGGTTGGTGAAGAAGGAGCCGGCCGACCAGGTGTCGTGGTCCTCGGGGTCCAGCACCATGCCCTTGCCGGCGCGCAGCTTCAGCACCGCGTCACGGGCGGTGGCGAGCGGCACCCGGTCGCCCACCTCGACGCCGAGGACACGGGCGGTCTCGGCGTACCGGAGGGGCGCCGACAGCCCGTCCGCGTCCTCGAGGGCGAAGCGGACACGCAGGACGACGTACCGTTCGGGGTCGGCCTTGAAGCGGCTGTGACGGTAGGAGAAGGCGCACTCCTCGTTCGTCAGGGTCACCGTCCTGCCCTCCCGGCGGTCGTAGGCGACGACCTCGGTGAGGGTGGAGGAGACCTCCTGGCCGTACGCCCCGACGTTCTGGATCGGGGTCGCGCCGGCGGAACCGGGAATGCCGGACAGGCACTCGATGCCCGCGAGGCCGGCCTCGACGGTGCGGGCCACCGCGTCGGTCCAGACCTCGCCGGCGGCCAGCTCCAGCGTCGTCCCGTCGAGGTCGAACCCGCGGGTGGCGATGCGCAGGGCGGTGCCGTCGAAGCCCTTGTCCCCGATGACCAGGTTGGAGCCGCCGCCGATGAGCAGCAGCGGCGTGCCGTCGGCGTCGGCCCGGCGGACGGTCTCGATCACCTCGTCGTCGGTGGTCGCGGTGATCAGCCGGGTCGCGGGGCCGCCCAGCCGGAAGGTGGTCAGCGGAGCGAGGGGCGCGTCATGGAGTTCCTGCACGCGCCCAAGACTACGAGACCCCTTCGGAGCGGCCCCGTACCGCCCCGCACCACCCGCACCGCTTCCTGCTGCTTCCTGCCGCTTCCGGCTGTTTCCCGCCGGTGCGCACGGCTTCGTACGGCGGTGCGACGCACCGCGCGCCGGCGGCTCGCCCGCGGTGGGGCCGGGCGGGCGGTGGAGTTCGGCCGGGCGATGGGGTCAGGCCAGGCGGACGAGCGCCCGGGACATTCCGAGGACCTTCTGTCCGCCGCTGACGGCGGTCAGGTCGACCCGCACGGTGTTGTCGTCGAGCTTGGCCCCCACCTTGCCGGAGACCTCGATCACGGCTCCCTTGTCGTCGTCCGGGACGACGACGGGCTTGGTGAAGCGGACGCCGTACTCGACGACCGCGCCGGGGTCGCCGACCCAGTCGGTGACGACGCGGATCGCCTCGGCCATGGTGAACATGCCGTGCGCGATCACGTCCGGCAGTCCGACCTCCTTGGCGAACCGCTCGTTCCAGTGGATGGGGTTGAAGTCCCCGGAGGCGCCCGCGTACCGGACGAGGGTGGCGCGCGTCACGGGGAAGGTCCGGGCCGGAAGCTCGGTGCCGACCTCGACGTCGTCGTAGGCGATCTTCGCTGTCATCGGGTTCCTCATCCCTCCTCGGCCGCGCGGGCCACCAGCTTGGTCCAGGCGGTCACGACGTGCTCGCCGGACTCGTCGTGCACCTCGCCGCGGATCTCCAGCACGTCGTTGCCGGCCAGGGACTTGATCGACTCGATGGTGGAGGTGACGCTGAGCCGGTCACCGGCGCGCACCGGCCGGGTGTAGGCGAACTTCTGGTCGCCGTGCACCACGCGGCTGTAGTCGAGGCCGAGCTGCGGGTCCTCGATCACCTGTCCGGCGGCCTTGAAAGTGATCGTGAACACAAAGGTCGGCGGGGCGATCACATCGGGGTGGCCGAGCTCCTTGGCGGCTTCCGGATCCGTGTAGACCGGGTTGGCGTCTCCCACGGCCTCCGCGAACTCACGGATCTTCTCCCGCCCCACCTCGTAGGGGGCGGTGGGCGGGTAGGACCGCCCCACGAAGGACTGGTCGAGCGCCATGGCTCGGCACCTCCTGGTGTCAGCTGGGGTTTTCCCACATGAAACAACATGAGGCCGCCCCCCTGGTGCAGGGGACGACCTCGTGCGTGCAGGTGTGTTCTATCCCGTTATCGCGTCTCGCGGTGCGCGGTGTGTGCGTTGCAGCGCGGGCAGTGCTTCTTCAGCTCAAGACGGTCCGGGTTGTTGCGCCGGTTCTTCTTGGTGATGTAGTTCCGCTCCTTGCACTCCACGCAGGCCAGCGTGATCTTCGGGCGGACGTCGGTGGCAGCCACGTGAGTGCTCCTTGACGAACGGGTTGACTGGTTTGACGCACAAGAAGAGTAGCCGATCGACGGACCGACCCCGCAATCGGCTACTGGGAGTAGCGGTGACCGGACTTGAACCGGTGACACAGCGATTATGAGCCGCTTGCTCTACCGACTGAGCTACACCGCTTCGATGCGTTCGGTCCCGCACGGCGGCGGGAACCCCCGCATCAGAGCCCCAAAACGGAATCGAACCGTTGACCTTCTCCTTACCATGGAGACGCTCTGCCGACTGAGCTATTGGGGCGAGCGAGGAAGACATTACACGGTCCGGCGCCCTACACCCAAATCCAATACCCGTCGAATGCGCCGAGCCCTCCCGTCGGGCGGCCACACCGGTACGACTATTGCCCTCCTCCCTCATCGGTCCCACGGACCGCCCTAGGCTCGAGCCACCCTGCGTGATCTTGCGTTCCGCGCGCGGCCCCGTGGCCCGTGTCCCCCCTCTGGAGTCCTGTGGAGTGCGATGCCCCCTGGTCAGCCGCAGCCGCCCCACTCGTCCTTCCCGCCGGGTCCGTCCGGACGGACGGACCCGGACGGCCTTCTGCTGTGCGGGGCCCGGCTGGCCGACGGGCGGACCGTGGACGTACGGCTGTCCGGCGGGCGCATCGAGGCGGTCGGCACCGCCGGCAGCCTCCGCGCCGGCGGACCGCGGGACCGGGGCGCGTACGTGGATCTCGAGGGGTATCTGCTCCTGCCGGCCCCGGCCGAGCCCCACGCCCACCCGGACACCGCCCTGACCGCCGACGGCGACGGCCCGGTGCCGTACGACCCCCGGGACGTCCAGCGCCGGACGACCGAGGCCGCACTGCTGCACCTGGGGCACGGGACGACGGCCGTGCGCGCCCATGTGCGCGTGGACGACGTCCAGGGGCTCGGCGCCCTGACGGCGGTCCTGCGGGCACGGCGGACGCTGCGCGGCCTCACCGAGCTGACGGCGGTGGCGGTGCCGCGCGTGCTCACCGGCGTGGCCGGCGCGGAGGGCCTGGCGATGCTGCGGGACGCGGTGAAGGCGGGCGCGTGCGTGGTCGGCGGCTGCCCGGACCTGGATCCCGACCCCACGGGCCATGTCGAGGCGGTCCTCGAGGTCGCCTCCGAGCACGGCTGCCCCGTCGACCTGCACACCGACGGCTCCGACCCGGCCCGTCTGGCGCGGATCGCGGCGATGGCGGGCGGGCTGCGCCCCGGAGTCGCGCTGGGCCCCTGCGGCGGCCTGTCCCGGCTGCCGGCCGCGGTGGCCGCGCGGGCCGCGGACCAGCTGGCCGCGGCCGGGGTGGCGGTGGTGTGCCTGCCCCAGGGCGGCTGCGGAGGCACCGAGCGGCGGGACACGGCTCCGGTACGGCTGCTGCGGGCGGCCGGGGTGCGGGTGGCCGCGGGCAGCGGCGCCCTGCGGGACGTGTCGAACCCGGTGGGGCGCGGCGATCCGCTGGAGGCGGCGTATCTGCTGGCCTCCCGTCACGGGCTGCGCCCCGAGGACGCCTACGACGCGGTGAGCGCGTCGGCCCGCGCGGTCCTCGGCCTGCCCGAGGTGCGGGTGGAGGCGGGCTTTCCCGCCGAGCTGCTCGCGGTGCGCGGCGACCGGCTCGCGGGGGTGCTGTCGCTCGGGTACAGCCGGATCGTGGTGCACCGAGGGCGTGTGGTGGCACGGACGAGCGCGGTGCGGGAGTTCTGCGACTCGCCCGCCGCGGCGGAGCTGGGGCTGCCGCGGCAGGGACGGGGCGAGCTCTCGTGACGCGGCGCGCGGGAGCGCGGAGGCACGGAGGCCCGGAGGCGCAGGGTGCGGTCGTGCCCCTTCGGACACGTCCGGGGGCGTGCGGCGAACGCGCCCGTTCGGGCGTACGGTCGGAGACATGCGGATTGTCATCGCTGGTGGTCATGGTCAGATCGCGCTGCGGCTGGAGCGGCTGCTCGCCGCGCGCGGGGACGAGGTGGCGGGCATCATCCGCCGTGCCGAGCAGAGCGAGGACCTGCGGGCGGCCGGTGCCGAACCGATCGTGCTCGACCTGGAGTCGGCGTCGGTCGAGGAGGTCGCGGAGCGGCTGCGGGGGGCCGACGCGGCGGTGTTCGCGGCCGGTGCGGGCCCGGGCAGCGGCGCGGCGCGCAAGGAGACGGTGGACAAGGGCGCGGCGATCCTGTTCGCGGACGCGGCGGTACGCGCGGGCGTGCGCCGGCACCTGGTCGTGTCGTCGATGGGCGCGGACGTGAACCACCAGGGCGACGAGGTCTTTGACGTCTATCTGCGCGCCAAGGGCGCGGCCGACGACTACGTCCGCAGCCGGAAGGAGCTGGACTGGACGATCCTGCGCCCCGGCGCGCTGACGAACGACGCGGGCACCGGTCTGGTGCGGCTGGAGGCCCACACCGGCCGTGGCACGATCCCCCGCGACGACGTGGCCGCCGTCCTGGCCGAACTGATCGACACCCCCGCCACCGCCGGCCTGACCCTGGAGCTCATCAGCGGCTCGGCCCCGGTGTCGGTCGCGGTGAAAGCGGTGGCGGGCAACTGAGGGGGGCGCTCCCCCCTCCCCCGCGGGAGACCTCCCGCACAAAACACCCTTCTCTGTCCGCGTCTCCGCGGACAGAGAAGGGTGTTCGCAGAGCGGCGGCACCAGGAATCGCGCTCTCCGCCCGATGTCGCGCCCTTCCGCTTCCGGCCTGGTCACCGCCCGTGCCCGACAGCCATGTCACCCGAACAGCTCACTGCGGCATGCCACCCACACGGGTGAACGCCAGGGTGAGTAGTGCCCCGAACGAGGCAATCCGTGAAAGGGGAACCACATGCGCATTCGACGCCTCCTCACCGCCGTCGTCGCCACGGCAGCCTTCACCGGGCTCGGCCTCACGGGCGTCGCCACCGCCACCAATGGCGACGGCGCCTCTCTCACCCCGGGTGAGTGCACGGAGGCCGGCGGAACGATCGACTGGTCGACCAGCCCCTTGCCCACCTGCAGGGGTGGTTCGCTCGACGGGCGGGAGATCGACTGAGCACCCCCCTGAACGCCCTGGGCGCCCCGCAGCCACGCGCTGCGGGGCGCCCCCGCGTGATGCGGCCGGGAGAGCCGCGGAAGACCGTGCCGCCCCGTCGGACACCCCGCGTCCGGATCGACCCGAACGCACGTACGAAATTCGGCGTGCGGGGTTCGGACGGCACGGGCGGGACGGACCGCTCGGAACCGGCACCGGTACGAGCAGCGGCCGAGAAACGGGGAAACCCCCTCCGACCAGCCATGGAGGCTGGCCGGAGGGGGTTTCCCTCGGTGTGGCGGCGCTAGGATTCGAACCTAGGAAGGCTGAGCCGGCAGATTTACAGTCTGTTCGTCGCCACATCAGCAGATCACCTTTGACCTGCTGCTTTACACGGCTGCATGCAGGAGCAACTGCTTTCCGTCCACGCCTCGTCCTCACACACGGCTCTCCGAGAGGCCGAAACGGGGCACCTCGGGATATGGCGCTAGATGCCAGACTTCACCCTATATAGCCGATTCGCTCCATCCTTTTGGAAGACTCAGCCCATCAGGAAATTCCCAGCACTCTTCCTGGGGACCAGGATCGTCTTTGGTGATCTCATGCGCATACGCATCGTTGTAGCCACGCAGCGCTGTGTGTGCGGCCCGCTACGCTGGTACGCACCACGTCAGAACGGGGAGTGCTCCGCGGATGGGACCCAAGACGAGCAAGGTCTACGAGACGCTGCGTGCACGGCTCGCTGCCGGCGAGTACGCGCCCGGGGACAAGTTCCCCTCGGAGCGCACGCTCGTCGAGGAGCTGGGCATCGGGCGGACGGCGCTGCGGCAGGTGCTTGCCCGGCTCGTGGCCGAGGGGGCACTGGAAGTGCGCGGGCGCAGCTCGTATCGGGTTCCGGGTGCTGTGAGCGTGAAGACGCCCGAGGGGCTGAAGCCGTGGACGATCCACGGTGAGCGGGATCTGTACGACAACCGCTGGGTCAAGCTCCAGCTCTGGGACGTCGAGCCCCCGGGCGTCGAGCGGTTCGAGCATCACGTGGTGAAGCTCCACCACGTCGCCATTACGGCTGTGGTCGACGACCGGGACCGCGTGCTGATGATGTGGCGGTACCGGTTCGTCCCACAGCAATTCGGGTGGGAGCTGCCCGGCGGCATCGTCGACGAGGGCGAGGATCCTGCCGAAACCGCGCTGCGCGAAGTCGTCGAGGAGACGGGCTGGCGGCCGAAGTCGCTGGAACACGTGGTCACCTATCAGCCCATGGTCGGCATGGTCGACTCGCCGCACGAGATCTTCGTGGGCTACGGCGCCGAGCAGGTTGGCAAGCCGACCGACCTGGAGGAGGCCGGCCATATCGAGTGGGTACCGCTGGCCGATGTTCCCGGTCTGATGGCTCGCGGGCAGCTCATGGGGTCCGGCACGCTCGTGGCCCTGCTGCACATCCTGGCGAGCCGCGGGAAGCAGGGCGTCACAGCTTCGAGCTGAGCATGTCGATGCGCCGCCGCTGCCGCACCGATCCGGTGCGGCTCGCCAGCAATCGAGCCTGCTGCAGGTGGGTCCGCGCATCGTCGTACTCGGCCCGGATCAGGTGTGCCTGGGTCAGGTCGGCATGCAGACCGGCCCGAGCCCGGACGAACGTCGGGTCCATCACTTCCAGTGCGTTGTAGAGGCTGGTCACCGCTTCTTCGTCACCGAGCAGAGCGAGCACATTGCCCCGCCACCGGGTGAGGTGAGCACCGTTCAGGAAGATGCTCACCATGTCCGGGTCTCGGTCCTCAGCCCCCGGAGGAATCTCGTTCATGGCCGCATCGAGGGCACGGCGGCAATCATCCGGCATGCCAGCGTGAGCGCATAGCTCTGCCTCTGCTGCATGGAGCCACGCTCGAAGCCGAGGCGAGCCGGCCTGCCCCAAGGTGCGCTGAGCGTCGCGCACCAGCTCGACACCGAGCGCCGGTCGTCCGGCCTCGCACAGGACGTACGCCTGCTCACCCATCGCGTGCGCCAAGTACATCGGTGCCTCAGCATCACGCGCGGCCCGCTTCGCAAGCTCGTAGTGCCGCCATGCCCGTTCGACCGCCCCTGAGTCGATCGCCTGCCACGCTGCGAGGGTCGACGCGCCAGCCAGCGCGAGGGCAACCGGCCGGCGAGCGGAAGGCAGGACGGCGAAGTTCAACGCCTCCTCCAGCGCCGCAAGGTGGCCGGTCATCTGGTCGACGAGGCCCGCGGCGCCCATCTGGCGATCCATGGTGCGCAGGAGTTCGGTCTGGTCGTTGAACGCCTTCACCATGGACGCGCTGACACTGCTGGCGGAGTCGATCCTGCTGAGCAGTTCGCCGTAGCCGTCTGCCATCGGTACGGCCTGAGCAGGGCCGGTGTCCCTCAACTCTGCGTCCGTAACGCCCAGGAGCCGCCGCAGGATGGCCGCGTAGCGATCCGAGATGACCCGCTTGCCGTTCTCCCACTCGGACACGTACACGCGCAGGCTGGCCTTCGACGCCACGTCGACGAGGTTCCGTCGGGCGTACTGCTCGATTTCGCGAACCAGTCGTTCCTGGGACCACCCGCGCGCCGTACGCGCGTTCCGAAGTCCTGCGTTCACAGGCCACCGTCCGGCGTTCGTTCCCTCCACTGACCTGCCCAGCATGCACGACATTGCCGCAGGTCAACAGGGGTTAACAGGCCGGAAGTTAAGGACTGTTGGCTACCGACGCCCCTGTCTCGAACGGTGTCCTGGAAGTGCGCCGCAGCGGGCGACAGCCCATCCGAACCGGCGAACCAGCCTTGACTCTGGTGCGCACCAGATGCACTCTACTGGTGCGCACCAGATTGAGCCGATGGTCGGCCAGCTGTGCGCGTCACGAACGGGAGTCGTGTCCCCAGGACATGGCTTCAAGGGGCCCGGGACAGAGCGGGCCGAGGGCGCACCCGACCCTGGTCATTCGGGAGGGCTTAGACCGAAAGGTCACGTCTCCATACGCCTAAAACGGGAGCACGCTCCCGAAGGAGACACCTGAACCGGTCGCTCAGCGACTCGAAGGAGTGACTGTGATCCGTCGACATCTCAAGGCGTCGTCCGTGCTGGACCGGCACGGCGACTACGCCCATTGAGTCACTCTCCAACCTCTCCCGCGGCTCTCTGCCGCGGCCGGTTGCCTCCTCCGCCCGTCCGGTCCGCGTACTGCGCGGCGCCCGTACGGGCGGAGTGTGGGGAGCCGGATCTACCGACTTCAACAACCGCGCGGCCCCGGTGTCAGTCCACCGGGGCCGCCGCCGTTTCCGTCTGAGAGGAACACGATCGATGAGGTCCATCCGTGCACTTCAAGCCGTTGCTGTCGTCGACGGGAACGACCGCGAACCGACGGATGCCGAGCTGGACGCCATCGCACGCGAGACGCCGCTCATCACGGCGGAAGTCGAGTTGCTGGACGTCCAAATCGCCCTTTTGGACCGGCCTCTGTCGGAGCTGGACGAGCGCCGGCTGCGGCGGGCTCACCGCAGGGTGCTGGCCGCACGGCGTGAGCTGACCAACGAGAGGCCCACGACGACGGGTATCGGCGCATGAGCGCGAGGCTGGAGCCGGCGGCCAACGCCGACATCCCCGCCCCGACAAAGGCAGGGGTGGAGGTCTGATGTCGGGAGCGTTCGGCAAGTGCTTCGATCCGACCGGCGCCCGTTACGGCGTCCCGACGTACCCGTGGCGTTACGCCCCCGAGGGGCTGGCCACTCGGCGTCAGCTTCGCGCCCGCGGGTTACGGCCCGGTGGACAACCGGTCGCGGCACAAGTCATGCGGGTCAACCGGCGCACCGGCGGAGTGCAGGTCAGTTACCTGTACCGGATCGACCGGGCGAAGCCGGTACGGCCGATGACGTCGCGGAAGTGGGGTGCGCTGGCGTTGGCGATGCTGGCCCGCCGCACGTGCCCCGAGTGCGGGATCACCTACAGCTACTGCCTGCCGACCTCACTCGGCATGTGCCTGCTGTGCGCCCACGGCGGCGCGCAGCAGGCGCCTGAACCCTTCGAGGACAGGAGATTCGATGAACAACATCCCTGAGAGGTCCCTGAGCAGGGGCCAGGCAGCCGTACTGGGGGCCGCCGCGGTGCCCATGGTTGCCTTCGGCGGCCTGGGCGCGTGGGGCACCTACAGCAACATCACCTCCGTCTTCCACCGGTCGGCCACCGCACTGGGCGTGGTGGCCGCAGGGGAGGGCGCCACGCTGGTGCTGGCCCTGGTCCTGGTCGGACTGACCATGCTGGGACAGTCCGCCCCGGCGCCCGTGCGGGTCGGGCTGTGGACGCTGCCGGCGGTGGCGTCCCTGACCGGCGCGACGGTTGCCAAGAACCTCACCGAGGCGGTGGTGTTCGCCGTGACACCCATGGCCATGTGCGTGTCCGCAGAGGGCATGGGCCTGCTGGCGCGCCGCATCGTGGTCTACCGCACCGGTGTGGACGCCGAGGCACAGCGTCGCAATGCGACCGTCATGCAGCGGCTCGCCTACCACCGAGCCCGCGCCGCGAACCACCCCGACGCGGGCGCCCGCAAGGCGTCCGAGCTGGCGTCGTGGAAGCTGGCGAGGAAGGTCGGCACGGGGGATGCGCTGCTCGGGGCGCACCTGGTCGACGTCCAGCGCGAGCGGATGACGGCCGGCGCGGATGCCGCTCTGGCGAGCATGTTCGCCCTGCCCGTCACACCCCCGGTCGCCGAGGCGGTGGCCACCATCGCACAGCCTGCCGTCGGCAGCGGTGCCGAGGCAGGCGTCACACCCCCCGTGACGGCGGAAGACACGCAGGTCAAGGGCAGCATTGACAAGGCTGCGTCGGAGCGCGTCACGGCCGTCACGCCCGAGCCAGAACCCGCCGTGACGCCTGCCGCCGACGGCGGCGTGCTGGTGGAAGACGAACCGTCCGGGCGTGACGGGGGCGTGACGCTGGAGGAGATCGCGGCCGTGGCAGGTGTGCCGACGCCCGTGACGGGCGAGCCACTGAGCGACGCCCAGCTTCTCGTGGTCCTGCGCCACCTGCGCTACGCCGAGGATCCGCCGCTGTCCTACCGGCAGGCGGTGGCCGCCTTCCGCGAGGCGGGCTTCGTCGGCGGTGAGCAGCGGGTGCGCCGCGCGTGGGGCGCGCTGATGTCCCACGAGGAATCCGGCGCGTAAGCAGCGTCCGGCACCACCAGTGAGGGCCAGCCCAGGGGTAGTGGGCTGGCCCTCGTTGCGACTGCCGGAAGCAGTCGACCGCACCAGTGAAGCAGACCCGGTGAGCCCCGGTGAGCGGTACTCACGCAGACCCGGCGTGCAGACCCGGTGAGCTTGCCTCGGCACCCGCGAAGCGGACGTGCCGGGAAGCAGCACACCGCCTTAATCACCCCTTCGTCCAAGGAGTTCGCTGTGTCCAGCCGTATCCGCACTCGCGGCGTGAAAACGGCCGCCGGTGTCCACACCGTCCATATTCCGCGTCAGCGTGGACGCCGCGGCATGCAGCCGTTCGTGGTCGTGGTGCCCGAGCGCCCGTCGCTGGCATGGGAGTTATTCGGTTACCTCGTTCGGTTGCTGTGGGAGCACCGCGGCCGTCTGGCGCCGTTCGCCCTGGCCGTGACGGCGCTGGCCGTCACGGCGGTTCTGCACTGGTGGGCGTGGTGGTCCGGGCTGATCCTCGCTCCGGCCGCTGTGGCGCCGCTGGTGTGGCTGCTCATCGTGCAGCGTCGTCGTCCGGTCGGCCGCTCGGTCATCTGGTGGCGGATCGGCCTGACGGTGCTGGGCACCGTCGGCCTGGTGTGGCTGGCGCTGGCCGCGGCGTTCGGTCCGCTGGCCGGGCCGCTGCCGGTGCTGTGGCTGCTCGTCACCCTGGCCGCTCAGGTCGGGTGGCTCGTCGTCCGCCGCCGCGGCTGAGGGACGACTCGTGTTCGGCGCGCGCCGCGCCGCCTTGCTGGACCGCTCGTTCGCCTTCGGGCAGCGGGCGGCCCAGTGGGCGGGCGCCCTCATCCACGCTGCCGCCGGCCAGTTTCGGTGGCGTCCCACTGACCTGTACGCCGCGGCCGTGGTGGCACGGTTCGCGGCTTCCCATCGGCTCATCGAGCAGGCGGCCGACGCCGTCGACGACGGTTGGACCGTCGACCGCATCGTCACGTCGCCGCTGCTCGGGTCCGTCATCGTCTTCGAGGAGGACGACTCGTGAGCACTCCCCCCAACGGCGCTCCCGTCGGCGGTTCCATGGGCGGTGGCCCGTCCGGCGGCCGGACCCGGCACACGCACAAGGAACGCACCTGGAACGTCAACTTCACCACCGCCAACGGCGGCCCCGGCGGAGGCGCCGGCTTCAACGGCGCAGCCGGTGACGGCGGGGCGGCGGACCGGCACCAGGGCGACCGGCTGATCCACGCAATCGAGCGGATCGAGTTCCGCTCGGACAAGGACATCCTGGCGCTGGCCAAGGCCGTCAACCACCTGGGACGTGAGCTGTACCTGATCCTCGGCATGCGCGCCGAGGAGCTGAACGGCGTCCTGTCGCAGTACAAGGGCCGGTGGTACACCTTCGGCGCCCAGTCCCGCATCAAGGCCCGCCTGGTCTCCGCTCACCTCAAGGTGTCCGCGGAGGCGGCCAAGGCACTGGGCGTGGGAGCGCTGAAGATGGCGCATGCCTTCGACCGGCACTTCGTCAAGCCGGAGCGCGAGGCCAGGCAGCAGCGCGGTGGGAAGCACGCGCGCCCGACGTTCACGATCGGGGAGGACTGAATGGCCCGCCGCGACCGCGACCACTTCCCCGCACTGCACAGCCACGACGGCTATGCCCTGGCTGCCCTGCCCGCCGGGCGGGGCGGCATCCTGTCCACCATCGGCAACCACCTGGCGGCCAAGGCCGCGCCGTACCTGCCCCCGTGGATCGGCGCCGCCGTCCTCCCCCCGGTCGCCGGATGGGGAGTGCACGAGATGTGGGGCGGCTCTGCTCTGTCCGCCGGGCTCGCCTCCGCCGGCCTGGGCGTGGGCGGCGTCCTGCTGTCCGCCGTGACCTGGGCCGTCTCCGGGGGCAGCAACAAGTTCCGCCGCTACCGGCGCGCCCAGGCCACCGCCAGCGTGGCCGCTGGCATGGGCTGGCTGACCTGCGCCGTCTCCGCAGGTCCCTTCGGGCATCCGATGACGGATCTGTGGCTGCTCGGGGGCGGGCTGTTCGCCGCGTCGTGGAACGTGCGGCAGATCATGCGCAACGCCCACGACGAGACCGAGGAGACCGACTCCACCGGCCTGGCCAAGCTCGCCGAAGCAGTCGGCCTGGAGAAGGTGCAGGTCAAGAACGTGCGCGGCAACGGCAAGGGCATGGTCACCGCTGAGGTGGTCGTCCCGCCCAGCAAGACCATGGACGACGTGCAGACGGCCGCCCCCAAGCTCGCGGCTGCGCTGCACGTGCCGCCGTCCGCGGTCACCATCGGCAAGGACTCCGACAACGCCGCCCGCGGCACGCTCTCCGCCCGCGTCGCCGACCTGCTCAAAGACGGCGTCCCCTTCTTGCCGCCGAAGGAGCTGGGGCTGCTGCCCACCGAACCGATCCCGGCCGGCCAGTACGCCGACGGCGAGACCTGGTGGATCAACCCGTTCAAGGCCGAGATCCTCCAGCACCTGCTGGTCATGGGCGTCACCGGCTCCGGCAAGTCGGAGTTCGCCCGCACCGTGCTGGCCCACCTGATGACCCGCCGCAAGCTGTCGATCTGGCTGATCGACCTGGCCAAGGGCGAGCAGACGGTCGGGCACATGAAAGAGGGCATCGACTGGTTCGTCGACCGCAAGCGCGGCGGCACCCGCGAGGCCAAGGCCATGCTGCGCTGCCTGCCGGCCGTGATCGCCGAACGGGGCACCGCCCTGGCTGCGGAGGGCCTGGACCAGTGGACGCCCCAGTCGAAGCTCAACGCCATGGTGGTGTGGATCGAAGAGGCCGCCGACGTCGCCGACTTCTCGGTCCTGGACGAGATCGCCCGCAAGGCCCGCTCCGTGGGCATCTGGCTGGTGATCAGTCTCCAGCGCGCCACGTGGAAGAACCTCGACACCGACGTGCGCGCCAACCTCCAAGCCGCCGTCTGCTTCGGCGTGGACGAAGCCTCCGACGCGGCGTTCTGCCTGCCCGATCGGGTCACCGAATCCGGTGCCGTCCCGGACTGGGGCGCGGACCGGCCTGGCTACGCCTACGCCACCGGCATGGGCATTCCGGCCAAGCGGTGGACCACCGAAGTGCGCGGCTGCCTGACCAAGACGGTCAAGGAGCAGATCCGGGAGATGGTGCTGGCCGCCACCGCGGTCCGCGACCCGCTGGACGACATCTCCGCACGGGCCGCTGGCCTGGCCTACGAGCGGCGCACCCACCGCGGCACCAACCGCCTCGACCCCGGCCAGGAACTGGAACAGGCACCCATCACCGCCCTGCGCGCCGTGCACGGCCCCGCACCCGCCTGGGACGTCCCGGACGGCGAGGAGACGGACGAGACGGACGCCGTAGACCCGGCGGCAGAGGAGGCCGCAACCATGGAACTGCAGGACGCCTACGAGGAGGTCATGGCGCAGATCCCGGCGGACCCGGAGCCGGACGCCCCCTACGCCCGCCTCCGCCTGGAGGACGACGTACCCGACACCGACCCGGACACGGACCTCACCTTCGAGCAGACGGCCAAGCCGTCCACCGAAGAGGCCCGCGCCATCCTCTACGGCCAGATCGACGCCTGGGCCGCACAGGACCGGCTCACCTTCGAACCGGGCGACCTGATCCCCGCCGCCGTGAAGGCCGGCCGCTCCCGCCCCTGGCTCCAGGGCGAGCTGAAAAAGCTCACCGAACAGGGCGTGCTCAGCCGCGACGGACAGGGCGAGTACACCATCGTCCGCCCGGCCTCCATCGCCGCCTGACACTACCCACCGTGACGCCCTGACTGTCAGGGCCGCGCTCTGACTCTGACAGTCAGGGCGCGGCCCGGCCTATAGGAAAGTCAGGGATTTCCGGCCTGACAAAGCCCCTGACACCTCGTCTGACTGTCAGAGCCGCACCCTCTGACAGTCACGATCCGTGATCGGAGACCGATCGTGACCCACCCCGAGCAGACCACACCACTCCCGGTGCACCGCCCCCAGCCGCTCACCCCCCACACAGTGGCACCGCTCGTGCCCGTCCAGCCGGGCAGCGTCCCGACGGTGGCGAGCGTCGTCCTGCCCGATGGCAGGGTCGTCACCGGCTACGCCATCGAACCCGCCAAGCCCGACCCGGCCGCCGTCAAGCCGCCCGTCTCCCGCACGGCGGTGAACATCGCCCTCGGCGGCGTCGGCTTCCTCGCCGTGTGCGGCGGGCTGTTCCTGCTGACGGCATTCATCACCGCCCTCACCGCACTGATCACCCAGCTCATCATCCTCGCCGCCGTCATCTTCGGCGGCTGGATTGCCGCACAGGTGTTCACCGCCAGCGGCCACAAGGGCGGGACCACGGTCCACATCCGCAAAGCCGTCATCAAACGCAGCCACTTCCACAGCTGAGAAAGGAGACCCCTTATGACGACCGTCCGCATGTGGTTCGAATCGCTCACCGACAGCGTGTTCGCGCTCGGGGCCGCAGCCCGTGAGACGCAGCGCGCGGCCCGTACCGCCGAGCTGGAGCACGCCGCCTACGACCCCGACCGCATCCGCCTGCTCGACGCTGCCGTCCACATCGACAACGCCCCCAGCTCCGTGCCGTTCCGCCCCCACGACGCCGCCGTGTTCACCATCGGCGACACGCTCAGCAAGACGGTCCGGGTACTGCGTGAGCTGTACCTGAACACCGCTCTGGCCTACGGCTACGGCACTGCATGGGCAATCGGACAGGTACTCGACGGCCAGCAGCCCCAGACGGTCAAGCTGGGCCGCACTGGCGACGGCCACTACAAGCTGCCCGCTGACCTGTGCCCGGTCCCGCCGGCCATGCCCGCGCTGGAACAGTGGAGCGGCTACCGCAAGTTCGAGCAGGCCCGCGCCCGCCTGCTCGACATTGAGGACGCCGGCAACGTTGCTGAGTACCTGGACCAGCAGCCATATCTCAGCGATCGCGACGCCACCGACCTGCACGCCGCCCTGGACATCGTGGCCGGGCACGCGGACGCCGCCTACGCCTACGGCGTCCTTGCCGAATCCGCCCTGCACTTCGTGCTGCTCAATGCCAAGGCCCAGCACACCCACACCCGGGCCTAACACCAGCAAAGAGGAGATACAGCATGTCGCTCGGAGAAACCCCGGTCACCATCATCGGCAACCTCACCGCCGACCCGGAGCTGAAATTCACCGCCTCCGGCCAGGCCCTCGCGCGCTTCACAGTCGCCTCCACACCGCGCGTGTTCGACCGCGAGGCGAACCAGTGGAAGGACGGCACCTCCACGTTCTTCCGCTGCGCCGCCTGGCGCACCCTCGCCGAACACGTCGCCGACTCCCTGGTGAAGGGCTCGCGCGTCGTCGTCTTCGGCCGCATCCGCCAGCACGACTGGCAGACCCCGGAGGGCGAAAACCGCTCGATGCTCGCCGTCGAGGCCGACGAGATCGGTGCCTCCCTGCGCTTCACCACCGTGACGATCAACGGCAAGCGCACCAACGCCGCTCCGGTCCGCGACGACATGTGGAGCACCGCCGACAGCTCCGCAGAGCCGGGCAACGAGCCGCCGTTCTAACCACGCCTGGGGCGACCGCCCATCTCGCCAAAGATCCGCGGTCGCCCCAGCCCAACCAGTCCGCAACAGACCTGTTGGAGGCATCCAGCATGACCCATCACCCCGCCGCCCGGCGAGCACGCCTGCTCGCCGCCGCCCTGGATGCGGCGGCTCGCGGCTGGCACGTCCACCCGCTGCGCCCCGGCGGCAAGGCGTCCGCCCTGCACGGCGAACGCACCTGTCCCGGCACCGGCGACTGCGCCAACGGACACCGCAAGTGGGAGCAGCGGGCCACCACCGACCCCGACCGCATCCGGGCCGCATGGAGCGCGGGCGCGTTCAACGTCGGCATCGCCACCGGTCCATCCGGCCTGGTCGTCGTCGACCTGGACATGCCCAAGGACAAAGGCAGTAGTTCGGACGCGCCTTGCGGCGCGGCCGTCTTCTTGGCGCTCTGCGAGCGCGCCGGCGAGCCGTGGCCGACCACTTACACGGTGCGGACGCCCTCCGGCGGCATGCACCTGTACTTCACTGCCCCGCCCGGGGTGGAACTGCACTGCACCGCGCGCACCGTCGCCCCGAACGTCGACACCCGCGCGTGGGGCGGCAACATCGTGGCCGCTGGCAGCATCACCCCGCACGGCGCCTACGAGGCCGTGAACACCAGCCCGGCGGCGCCGCTGCCTGTCTGGCTCCTGGAGCGGCTCCGACCGGCACCCACGGCCCGTACGGCGCTGGCGCCGGTTATCGTCTCCGGGCCGATCACCCGCCGCGCCCAGGTGGCCCTGGAGCGGGAGACGGCCGCCGTCGCCGCCACGCGGGAGGGCGGCCGGAACAACCGGCTGCTGGCTGGCGCCCGTGCCCTGGGCCGGTTCGTCGCCTGGGGCGAGATCCCGCGCGACGTGGTGGAGGAGGCTTTTCAGGCGGCCGGAGAGGCGGCCGGACTCCCGCCGGGCGAGTGCCGGGCCACCATCCGCAGCGCCCTGAACTGGTCAATCCGCACCGCCCGCCCACGCGAGGAGGCGGCATGACCACCTCCCCCGCCCGCTGCAACCTGAAAAGCCCTCCTGACGCCCCGCCGCATCCCGGCCCCGCCGTCGCCGCGGCGGCCCCGGCTCCCGAGCGCGGCCGAGAAGAGGCCGCCCGTCAGGGCGTCCTTTCATCCCCTCTCACCGACCGGAACCCGAGTCGCCCGCTGGCCGGTGACGACCGCTTCCCCATGGCGTGGCTCCACGTCTGCGCACCGCGCGGCTCCACCCCCACCGCCACCTCGAAGTGCATGTGCGGCCGGGACAAAAGCGCCGTCGGTCGGCATCGGGTGCTCGCCCTGATCAAAGATCACGAAGCCCACCGCGACCTCTGCCCACTGCGCACCACTCAAGAAGGGAGGAACGCCGCATGACGCCCACTCAGGTGCCCGCGCCGTCCATCGACGGCGCCGCGCTGCTGGACGAGGTGGAAGCGTTCCACCGCCGTTTCAACGTCTTCCCCACCGAGGCCGCCTATGTGGCCGTCACCCTGTGGGACGCCCACGCTCACCTGCTCGACGCTTTCGACTCCACCCCCCGGCTCGCCTTCCTCTCCCCCGAGCCCGGGTCCGGAAAGTCCCGCGCCCTGGAGATCGTGGAAACCTTGGTGCCGCAGCCGATGGTCGCCGTCAACGCGTCCGCCGCCGCCCTGTTCCGGGCCGTCTCCGGCACCGAGGGACGCCCCACCATCCTGTTCGACGAGATCGACACCGTCTTCGGCCCCAAGGCCGGCGACAACGAGGAGCTGAGAGGCTTCCTGAACGCCGGACACCGGCGCTCTGGCGTCACCTACCGGTGCGTGGGCGACGGCTCCAGCCAGAGCGTGCAGGCGTTCCCCTCCTACTGCGCGGTCGCCATGGCCGGGCTCGGTTCCCTGCCGGACACGATCCTGACCCGCTCGGTCATCATCCGCATGCGCCGCCGCGCCCGGAACGAGAAGGTGGAGCCCTACCGGCAGCGCGTCCACGAGAAGGAGGGCCGCGCGCTGCGCGACCGGCTCGCGAAGTGGGCCGATACCGTCCGCGACGCCGTGGAGGGCGCCTGGCCGGCGATGCCCGAAGGCGTCACCGACCGGCCCGCCGACGTGTGGGAACCCCTGCTCGCTGTTGCCGACGCGGCCGGCGGCGCCTGGCCGGAGCGCGCCCGGGCCGCCTGCGTGGAGCTGGTGGCCGCCGCCGCACAGGACGATGAGGCGTCGCTGGGCGTGCGCCTGCTCACCGACCTGCGCGACACCGTGTTCTGCGGCGCCGACCGGATGCCCACCGCCGCCATCCTGGAATGCCTGCTCGCCATGGACGACGCCCCCTGGGTCGACATCGGCGGCAAGCCGCTCACCTCCCGCGGCCTGGCCCGGCTGCTGAGCCAGTACGTCACCGCGGCCAACAAGCCCATCAAACCGCGCCCCATCCGCACCCCGGGCGGCGCGGTCCCGCGCGGCTACTACGCGGAGGACCTGGCCGACGCGTGGGCCCGGTACTGCCCCCCGCCCCCCGTCAGATCCACTACATCCGCTACAGCCGCTACACCGCAGGTCACTAGGGGCGAATCCGTAGCGGATGGCCTCCCCGGCATCCGCTACACGCCCGCCGAAACCGCTACGTCCGCCACCGGCGGCGGCCCGGCGTAGCGGCACCGAGCCGCTACACGCCACGCATCCGCTACAGAAAACATGCCCCTGACCTGGGCTGTAGCGGACGTAGCGGATGTAGCGGATTCCTGGGAGGGGCCAGGGGCCCAAACACCCCTGGCCCCCTTTCGCTCTGTCCCTCCTCCTGCTCAAAAGGAGACCCAGGCATGGCAACCCCTTCTCGTCGACGGCGCACCCCCAAGGACCCGCTGGTGCCCCTGAGCGATGCCCTGGAAGAGATCGGCATCAGCCGCGCCACGTGGTATCGCTGGCGTAACCGCGGCTACGGGCCGGAGGCGCGGCGCACGCCGACCGGCCGCATCTGTGTGCGCCGAAGTGACCTGGACGCCTTCATCGACGAACTGGAAGCCGCGTGACTGAGTGGAGCTACACCGTACGCATCTGGGCTATCCGCAAGCGTGACTACCGGAAGCCCTACCAGCTCCGGTGGAAGGTGGGGAACCGCCCCCATTCGGAGTCTTTCCTGACGCTGGGCCTGGCGGAGAGCCGCCGGGCCCAGCTCATCACTGCGGCGCGTCAGGGTGAACCGTTCGATGTCGACAGCGGACTACCGAAGTCCCTGCTCACCGAGAAACGGAACACCACCTGGTACGAGCACGCCCGCCGGTACATCGAGATGAAGTGGCCGCACTCCCCGGCCTCCACCCGCAGGACTCTCGCTGAGGCCATGGCGACCGTCATGCCGGCGCTCGTGAAGGACACCAAGGGAATGCCGGACCCGAGAAACGCGCGCGCGGCCCTCTACGGCTGGGCGTTCAACAAGAACCGGTGGGACGAGGAACCGCCCCCGGAGGTCGGGAAGATTCTCCGCTGGTTCGAACGCAACTCGGTGCCCGCATCCGCGCTGGCCGACCGGATGCGCGTCCGGGCCGCCTTGGACCTCCTCACCAGGAAGTTGGACGGTACGACGGCCGCAGCGTCCACCATTCGCCGTAAGCGGGCCATTTTTCACAATGCGCTCGCGTACGCGGTGGATGCCGAACTGCTGGCGGAGAACCCTCTTCACAAGATCCAGTGGAAGGCACCTGAGCAGGTTGAAGAGGAGGTGGACCCGGCTTGCGTACCTGATCCTGCCCAAGCGGCGAAACTGTTAGCGGCCGTACGGGATCAAAGCGCCCGGGGACGTCGTCTGGTCGCCTTCTTCGGCTGTATGTACTACGCCGGAGCACGGCCGGCGGAGGTCATCGGCCTGCGCCTCCAGGACTGCGACCTGCCGCGACGCGGATGGGGCATGCTGCGGCTCCGAGAGACACGACCGCGCTCCGGCACCGCATGGACGGACAGCGGCGACGCCCACGACAGGCGAGGACTCAAGCACCGGCCGCGGAAAGCGGTCCGGCAAGTTCCCATACCGCCGGAACTCGTGTCCCTGCTGCGCTGGCACGTCATGGCGTACGGCGTCGCCCCGGACGGTCGGCTGTTTCGTACCCAGCGCGGCGGGCTGATCCAGGACACCGGTTATGGCGAAGTCTGGGCTGAGGCCCGGGCGCGGGCTCTCACTCCTTCGCAGTACGCGTCTTCGCTGGCCAAGCGTCCCTATGATCTTCGTCACGCCGCCGTGTCCACGTGGCTCAGCTCTGGTGTGGAGCCTCAGCTTGTGGCGAAGCGTGCCGGCCACAGTGTCGCCGTACTGTTCCGCGTCTACGCAAAGTTCCTGAGCGACGGAGACGAAGCGGCGAACGCGAAGATCTCGGCACGCCTGAACGGGTACGGCTGAGCGCTGTGGACGGCCGTCCACAGCCCGTCCACACAGCCCGAGACGGAGCGTTCCAGGACGAGATGCAGCGAGACAGTGCGCTGCTCTCTCAGCTACACGACTAAGGCCCGGTGACCTGCTGCTCTCGCAGGTCACCGGGCCCCGGTCGCTCGTGTGGCGGCGCTAGGATTCGAACCTAGGAAGGCTGAGCCGGCAGATTTACAGTCTGCTCCCTTTGGCCACTCGGGCACACCGCCAAGTAGCGTGCCGGGTCGAACCGCCTTTCGGCGGTGCTCCCTGGCGACGACGTAAACAATACCCGATGCAGAGGGGTGCTTCGCCACCCCATTGATCAACGCCGTGGGATGGGGGGATGACTAGGCTGGTCCGGATGCGGCCCGCGGTCTGGAGGCGGGCCCGGCGGCCTCCCCGCGCCCGCCGACACGCATCCGACACGCACCCTGATACAAGGAGCCACAGGACATGGCCGACTCCAGTTTCGACATCGTCTCGAAGGTCGAGCGGCAGGAGGTCGACAACGCCCTCAACCAGGCCGCCAAGGAGATCTCGCAGCGCTACGACTTCAAGGGCGTGGGTGCCTCGATCTCGTGGTCCGGTGACAAGATCCTCATGCAGGCGAACTCCGAGGACCGGGTGAAGGCAGTCCTCGATGTCTTCCAGTCCAAGCTGATCAAGCGCGGTGTCTCACTGAAGGCTCTGGACGCGGGCGAGCCTCAGCTGTCCGGCAAGGAGTACAAGATCTTCGCGTCGATCAAGCAGGGCATCTCCCCGGAGAACGCGAAGAAGGTGGCCAAGCTCATCCGCGACCAGGGCCCCAAGGGTGTGAAGACCCAGATCCAGGGCGACGAGCTGCGGGTCAGCTCCAAGAGCCGTGACGACCTGCAGGCCGTGATCGCCCTGCTCAAGAAGCAGGACTTCGACTTCGCGCTGCAGTTCGTGAACTACCGGTAGGAACGCACCACCGGCGGGACGGCACGCCGCACACGGCAGCGCGGGCATCACGGGAACGGCATGAGAAGGGGTGGCACCGCACCGGTGCCACCCCTTCCTGCGTCTGTTCTCCGTCCGGGCCGCGCCCGGCGGGGCGCTCAGTCGCGGGAGTTGCCGAACAGGATGCGGTAGGCGATCAGCAGGACGAGCGAGCCGCCGATCGCCGCGGCCCAGGTGGCGCCGTCGTAGAAGTCCTTGGTGATCGGGCGGTCCAGCCAGCGGGCGGAGATCCAGCCGCCGATGAACGCACCGGCGATGCCGATGAGGGTCGTACCGATGAGGCCGCCCGGGTCGCGGCCCGGCAGCAGGAACTTCGCGATGGCCCCGGCCAGCAGCCCCAGGACGATCCAGCTGATGATGCTCATGCTCCGAACCTGCCCGTCGTACTCGTCACGTCTTGCGATCGTGCTTACCACATGTGTGTTCACCCGGCGTTCCGACCGTGGTGGAGAGGAAGACGCCCGGGCGGCGTCCTGCGGTTGCGCGGCTCCGTAGAGTCGGACCATGAACCGCTCACCCGCCGCCTCCGCGTCCGGGCTGCGGCGCACCCTGGGGGTGCGGGACTCCGTGGTGGTGGGGCTCGGCTCGATGATCGGGGCCGGGATCTTCGCCGCCCCGGGGCCGGCGGCACGCGCGGCCGGTTCCGGGCTGCTTGCCGGGCTCGCGGTCGCCGCCGTGGTGGCCTGCTGCAACGCCCTTTCGTCGGCGCGCCTGGCCGCCCGGTATCCGGCGTCGGGCGGCACGTATGTGTACGGGCGCGAGCGGCTCGGCATGTTCTGGGGACACCTGGCGGGCTGGGCGTTCGTCGTCGGCAAGACGGCCTCCTGTGCGGCGATGGCGCTCACCGTGGGCGCGTACCTCTGGCCGGCGCAGGCGCATGCGGTGGCGGTGGCGGCCGTGGTGGCGCTGACCGCGGTGAACTACGGCGGCATCCGGAAGTCGGCCCTGCTGACGCGGGTGATCGTGGCGGTGGTGACGGCCGTCCTCGCCTCTGTGGTCGTCGTGTGTCTGGGGTCCGGTGCGTCCGCCGTGGAACGGGCCGCCGGCGGCGGCCCGGCGGGCGCCGGCGGTGTGCTCCAGGCGGCCGGGCTGCTGTTCTTCGCGTTCGCCGGGTACGCACGGATCGCGACCCTCGGGGAGGAGGTGCGGGACCCGGCGCGCACCATCCCCCGGGCGATCATGCTCGCCCTGGGCATCGTGCTGGCCGTGTACGCGTGCGTGGCGGTGGCCGTTCTCTCCGTGCTGGGGCCGGTGGGGCTCGGGCAGGCGGGGGCGCCGCTGGCCGACGCGGTGCGGGCGGCCGGTGTGCCCGCACTGGTGCCGGTGGTGCGGGCCGGGGCCGCCGTGGCCGCGCTGGGGTCGCTGCTCGCCCTGCTCCTGGGGGTCTCGCGGACCGTGCTGGCCATGGCGCGGGACCGGCATCTGCCCGGTGTGCTGGCCGCCGTGCACCCCCGTTTCCGGGTGCCGCACCGGGCGGAGCTCGCCGTGGGTGCGGTGGTCGCGGTCCTGGCCGCCACGGTGGACGTCCGGAGCGCGATCGGGTTCTCCTCCTTCGGCGTCCTGGTGTACTACGCCGTCGCCAATGCCTCCGCCTGGACCCTGGACGCCTCTCCCGCCCGGCGCGTGGTCCCGGCGGCGGGGCTCGTCGGGTGCGCGGCGCTGGCGTTCGCGCTGCCCTGGGTCTCGGTGGCCGCGGGTGCCGGTGTGCTGGCCGCGGGCACGGCCGTGTACGGCGTGCGGCGGCGGACGGCGGCACGGTAGGGCTTCAAGGAGCCGGCCCCGTCCGTCAGCGTGCCGCGAACGGCCGGTCCGTGGGGACGATCTCGCGGCCCAGCGGGAACAGGGAGACCGGGATCAGCTTGAAGTTGGCGATGCCGAACGGGATGCCGATGATCGTGACGCACAGCGCGATGCCGGTGGTGATGTGGGCGAGGGCCAGCCACCAGCCCGCGAGGATCAGCCACAGCACATTGCCGACGCAGGAGGGGGCGCCCGCGTCGCGGCGCTCGACCGTGGTGTACCCGAAGGGCCACAGGGCGTAGACGCCGATGCGGAACGCCGCGATGCCGAACGGGATGCCGATCACGGTGATGCACAGCAGCACGCCCGCGAGCAGGTAGCCGAGGAAGAGCCAGAGGCCGCTGAGGATCAGCCAGATGACGTTGAGGAGTGTCTTCACCGGTAGTGACCTGCCATCTGCTCGAGCCGGGCGATGCGTTCCGCCATCGGCGGGTGTGTGGAGAACAGCTTCGACAGCCCCTGTCCCGGACGGAAGGGGTTGGCGATCATCATGTGGCTCGCGGTCTCGATCCGCGGCTCGGGGGGCAGCGGAAGCTGCCGGGTGCCCGCCTCCAGCTTGCGCAGGGCGCTGGCCAGGGCGAGGGGGTCGCCGGTGAGCCGGGCGCCGGAGGCGTCGGCCTCGTACTCCCTGGAGCGGCTGACGGCCAGCTGGATGACGGTGGCCGCGAGCGGGCCGAGGATCATGATCAGGAGCATGCCGAGCGGGCCGGGCCCCTCGTCGTCGTGGGAGCGGCCGACCGGGATCAGCCAGGCGAAGTTGACCAGGAACATGATCACGGAGGCGAGCGCACCGGCGACGGAGGAGATGAGGATGTCGCGGTTGTAGACGTGGCTGAGCTCGTGGCCGATGACGCCGCGCAGCTCACGCTGGTCCAGGATGCGCAGGATGCCTTCCGTGCAGCACACGGCCGCGTTGCGCGGGTTGCGGCCGGTCGCGAAGGCGTTGGGTGCCTCCGTCGGGGAGATGTACAGGCGGGGCATCGGCTGGCGGGCCTGGTTGGAGAGCTCGCGGACCATGTGGTAGAGCGCCGGGGCCTCGAACTCGCTGACCGGGCGGGCGCGCATGGCGCGCAGGGCCAGCTTGTCGCTGTTCCAGTACGCGTACGCGTTGGTGCCGACGGCGACGAGGACCGCGATGATCAGCCCGGTACGGCCGAAGAAGCTGCCGATGACGATGATGAGCGCGGACAGTCCCCCGAGGAGGACTGCGGTCCTGAGCCCGTTGTGCCGGCGGTGCACGGTACGCCCTCCAAGCGGTGCGGCAGGGGAACCTTCGCTTGCTGTTGCTCCACGCCACCGGTGGCGTGGTGTCGCCTCCAGTGGATCCTTACGTACGGGTCAACGCCAGGCGTGAGCCGCGGGTTCCCCGCGGCTCACGCCTGGCGT
>NZ_MUME01000156.1 GCF_002155915.1 Streptomyces thermovulgaris | reverse complement strand
CCTGTGCGGTGGGCCGGACCGGTCACGGATGACGGCGGGCGACGGCGGGGGACCGCGGCGCGTCAGGGGAGGGCCGTGCAGCCGTACGGGTGCGGGGGCACGCCCGTGGCGGCGGGCTCCACGGCCGCCGGCCGGCGGGGCATCACCGGTCCGGCGGTCCGGCCGCGGCGCCCCGGTCGCCCACCGGACCCGGCGCTCCCGTTCCGGACCGGGAGCGGAACGGGGTGAAGTGTGCGGGAGGATGGTCGACGGGGAGATCCGGGCGCCAGACGGCGAGGATCTGGGCGGAGCAGACGAACAGCCCCTGCGGCAGGGCGTCCAGGCGGTGCCACCGCCACCCGCCCACGCTCTCGCCGGGCTGATCGGCCGGCTCGCCCTCCCAGGCGGTGACGACGGCGCCCACGGTGACGCGCAGTACGCCGTCCACGTGGTCGACCAGCGTGCCGAGGAGGGTGATGCCCTCGCGATCGGCGCGGAGCCCCGTCTCCTCGGCGAGTTCGCGCACGACGGCCCCCTCGAACGACTCGCCGGGCTCGACGGCACCGCCCGGAAGCTCCCAGGTGCTGTGGCGGTGACGGCCGAGAAGCAGCCCCTGCTCGCCCAGCACGACGGCACCGACGCCGACAGCCGCGTGCGGAACGGGCGGCCGACGCGTACGGGGACGGCTGGAGACGCGGGGCGGACGGCGGTGCGGCCCGCGCCGGGCCCGGACGAGCTGGACCACCGCGGGACTGTCGGCCCCGGGCGCGCGCAGCAGCTCCACCGCCTCGACGGTGAACCCGTGGTCGGTGAGCAGCTTCTCCCACAGACGCGGGGTGAGAACCCACATCCGGGTGGGGATGGGGGCCTCGTCGCGGAGCCGGATGAACTCCTGACGCGGTGTCACGGAAGAGGACGGTCCTCGGCCCTCCCCGTTGGTGTGCAGTGCGGAGAAGACGAGAGGCGCACCGTCCACCAGACCGTCGCGCAGGGCCGGCAGGAGATGACGCGGATCGATGCAGGCGAAGGAGCGGACGGCGTAAGCGGCTTCGTAGGGTTCGGCGCGCCGCAGATGGCCGGCGGCGTCCGCGCACAGGAAGCGGACTCCCGGTTCGGTGCCGTAGGCGTTCAGGGCCCGCTGATGCTGGGTGGGGGACAGGTCGACGGCGTCCACGAGGGCGCCGTGCGCGCGGGCCAGGTGGACGGCATGATGTCCGGGACCGGATCCGACGTCGAGCACGCGCTTGCCGGCGAGAGGACCGAGGATCTCGGTGCCCGGTCCGGTCCCGGGCCGGAAACCCCAGTCGATGCGGTCCGGCACGGGCGGGACATGACCGCGCTCGAGCTGCCGTTGGCCGTAGAGGGTCCAGCTTCGGTCGTCCGTCGGGCGAGTGCTCACAAGTGCTCCGTTTCTCCAGGCGGTTCCTGGGGCCGGACTCGAGGGCGTGGGGCATGACGGCGGCGGGCCGGGGTGCGCACACCGGCGCGCACCGCGGCCGGCGGGGGAGTGCATGCCCGGCGGCGCTCAGCGTTCCTGGGACAGGCGCAGCAGGCCGGCGAACACGCCCCCGGCGTGGACGAGGACCTCGCAGCGGCCCTGTTCGGCGACGCGGCCCCGGTCCATGACCACGATGCGGTCGGCGACCTTGGTGTTCTCCAGGCGGTGCGTGACGATGATCGTGACACGTTCACCGGCGATGGCCTTGATCCTTCCGAAGATCTGGTGCTCGCCCCGGGGAGCCGTCTGCGAGGTCGGTTCGTCCAGGACCGGCAGCGGGGTCCGCCGGTGGAGCGCGCGTGCGCAGGCGAGCCGCTGCCACTGACCGCCGGACGGCTCGACTCCGCCCCACAGTTCCCCGGCGAGGAGGGTGTCGAGCCGCTGCGGCGGCCTCTCGACCGCCTCGCGCATGCCGACGGCGTCGACCGCCTCCCACACCGGGGCGTCGTCGCGGGTCCGGGGCCGGCCCGGGGTGATGTTCTCGCGGACGCGCAACGGCCGGCAGGCGAAGTTCTGCGGGACGAGGGCGGTGCGCCGCCACACGGAGTCGGGATCGGCGTGGGCGAGATCGACGCCGTTCCACAGCACGCGGCCCTTGTCGGCCAGGAGGATGCCGGTGATGAGCTCGACCAGGGTGGACCTGCCCGAGCCGCTTTCGCCGGCAAGGGCCAGGATCTCGCCGCGGCGCAGTGTGAGGGAGACGCCGTCCGCGGCGGGCGCGTCCTTGCCGGGTAGCGGTGGACGACCTCGTCGAGCCGGATCTTCTCCACCCGTTCGGGGACGACCGACCGGCCGCGCCTGGGGGCGCGTTCGGCGGCCATGTCGAGGAAGGGCCGCATGCCGGCGAGGTGGAGCGAGGTGTGGAACAGGGCCGCGCCATGGACGGCGAACCGGCTGAGGGCGGCCAGAGTGGTCTGCACGGCGACCACCGCGGTGGCGGCGACGGGGAGGGCGACGCGGCCGGTGGCGGCCGGCCAGGCGAGAGCGGCCCAGCTGCCCAGCAGGAACACCCCGCCCAGGGCGCCGGCCGCCAGGGCGATGCGCAGTGTCCGCGGTGCGGCGGCGAGGGTGCGCCGGTCGACCCGGCCGGACAGGGCGCTGCCGATCCGGCCGAGGCCGGCGGCGGCCGTCACCACGGCCAGGGCGGGCAGGGCGCCGTGCAGGCGTTCGGAGACGGTGCCCGTGCCGAGGAGATGGGGCATGGCCCGCGCGGTGAACGTCAGGACGACGGCGGCCATGGCGCCGGTCGGGAGCCGGCAGCCCAGGAGCGGGACGACGCCGGTCCTGTCGACGGCCCAGGCCATGCGCGCGGTGTGTGCGAGCACGGAGGGCGGACGGCGGCACACGGCGGTGGAACTCGCCTCCGCCAGGGGGTTCTTGCCGTACTTGCCCGCGAAGCCGATGGTGGCCGGGGGAGGAGGGGGAGGCGTCTTCGCGTCCCTGGCCGAGGCGTCGGTCACGGTCACCCGCATCCCTCCTCGGAACCGGTGCCGCACCCGGGTGGCGCGGTCCTGCCCGGCACAACGACGCGGCACGGGAATCGAACACGCTGGATTTCGGACGTACCGGACCCCTTGTGCGGCAAGGGACCGGCCGGGAGACCCCCCATGCCCAGGCCGCCGGCGAGCGGCAGGAGTTGGCCGAAACGCCGGTCCTCGAAACACCGGAGCCGGAGGACGAGACCGGGCTTCTGCCGCCCGCCGGCCCGGTCCGGCCGGTTCGCTCCCCGGACGTGCGCGCGGAAGGGCGCCCGCCGGATGTTCTCCCGGTCGGGCGCCCGTTGCTCCGCGCTGGAGGAAGTGCTCTGCGCTGGAGGATTGGAGGAAGTGCTCTGCGCGGGAAGGAGTTCTTGTGCGGGAAGAAGGCGCCGGAAGAAGTCTTCGGGCCCGGAAGGACTAGAAGAAGCCGAGCTTCTTCGGCGAGTACGACACCAGGAGGTTCTTCGTCTGCTGGTAGTGGTCCAGCATCATCTTGTGGGTCTCGCGGCCGATGCCGGACTGCTTGTAGCCGCCGAAGGCGCTGTGCGCGGGGTAGGCGTGGTAGCAGTTCGTCCAGACGCGGCCCGCCTGGATCGCGCGGCCGGCGCGGTAGGCGGTGTTGATGTCCCGGGTCCACACGCCGGCGCCGAGGCCGTACAGCGTGTCGTTGGCGATCTTGATGGCGTCGTCGAAGTCGTCGAAGGACGTCACCGAGACGACCGGGCCGAAGATCTCCTCCTGGAAGATCCGCATCCGGTTGCTGCCCTCGAAGATGGTCGGCTGGACGTAATAGCCTCCCTTCAACTCGCCGTCGTACTCGATGCGTTCACCACCGGTCAGGATCCGTGCGCCCTCCTGCCGGCCGATGTCCAGGTAGGAGAGGATCTTCTCCAGCTGGTCGTTGGAGGCCTGGGCGCCGATCATCGTCTCGGTGTCCAGGGGGTGGCCGGGCCTGATGCGCTCGGTGCGGGCGACGGCTTCCTCGAGGAACTCGTCGTAGTGACCGCGCTGGATCAGCGCCCGGGACGGGCAGGTGCACACCTCGCCCTGGTTGAGCGCGAACATCGTGAAGCCCTCGAGGGCCTTGTCGCGGAAGTCGTCGTGCGCCGCCGAGACGTCGTCGAAGAAGATGTTCGGCGACTTGCCGCCGAGCTCCAGCGTGACCGGCTTGATGTTCTCCGAGGCGTACTGCATGATCAGCCGCCCTGTCGTGGTCTCGCCGGTGAACGCGACCTTCGCCACCCGCGGGCTGGAGGCGAGCGGCTTGCCCGCCTCCACGCCGAAGCCGTTGACGACGTTCACCACACCGGGCGGCAGCAGGTCGGCGACCAGGCTCAGCCAGTAGTGGATGGAGGCCGGGGTCTGCTCGGCCGGCTTGAGGACGACCGCGTTGCCCGCGGCCAGTGCGGGCGCCAGCTTCCAGGCCGCCATCAGAAGCGGGAAGTTCCACGGAATGATCTGGGCGACCACGCCGAGCGGCTCGCGGAAGTGGTAGGCGACGGTGTCGTCGTCGATCTCGCCGAGCGAGCCCTCCTGGGCCCGGATCGCCCCCGCGAAGTAGCGGAAGTGGTCGATGGCCAGCGGGATGTCGGCGGCCAGCGTCTCGCGGACCGGCTTGCCGTTCTCCCAGCTCTCGGCGACCGCCAGGGACTCGAGATGCTCCTCCATGCGGTCGGCGATCCTCAGCAGGATGCCGGAGCGTTCGCCCACCGGGGTCCGGCCCCAGCCCGGGGCGGCCGCGTGCGCCGCGTCCAGCGCCCGCTCGACGTCCTCCGCGGTGCCGCGTGCCACCTCCGTGAACGGCTGCCCGTTCACCGGCGAGGGGTTCTCGAAGTACTGTCCGCGGGCCGGCGGCACGTACTCGCCGCCGATGAAGTGGTCGTAGCGCGCCTGGTAGGAGACGATCGCGCCCTCGGTGCCGGGCGCCGCGTAACGGGTCATCCTGGTTGCCTCCCTCAGCAGCGCTGCCCGCCGTTGGGCAGCTCTCGGCGCGAGGCTAGGGACGCCGACGTTGCAACGACGTTGCGCGACGGGCGTGCACGGGGGCGCGGGCCGACGGGCTGCCGGCGGGGTCCCTGACCGGGACGTACGGGGCCGCCAGTTCCGCCTCGAGCGCGGCGAGCCGGGCCCGGACCGCCGTGCTCGGCCGTACGGCGGCGAGGGCCCGCCACACCTCCAGGTCGTCCTCGCCCCACGGCGCGTGCGCCCAGTCGGCCAGCAGGTCGGGGTCGCGGCGGACGATCAGCGCCCTGCGCAGCCCGTCGGCGAGGCGCTGCCGCAGCCGCACCACCGCCGGGGCCTGCGAGGCGGGCAGCAGCGGGCCGGCGTAGGCGGACGCGGCCGCCGCGACCGCCCCCGTCTCCAGCCGCCGTTCCACCACCGCCACGTCCGACCCCACCGGAACGGTGAGCCGGTACGGGCGCGAGGCGAGCAGACCCGGACCGAGCACCCGGCGCAGCCGGGCCAGTTCGGCCCGCAGCGTCACCGGGGTGACCGACTCGTCCTCGTACAGCGCGCACAGCAGCTCGTCCCCGGTCAGGCCCTCCGGGTGACGGGCCAGCAGCACCATGATCTCGCTGTGCCGACGGCTCAGCCGCAGACGGCGGCCGCCCACCGTGAACAGTGCCTCGTCACGGCCCAGTGCGGCCAGTTCGGGCGTGCCGGCGGCGGCTTCGCGCGGGCCGAGCAGCGCCAGCTGGGACTCGGCGGCCCGCGCCACCGCCTGCACCAGACCGAGGCTGTGCGGGTGCGCCAGCCCGTCCCCGCCGGTGATGTCCACGGCGCCGAGCACCTGCCCGGTGCGCGGATCGTGCACCGGGGCCGCCGCACAGGTCCAGGGATGGACGCGCCGGACGAAGTGCTCGGCCGCGAACACCTGCACCGCCCGGCCGACGGCGACCGCGGTGCCCGGTGCGTTCGTCCCGACCGCGGACTCCGCCCAGCGCGCCCCGGGCACGAAGTTCATCCGGGCGGCCCTTCGCCGTGTCGCCGGATGGCCCTCCACCCACAGCAGCCTGCCGTGCGCGTCGCACACCGCGAGCAGGTGCTCCCCGTCGGCGGCGAACGAGCCCAGCAGCTCCCGGAACAGCGGCATCACGGGAGCCAGCGGATGCTCCGCCCGGTAGGCGTCGAGGTCGCCGTCCGTGAGCTCCACCCGCGCGGTGCCGGTCCGGTCCGACACCGGCACCGCGCGGGTGGAGCTCACGG
>NZ_MUME01000155.1 GCF_002155915.1 Streptomyces thermovulgaris | reverse complement strand
AGCCGTGATCACACCAGCCACACCATGATCATCTCACCTGCGACCAGCAGTTACGGGACAGCCCTTACCTCTTCGTAAAAACCCGTATTCGCTGCGTGAAGGTTGGGCGTAGGCTCGGGCATATGCACAGTGAGGTTTCCTCGACGGGCGGGGCACGGCAAGGTCAGGAGGCCGGGCGCGCAGGGGCGGGAAGGAGAAGCGGGACGCGATGAACGACAGCATGATCACCCTTCCCTGGCACGTCGTCCGGCAGGACGACAACGGCAACCGGTACAGCGTGGGCCGCTACGCCACCCGCGCCGAAGCCCAGAAGATCGCGGACAGCCTCGACGGCCCGGACACCCAGCTGTACTGGGTCGAGCGCATCGACCGGAACGGCGACGGCGAGGACGAGGACGACTGACCCCTTCGCCGCTCCCGCTCCCGCTCCCGTAGGCTCCGGCGCATGACCGAACCGATCGTGGTGGTGGGCGCCGCCCTTCTCGACGGCGGCCGTCTGCTCGCCGCCCGCCGCAGCGCGCCCCCCGAGCTGGCCGGACGCTGGGAGCTGCCCGGCGGCAAGGTGGAACCGGGCGAGCGCCCCGAGGACGCCCTGGTGCGCGAGCTGCGCGAGGAGCTGGGCGTCGAGGCCGAGGCCGTCGAGCGGATCCCGGGCAGCTGGCCGCTGAGGGCGCCGTACGAGCTGCGGGTGTGGACGGCACGGCTGTGCGCGGGATCCGCCGGGCCCGAGCCGCTGCAGGACCACGACGAGCTGCGCTGGCTCGCGCCGGACGAGATCTGGACCGTTCCCTGGCTGGAGCAGGACGTGCCCGCCGTGCGGCAGGTCCTCGCCCGTCTCGCCGCCGGCTCCCGCGCGTGAGGAGCAGCCCGGGCGGGCCGTCGGAACCCGCGTGCCGCAGGAGGCGCGGGATGCCGGAGACGGCGCGGAGGATACCGACCCCCGGACATGGGTACTCGCCCCTCGAGTCCGTACGACCGTGAGCGGGTGTGCCGACCTGGGAAGTGATCGGCGTGATCAAGACCGACGGGCACTGCGCCGAGTGGACCTTCCCCGCGGATCCCGGCGCGGTGCACGACGCCCGTGCCGCCGTCCGCGGCCAGTTGCGCGGCTGGAATCTCGCCTCGCTCGGCGACACCGCGGCCCTGCTGGTGAGTGAACTGGTCACCAATTCCCTGCAGCATGCCGCCGGCCCCATCGGCGTCCGGCTGCTGCGTCCCGAGGGCCTGCCGAAGGTGCTGCTCGTCGAGGTCTCCGACCCGTTGCCCGAGCCGCCCCACGAGCGTCCGGCCCGCTGCGACGAGGAGGGCGGACGCGGCCTGCAACTGGTGGCCTCCGTCTCCCGCCGCTGGGGTACCCGGCCCGGCAAGGACGGCAAAACGGTCTGGTTCGAACTCGCAGTGCCGCGGTGAGCCGGACAGTCCCGCGACCTTCACGCACGCACGCCGCCGCCGGTGTGCCCGAGGACGCCCCCCGGGCGGACGCAGGTGGCCGATGACAGTTGTGCGCGAGTGGGATTCGGCAGGGTCTTGCCTGGTTAGGAGACTGTTTGGTGTTGTCACGGACCAGACCGAAAAGCATCGGGACGGCCCTGTGATCGTGAACACCGTGTTGCGCGGCGCCGTAGTGCAGGATACTGCGGGCAGCCGCCCCCGGTGACCGGTGCCGGACGCGGTGAGCTGGAGGGGACGGTTCGCGTGAGCGAGATACCAGCGAAGGCCACGGAGTCCGAGGACCCGTCGGACGGCGCAAGGACGGCATCCGTGGGCGGCGACTCGGCCGACGGCGCGCCGCCCGCGGACGCGATGTGGCAGAGCAGCCCGCCCGGCTCGATGTACGACTACATCAAGGCGGCCTCCTTCTCCATCGGTCCCGACGGCCTGGTCGACCAGTGGAGCCTGCGCGCCGAGCAGCTGTTCGGCATCCCCGCCGAACGCGCCGTCGGACTGGATCCCATCGAGGCCTTCGTCGACGCCGACCTGCGCGAGCGGAGCCGGCGCAAGATGGCCGAGATCCTCGACGGACGGGAGTGGACCGGAGTGGTCCCCTTCCGGGTCCCGGACGACGGAACCGGCCGGCGCGGCGAGGACGGACTCGCCGAGATCTATGTGATGCCCACCCGGACCGCCGAGGGCGAGAGAGCCGCCGTGTGCATCGTGGTCGACGTCCGCACCCTACGGCGTATCGAGACCGACCTCGCCGCCTCGCAGGCGATTTTCGGTCAGTCCCCCTTCGGATTCCTGCTCATCGACACCGATCTGAAGGTCCGCCGGGCCAACGAGCGGTTCGCGTCCATCTTCGGCGGCACCCCGGACGACCACCGCGGCAAGGGCGTCCACGACTACCTGCCGCGCGGCGAGGCCGAGCGGGTCGCCGCCACCCTGCGCCGGGTGCTGGACAGCGGCGAGGCCGTCACCGACCTGCACGTCACCGGTTTCGTGCCCGGCTCGGACGAACGCCGCCACTGGTCCGTCAACCTCTACCGCGTCCACAGCGGAAGCGGACGCCCCATCGGCATCGCCTGGCTCGGCACCGACATCACCGCCCGCCGTGCCGCCGCCCGCGAGGCCGCCGCCGCACGACGCAATCTCGCCCTTCTCAACGACGCCGGCGCCCGCATCGGCAACTCCCTCGACCTGGAGACCACCGCGCGCCAGCTCCTCGACGTCGTGGTCCCCGGCTTCTGCGACCTGGCCACCGTCGACCTCTACCAGGGCCTGCTGGCCGGCGACGAGACCGCGCCCGGACTCGCCGACGGCAGCGCCGAACTGCGCCGCGTCGCCTTCGCCAGCGCCGTCTCCGACGCGCCGCTCACCGGCACCGGCGCCCCTGTCGAACTCGGCTCCGTCCACCGCTACCCCTTCAACTCGCCCTGCGCGGACGCCCTGCGCACCGCCCGCCCGGTCACCGTGCCCGGCGAGGAGGGCGACCTGGTGCAGTCCACCCTGGCCGTTCCGATGGTCGCCCAGGACACCGTCGTGGGGCTCGTGCAGTTCGCCCGGGCCAAGGGCAGCGAGCCGTTCGGCGACCGCGACCGCGACCTCGCCGTGGAACTCGCCGCACGCGCCGCCGTGAACATCGACAACGCCCGCCTGTACCGGCGCGAGCACGAACGCGCGCTGATACTCCAGCGCTCCCTGCTCCCGCCCGGCGACCCCGAGGCCGCCGGCCTCGACATCGCCTGCCGCTACCTGCCCGGCAGCGCGTCCGGAGGCCGGGCCGGCGAGGTCGGCGGCGACTGGTTCGACGTCATCGAACTCCCCGGCCACCGCACCGCGTTGGTCGTCGGCGACGTCATGGGCCGCGGTCTGCGCGCGGCGGTGGCCATGGGCGAACTCCGCACAGCGGTACGCACCCTGGCCCTGCTGGACCTGGAACCGGCCGATGTCCTCACCCATCTGGACGAGATCGCGCGCGGTCTCGGCGCCCCCGGCGGCGTCCGGCAGGCCACCCGCGCCGCCCGCCGCCCCCGCGAGGCCGAACCCTCCGAGGTGTACCTGGCGACCTGCATCTACGCGGTCTACGACGCGGTGACGCGCCGCTGCACCTTCGCCAACGCGGGCCATCTGCCTCCGGTCCTCGTGCAGCCCGGCGAGTCCGCCCGGATGCTGGAGGTCCCGCCCGGGATGCCGCTCGGCGTGGGCGGAGAGCCCTTCGAGGAGGTGGAGGTGGAACTCCCCGAGGGTTCCCTCCTCGCCCTCTACACGGACGGCCTGGTCGAATCCCGCGACCACCCCCTGGACGAGGGCCTGCAGGCCTTCGTCGGTGCCCTCACCGACCCGGCCCGCCCGCTGGAGGACGTGTGCGACCACGTCCTGAACACCCTCGGCTCCCACCACCGCGAGGACGACATCGCGCTGCTGATGGCCCGCGTCCAGGGCCTGCCCGCCGAGGCCGTCGGCGACTGGGTCCTGCCGCGCGAGCCCCGCAGCGTCGGCCACGCCCGTGAGTACGCCCGCGCCCAGCTGGCCGCCTGGGACCTCGAGCAGCTGACCGACACCACCGAACTCCTCGTCAGCGAACTGGTCACCAACGCCCTGCGCTACGGCGAGGGAGAGATCAGACTCCGCCTCCTGCTCGACCGCACGCTGGTCTGCGAGGTCTGGGACGCCGGCCTCGTCCAGCCGCGCCGCCGCCGTGCCCGCGACACCGACGAGGGCGGCCGCGGCCTCCAGCTCGTCGGCCTCCTCAGCGCGGCCTGGGGCTCCCGCCGGACCCCGCACGGCAAGACGGTGTGGTTCGAGCTGCCGCTCCCGGACAGCGGCAGCACCCTCATGGACCCGGCCGAGGCGATGCTGGAGCTGTTCTAGATGCCGGAGCTGTTCTAGAGGCGGTGCACCGGGGCCGAGGTGTCGACCCAGTGCCAGTTGACGGGCGCCCAGGCCTTCTTGAGGGCCGTGCGCTGCCTGGCGTAGGCGCGCAGGGCGTTCTCCACGGCCGCCGCGAGGCCGGAGAGGTCGTCGGGAGCGGGCACGCGCAGGACCAGGTGCTGCTTGCGGTGGACCAGCAGCAGGTCGCCCTCGGGCGAGCAGGCGGTGAGGGTGAAGTGGACCAGTGGTTTGAACGGCTTGGCCGCGGTGTCCAGCCTGGCACGCAGCACACCGGCCTTGTTCCAGGCGTAGAGACCGTAGCGGTTGAGGTGGAAGACCCGGCCGCGGCGGGGGTCGGAGGCGAGGGTGAAGCAGAAGCCGGTGAAGGGGCTGTCGTGGTACGCGTCCAGGCCCTGCAGGCGTCCGGTCATCTCGCCCTGGTCGTCGACGAGGGCGAACAGGAACGGCCGGCCCCGGTTGCCCGAACGGAAGATCTTGGCGAAGACGGGAACGACGAACAGGTCGTCGGCCAGGGGCACGGGCCGTCCGAGCCGTGAGTCGCGCCACCGCGACAGACGGTCCTCGTCGGCGACCGGTTCGGTCAGCGCGGGCCGGGGGCGGTGGTCCCGGCCGACCGGCCTGCCCTGGTGGTGGACGTGGGACTTCAGATCGTCGTCACTCTGATGGGCGGGCTCGGGATCGAGCGAGGCGATCGCCTCGATCACGGGCCGGCTGCCGGGGGTTAGAGCACCGTCGGTGAAGCCGACGATGTTGGCGAGGGAACTGCCGTAGCCCCAGACCCCGTACTCGGAAACGGAGCACAGCAGACGCCCGGAGGGCGTGACACCGATCGACCCGGCGAAGCCGTTGCCCGGTGTGAACTCCTCGAAGGGACGGTGGTCGTTCGAGTCGTACGTGGCGAGCACCCGGCTCAGATCCGGCGCGATCAGGGTGGTGCGGTCCGGGCGGGCACTGACGGCGAGGGTGCCGTCCGGCAGCACGCACAGGTTGATGTCGCTGCCGTTGGCCACGGCCGAGGCGGTCTTGTCCCCGTAGGAGGGGCAGCACAGGGCGCTCGCCAGCACCTCTCCGTCCGCGGAGTACCGGGTGATGATCCGGTACCCGAAGTTGGCCCGCGCCGGATCCTGCTCGTCCTCGGAGACCTCCCAGGTGTGCCGGTGCACGCGGTACAGCGCGTACACGTCCCCGTTGGGGGCGGCCACGACATCGTCGGCTTCCACGCCCCACCCCTGGGAGTAGAGCCTGGTGAGGTCTATGCGGTGGGTGTCCACCAAGGTGCCCGGCAGAGTCAGCGGAAACGTCTGAACCATGCGGCTCATTGTGCGAGGCGCCACTGACAACGACAGCGGCTCCGCCACCGACCGCCGCGGCGGGGTCCCACGGCGGCCCGCTGCGCACCTTTGACGATTGACAGGAGGAACCGGTCACCGATGCTTCCCAGGTCTCCAGCCGTGCGGCCTGCGGGGCGACGGCGCAGCGGGCCTGAAGATGCGGCAGCGTGGTGCCGAGCGCCATGTCGATCGGACTGGGAGACCACTCGAGCCGCCGCACATCCTCCAACAGATCCTCGCCCAGGTCTGCGACACAGCCCCCGTCGTCGGAGCCGGGAGAACCATGGCGCGGAATGGTGGCACTCACGCGTACTTATCTCATGTGGGGAATTCTCCGCACCAGTTGCGTCCGAGGAGGGTGGCGGGCAGGTACTCGGACTCGACCTCGATGGGGAAGCCCGCGTCGTGGGCGAAGCAGGCGATGGCGAGCGGAGCGAGAGCGACGAGACCCGAGGCCTGGAAGGCCCGGCTTTCCTCGGTCCAGTACTCCTTGTGCCACTGAAGGGCGTTGGCGAGTGCCCGGTTGAAGCCGTCGTGGTCCTTGCGGATGAAGCGGTGGAACATCTCCATCGGCGGGTACAGCAGTTTTCCCGCCGTCTCCGGGTCAGTGGCGACCGCCGGGTCGGTGCCGTCGACCGCGGCCACCAGCTTCGAGCCGAGATCCTGGCCTCCGAGCCAGTAGGTCTGGAGGGTGTCGACCCAGGCGTAGTGGTATGCGTCGGAGCGTGAGCCGTTCTCCCGCAGCAGGGAGATGGGCACATGGCACAGGGCGGTGATCCTGTCCCGTTCCCGGCACACCACGGCCAGGTAGAAGGCGGTGATCCAGCTGCCCGGGGTCACATACCACTGCGGACCGGTGGCCTGAAGCGTGCGGTCCTTGTGCGCGATGCGGCACTGCACATGGTCCTCGGTCGTGGTCGCGGCGGCGAACACGGCGGAACTGACCTGCATCGCGGTGACCCAGGCGTCCCAGGTGGGGAAGAGCGATGCCCGCGGGTCCAACAGGCAGCGGGACTTGGCCAGGGTGAGCGTAAGGCTCTGAGCGTCGCCCAGCCTGGTGGAGCGTTCTTCCAGACCGTTGATCAGCTTCTGCGCGTTCCCCTGGAGCACGGCGAGGCCTTCTTCCGCGTTCGCTGTGGGCAAGGGGGGGCGGGGGATGATTGCGACCAACGCTCTTCTCCTTAGAAGATCTTGAAGTATTTGAGCTCGGCGCCAGCATACTTACCGTCGTTCTCAACAGCCTGAACGAGGACGTACCGCAAGGTCTTGTTTTCGATGCCCTCTCGGATTTCTTCAGCGTACTTGGCGTCTTTCGGGGAGAAGATGGCGCGGTCGTCCATGTCGGCCAGGATCGTACGAACGTACTCGATTGTCCCCTGCTTCACCATGGTGCCGCGATCGCGTTCACCGTTTCCTTGGCGCCATTCCAACTTTGCGTTGGGGCCCTTTGCCTCGACGATGATGAGGTTGCCGTCCTTATCGCGCCAGAGCTGGTCGAACCTTTTCGAACCGTTGGCTGTCTCGGGAAGATCGGTGATCTCGCTGGCGCCCTCGAACTCCTTCTGCAGGAGCATGTGCCGACGTGCGGCTTCTTCACCGAGGATTTCACCGAGCTTGCTGTTGTTGGGAACGCCCTCACCGACTACCTTGTTGAAATTCTCCTGCGCATCGGCGAGCGCCTTTGCCGTCTCGGCACTCGGGGTTTCCTCGAATGCTTTTTCGGCATTTGTCAGTTGCATGCCTGCTATGCGCTTGGCTGAAACCTCATCGAGGTGCTTGAGGTTCTCCGGGGGTACCGTGTCCCGGCCCCTCTCCAAGGGGGTGAGATGGTACTTCTCCGGGTTCGCGTACGGCATGTCGTCGGCGGCCATCCAGCCGCCACCCGGCTTCTCGACGAGCTTCGGCAAGAGCTGACCGTCGACCATTTCTTCAGCATTGTTTCGCTTGCCGGGCCCTCACTTGTCGTAGTACTTCGCACGCCAGACTGGGTCCTCGTTGGCCAGCCGAACGTGCTCGCGGGTGATCGCTGCCCTTTCCTCGGGCGTCCGCTCGCTGGCCGGCTTCTCGCGGGCAGCCTCGTATTCCGCGCGGTGTTTGGCTGCTTCGTCCGCGTTGCGAGCGGCATCGTCCATGCTGGGAACAGCGTCGTCCAGACCGCTTGGGTGGGCGCTGCTCGTCGAGGGAGGCTCATGGTGGCCACCACCCGTGCTCGGGCCGTCGGCGTGGGTGCCACCCGTGGATGAAGGCTCGTGGTGGCCGCTTGTGCCCGGGCCATCGGTGGACGGCGTGTCCGTATGGTTCGCACCCGTGCTCGGCGTGTCATTGCGGCCGCCGCGGAAGGTGTTGTCCAGTTCGTTCGTAGGCATGTGGTCGCCCACGTGGCCACCGGGCATGCGGTCTGTTGTGCCGCCTGGAGTCGTATCCGGGCGGCCTGTAGGCAGGTCGTCTCCGATTCGGCCGGGGTTGTTCAGGTCGTTGCCGAGGCGGCCGGTGTCGCCGAGGTCGGCGTCCAGGCCGTCGCCCAGGCGGATGTGCCGGCCGGCCTGCTCGGCGGTGTGGGTGCCGG
>NZ_MUME01000154.1 GCF_002155915.1 Streptomyces thermovulgaris | reverse complement strand
GGCGGCCACCGAGGAGTCCAGGGTCTTCAGGAACGGCACGATGCCGCCCGAGAGCCCGTTGGTGCCGCGGATCAGCGAACCGCGCGAGCGGATGCGGGAGTAGGCGATGCCGATGCCGCCGGCGTGCTTGGACAGGCGGGCGACCTGGTGGTAGCGCTCGTAGATCGAGTCCAGCTCGTCCCTGGGGGAGTCCAGCAGATAGCAGGACGACATCTGGGGGTGCCGGGTGCCGGAGTTGAACAGCGTGGGGGAGGAGGGCAGGTAGTCGAGGCGGCTCATCAGCCCGTACAGCGCCGCGACCTCGTCGAGGGAGCGCACGCTGTCGTCCTCGGCCAGGCCGCTCGCCACCCGCAGCAGGAAGTACTGGGGCGTCTCGATCACCTTGCGGCTGACCGGGTGCCGCAGCAGATAGCGGCTGTACAGGGTGCGCAGGCCGAAGTAGCCGAAGCGGTCGTCGGCGGCCGGGTCGACCAGGGCGTCCAGCCGCTCGCCGTGCACGCGGACGAACGCGGCGGTCCGGTCGGCGATCAGGCCCTCGCGATGGCCGACGGCGATGGAGCCGGTGAACGACGTGACGCCCTGGGAGGCGGCCTCGGCACGGATGCCGAGGGTCAGCAGCCGGGCGGCCAGCCGCGAGTAGGCGGGGTCCTCGGCGATGAGCCCGGCGGCCGCCTCCGTGGCCAGCTCCCGCAGCTCGGCCTCGTCGGCGTGCGCCGACCGGCCGCGCAGCGCGGCGGCGGCGACCCGGCCGGCGTCGGCGTCGGGAAGGTCGGCGGTCAACTCGGTCAGGGTCCGCAGCAGGGCGGCGCCGGGACTGTCGGGCTCCGGGGCCGTGGCTGAGGCCGGGTCGGCTGACGCGATGGTCACGTGGGATCTCCCTCGCTCGGCACGGGCCTCGTCGAGGGCAGGGCAGCACACGAGCGCACACGGCGCCGCGTCCACCGGCCCACCCCACGAGGCCTGGACGTCGGGGCACCCGGACCGGGCGGCCGGGTGCACTGTCGGCAGGTACTCGGACTGACGCACGCATGTACACGGCCATACGGGCACACGCGTGCGAATACACCGTTGCGGGACAGTTCCGGATTCGCACCGGATTCCCCTGCGGCGACAGCGAGCATGAGCATACATGTTGTGCCGGGACGGGGAGACACCCCCAGATGTTGTGCTGAGTGGGTGTCAGAATGCCGATGCGGCGTTGGTCCGGCACCGGCTCGGCACCGGCTCGGCGCCGGCGTGACGGCCGGCCCGGAGGCTGTCCGGAGCCGGCCCGGTGTCGGTCCGACGCCGTGTCAGTCCAGCGTCAGCGCGTAGGTGAGCAGAGTGATGTCGTCGATGTGCGGCAGGGGCTTCCAGTCGCGTTCAGGAGTGCGGACGAAGCCCAGACGTTCGTGGATCCGGTGGGCGGAGCGCATGGTGCTCTGGGTGGACAGCACCACGCGGACGCAGCCGTCCATGGCCCGTGCCCGGTCCAGACAGGCCCGTACGAGCGCCTCGCCGACACCCCGGCGGCGGGCCGCGTGCGCGACCGCGAGCATCCGTATCTCGGCCTCGCCCGGGCCGGAGATCTCGGCCAGGGGACCTCCGGCGGGCACGAAGGTCACACCACCGAGCACCTTGTCGTCGTCCGCCACGGCCACCAGCACCTCGGCGGCTGCCGCCCGCTTGGCCACGTCCCGCAGCTCGTGGAGGTAGGCGTCGCTCTCCCCGAAGTCGAGGAGCCCGTCCTGGAGATAGGCCTGGGCGGTGATCTCCCCGAGGGTGTCGTACTCGCCGGGGTCCACCGGCCGGATCGTGAAGTCCATGGGCGTGAGTGTGCCGCAGGGGTGTGACAACGAGCCGCCGGCTTTTCCCGGTGGTCTTTCCCCGGAGGGCCTTTCCCTCGGCGGGCCGCCGGTTCCCCGCGCCGGCCCGCGGCCGGGCGCGCGAGGGGAGGGGACGCCGCCCGCCCGCCGGTCGCCGCGGGGTGCGTGTGCGGGGCGGGAGCGCCTCCGCCCCGCGGCAGGAGCCCTATTCCTGCGGCCGCTTGAGCCGGGCCACGAACTTGTAGCGGTCCCCGCGGTACACCGACCGCACCCACTCCACCGGCCGGCCCTCCCGGTCCAGCGAGTGCCGGGAGAGCAGCAGCATCGGCAGGCCCACGTCGGTGCCGAGCAGGCCCGCCTCGCGCGGGGTGGCCAGCGCGGTCTCGATGGTCTCCTCGGCCTCGGCGAGGTGGACGTCGTAGACCTCGGCGAGGGCGGTGTAGAGGGAGGTGTACTTCGTCAGGCTGCGGCGCAGCGCCGGGAAGCGCTTGGCCGACAGATGCGTGGTCTCGATGGCCATGGGCTCGCCGTTGGCCATGCGCAGCCGCTCGATGCGCAGGACGCGTCCGCCGGTGGCGATGTCCAGCAGGTTCGCGAGCCGGTCGTCGGCGGTGATGTAGCCGATGTCGAGGAGCTGCGAGGTCGGCTCCAGGCCCTGGGCGCGCATGTCCTCGGTGTAGGAGGTGAGTTGCAGGACCTGGGAGACCTTCGGTTTGGCGACGAAGGTGCCCTTGCCCTGGATGCGCTCCAGCCGGCCCTCGACGACCAGTTCCTGCAGGGCCTGGCGCACGGTGGTGCGCGAGGTGTCGAACTCGGCCGCCAGCGTCCGCTCGGGCGGGACCGGCGTACCGGGCGCCTGGGTCTCCGTCATGTCGAGCAGGTGCTTCTTCAGGCGGTAGTACTTGGGCACACGCGCGGTACGGACGGTCGTCCCACCCTCGTTCTCCGCACTGCTGACGTCGGTGCTCATGCTCTGCCTTCCCGGCTCCTGTGCCGAAGCGACCGACATCCCATCGGCCACGGCTCACATCGTGGCACGGCTCGGTGCGTGGTGGTCACCCGCACGCTCCGTGATCTTCTCTGTATACCGCCGTGACCGCTGTTGGTCTAGTCCATCCTCCGGTGCGGGCCCGGTGGTCCACGGCGGCGGACGGGCCGCGGACGGGAGACGGCCGCCGGTGGTCCAGGGGAACGAGGGCGTCCGTCCGGACCGGCCGGGCAATGAAAGGTCCCTGCATATCGCGGTCCCATAACGGGCTTCTCGTGCCCGCCTGCGCACCCTTGACAGCCCTATTGGTCTAAGCCAAGCTCCCCCTACTGGTCTACACCATTGGTCCAGGACCCGGCCCCACGGGCGGTGATGCGCCGACGCTCGTATGTCGCTCAACCGCGGGAAGGCAGGGGGGTTTGTGGCATCCCTGAGGAGGATGGCGTGAAGCGCAAGCTGATTGCCGCGATCGGTATCGCGGGCATGATGGTCTCCATCGCGGCGTGCGGCGGCGACAACGGCGACGGGGGAGGCAAGGCCAAGGACGGCTACGCCGGCCAGACGCTCACGGTGTGGGTGATGGACGGCTCCTCCCCGGACAAGTGGCAGAAGGACGTCGCCGCGGCCTTCGAGGCCAAGACCAAGGCGAAGGTCAAGTTCGAGATCCAGCAGTGGAACGGCATCCAGCAGAAGCTGACCACGGCCCTGTCCGAGGAGAACCCGCCGGACGTCTTCGAGATCGGCAACACCCAGACGCCGGCCTACGCCAAGACCGGCGGCCTCGCCGACCTCGCGGACCTGAAGGCCTCCATCGGCGCCGACTGGACCGAGTCCCTCAACAAGTCCGCCGTCTACGAGGGCAAGCAGTACGCGGCACCCTGGTACTTCGCCAACCGTGTCGTCCTCTACAACAAGAAGATCTGGGCCGAGGCCGGCATCAAGGACGTCCCCAGGACCCGCGACGAGTTCTACGACGCTCTCAAGCGGATCGGTGAGAAGACCGACGCCGAGCCGATCTACCTGCCCGGCCAGAACTGGTACCACTTCGTCGGCCTGGTGATCGGCGAGGGCGGCGAACTGGTGAGGAAGGAAGGCGACAAGTACGTCTCCAACCTCGACGACCCCAAGGTCGCCGCCGCCATGGAGACCTACAAGAAGTTCCAGGCCCTCTCCAAGGCCCCCAAGGACAAGGACGAGGCCACCCCGCAGCAGGGCGAGGTCTTCGCCAAGGGCAAGGTCGGCGCGATCATCGGCATGGGCTGGGAGGCCGGCATCGCCGTCAAGGCCAACCCGAAGCTGGAGAAGGACATCGGCTACTTCACCATCCCGGGCGCCACGGCCGACAAGCCCGAGGGCGTCTTCCTCGGCGGCTCCAACCTCGCCGTCGCCGCGGGCAGCAAGAAGCAGGAGCTCGCCAAGGAGTTCCTGAAGATCGCCCTGTCCGACGAGTTCGAGGGCCGGCTGGCCGAGGAGAACGGCGTCATCCCGAACAAGGAGTCGCTGCAGAGCCACCTCAAGGGCAACCCCGCCGCCGAGGCCGCCGCCCCGGCCGCCGCGGGAGGCGGCACCACGCCGCTGATCCCGGAGTGGGCCGCGGTGGAGAACGAGCCGAACCCGATCAAGGCCTACATGACCGCCGTGCTGAACGGAAAGTCCCCGGCCGAGGCCGCCAAGCAGGTCGAGGGCGAGTTCAACAAGCGCCTGGCGCAGAAGCAGTAGCACCCACCCGGACGAGCCGGGGCGGGCCGTCGTACGCCGGCCCGCCCCGGCGCCCGTGTGCGGCCGACGTACACAGGCCGAGAAGAGAGATCGCGAGCATGACCGTGCAGATCGAACGGCCGCCCTCCGGGACGGCGGACGTCCGCAAGGGGGACGGCGCAGGCCCCGGCGGGCCCGGACCGCGCACCGCGTCGCGGGCCGGAGCACTCGCCCCGTACCTGTTGCTGCTGCCCGCCTGCGTGGCCACCGTGCTGCTGCTCGGCTGGCCGCTGCTGAAGGACTTCCTGCTGTCGTTCCAGAACCTCAACATGACGCAGCTGATCCAGCACGTCACCGAGTGGAACGGCATCGACAACTACAAGGAGGCCCTCACCAGCGAGGACTTCTGGCGGGTCACCCTCCGCTCGATCCTGTTCACGGCGGTCAACGTCGCCCTGATCATGGTCCTGGGGACACTGGTCGGCCTGCTGCTCGCCCGCCTCGGCAGGCGGATGCGGGTCACCCTGATGATCGGCCTGGTCCTGGCCTGGGCGATGCCCGTGATCGCGGCGACCACCGTCTACCAGTGGCTGTTCGCCCAGCGCTTCGGCGTGGTCAACTGGGTGCTGGACAGGCTCGGCTGGCACGCGATGGCCGACTACAGCTGGACCAGCAGCCAGATGTCGACGTTCTTCGTCATCGTCGTGCTGATCGTGTGGCAGTCCATCCCGTTCGTCGCGATCAACCTGTACGCGGCGACCACCACCATCCCCGCCGAGCTGTACGAGGCCGCGGCCCTCGACGGCGCCGGCGCCTGGCGGAGCTTCACCACGGTCACCCTGCCGTTCCTGCGGCCGTTCCTCTACGCCACGACCTTCCTGGAGATCATCTGGGTCTTCAAGGCGTTCGTGCAGGTCTTCGCCATCAACGGCGGCGGCCCGGACCGGCTCACCGAGATCCTGCCCGTCTACGCCTACGTCGAGGGCGTCGGCAACCAGCACTACGGCATGGGCGCGGCGATCGCCGTCCTGACCATCCTGATCCTGCTCGGTCTGACCGCCCACTACCTCAGGATCGTGCTCAAGCAAGAGGAGGACGAGCTGTGAAGCGCTCGCTCTTCGGCCGTCTGTGGCCCAATGTCACGGCCGTCGTCCTGTTCGCCGGCTTCGTCTTCCCCGTGTACTGGATGTTCGCCACGGCCTTCAAGCCGACCGGCGACATCATCGCCGAGGACCCGGTCTGGTTCCCGGTCGACATCACCTTCGAGCACTTCAGGACCGCGACCGGCGTCGACCACTTCTGGACGTACGTCCGCAACTCGCTGACCGTCACCGTCCTGGCCGTCGCCTTCTCGCTGGTCATCGCGCTGGCCGGCTCCTTCGCCCTGGCCCGGATGCGGTTCAGGGGGCGGCGCGGCTTCGTCGTCGGCTTCATGCTGGCCCAGATGGCGCCCTGGGAAGTCATGATCATCGCGATCTACATGATCGTGCGGGACGCGTCGATGCTGAACAGCCTGGTGCCGCTGACGCTCTTCTACACGATGATGATCCTGCCCTTCACCCTTCTGACGCTGCGCGGCTTCGTCGCCGCCGTGCCGAGGGAGCTGGAGGAGGCGGCCATGGTCGACGGCTGCTCCCGTGTGCAGGCCTTCCGCCGGGTCATCCTGCCGCTGCTCGCCCCCGGTCTGATGGCCACCTCGCTGTTCGGCTTCATCACCGCCTGGAACGAGTTCGCCCTCGTCCTGGTGCTGAACAAGGAGGCCGAGGCCAAGACGCTGCCGCTGTGGCTGTCCGGCTTCCAGACCCAGTTCGGCGACGACTGGGGCGCGACCATGGCGGCCTCCTCCCTGTTCGCCCTCCCGGTCCTGCTCCTCTTCGTCTTCCTGCAGCGCAGGGCCGTCAGCGGCCTGACGGCCGGCGCCGTGAAGGGATGACGCCCTCCGATGACGACACTCGCCAGCGGCACCGACTCCCTCACCCGCGACGCGCTGACCGTCCTCCAGCCCGGCTTCACCGGGACCACGGCCCCCGACTGGCTGCTGCGCCGCCTGAGCGAGGGGCTGGCCTCGGTCGGCCTGTTCGGCCGCAACATCACCTCGCCCGAGCAACTGGCCGCACTGACCGCACGGTTGCGCCAGGAACGGGACGACGTCCTGGTCGCCGTCGACGAGGAGGGCGGCGACGTCACCCGTCTGGAGGTGCACACCGGCTCCAGCTTCCCCGGCAACCACGCGCTCGGCGCGGTGGACGACGTGGAGCTGACCCGGAACGTGGCCCTGGAACTGGGGCGGCGGCTCGCACAGTGCGGCGTCAACCTCGACTGGGCACCGTCCGCCGACGTCAACTCCAACCCCGGCAACCCGGTCATCGGGGTCCGCTCCTTCGGCGCCGACCCCGAGCTGGTCGCCCGGCACACCGCCGCCTATGTGACCGGACTGCAGTCCGCGGGGGTCGCCGCCTGCACCAAGCACTTCCCCGGGCACGGGGACACCGCGGTCGACTCCCACCACGCGCTGCCGCGCATCGACGTGGACCACCGGGTGCTCCGGGAACGCGACCTCGCGCCGTTCCGCGCGGCGATCGACGCGGGCACCAAGGCCGTGATGAGCGCGCACATCCTGGTCCCCGCGCTGGACCCGGACCGCCCGGCCACCCTGTCCCGCCGGATCCTGACCGATCTGCTGCGCGGCGAACTGGGCTACGACGGCCTGATCGTCACCGACGGCATGGAGATGCGGGCCATCGCCGGCACCTACGGCATCGAGCGGGGCAGCGTGCTCGCCATCGCGGCCGGTGCCGACGCGATCTGCGTGGGCGGCGGCCTGGCGGACGACGAGACGGTACGGCGGCTCAGGGACGCCCTCGTCGGTGCCGTCCGCGCCGGCGAGCTGCCCGAGGAGCGGCTGGCGGACGCGGCCGCACGGGTGCGCGCGCTCGCCCGCTGGGCGGCGTCCGCGCCCTCGTGTGCGGCCGGCCCCGCCGACGAGGAGATCGGGCTGCGGGCGGCCCGGCGCGCGCTGCGGATCACCGGCGGCGAGACCTTCACCCCGCTCACCGAGCCGCCCTACGTCGCCGCCCTCACCCCGGCCGCCAACATCGCGGTCGGCGACGAGACCCCCTGGGGCGTGGCCGCCGAACTCGCCCGTCTCCTGCCGGGCACGCGGACGGGCAGCTTCTCCGGGGAGGACGCGGGCCGTGCGGCCCTGGAGGCGGCCGGGGACCGGCGTGTGGTCGCCGTCGTCCGCGACGAGCACCGCCACCCGTGGATGTCCTCCGCCCTCGACACCCTCCTCGCCGCCCGCCCCGACACGATCGTCGTGGAGATGGGCGTCCCCCAGGCCGCCCCCCGGGCCCTGCTCCACATCGCCACCCATGGCGCGGCGCGTGTCTGCGGCCGGGCGGCGGCGGAGGTCATCGCGGGGGTGTGAGGCCGTCACGGGGGCAGGGAGGACCTTCCTTCCCGCCCCCGTCCTTCGGCGTTCGCCGGCGTCCTTCCGCGGCTTCTTCCCCGGTTCGGCGCCCGGCGCCGTCCGGTCCGCCGTCCGGCACGGAAGGTGCCGGCCCCCCGTCCGGGGCGGCCGGCACCTCCCGTGTGCGCGTGCGGGGTCAGAGGCCCTGCCAGGCCGGCTTGTTGGCGTAGACGTGACGGAAGTAGTCGGCGTGCTTCAGCTTGGAGGCGGCGGCCTCGTCGACGACGACCGTGGCGTGCCGGTGGAGCTGCAGGGCCGAGGCCGGGCAGACGGCCGCGACCGGCCCCTCGACGGCCGCCGCGACCGCCTCGGCCTTGCTCTCGCCCGTGGCCATCAGCACCACGTGCCGCGCGTCGAGGATCGTGCCGATGCCCTGGGTGATGACATGGGTCGGCACCTGTGCGATGTCGCCGCCGAAGAAGCGCGCGTTGTCCTTGCGGGTCTGCTCGGTCAGCGTCTTGATCCGGGTGCGCGAGGACAGCGAGGAGCACGGCTCGTTGAACGCGATGTGCCCGTCCGTGCCGATCCCGAGCAGCTGGAGGTCCACACCGCCGGCCTCGGCGAGCGTCCTCTCGTAGGCCTCGGCCTCCGCCTGCACGTCCTCCGCGGCGCCGTCGGGCCCCAGGAAGGAGTCCGTCCCGAGGCCGAGGGGCTCCAGCACCTGGCGCCGCAGGACCTCGCGGTACGACTCCGGGTGCCCCGCGGGCAGCCCCACGTACTCGTCGAGCTGGGCGATCCGCGCCCGTGAGACGTCCACGGCGCCGGAGCGCACCTTGGCCGCCAGAGCCTCGTACACGGGCAGCGGCGTCGAACCCGTGGCCACACCGAGCACGGCCTGGGGCTTGCGGCGGAGCAGTTGTGCCATGGCCTCCGCGACGAGCTCGCCGCCTGCTCGGGCATCCGGAACGATGACAACTTCCACGCTGGGCCTGCCGATCTGAGGAGAACCGAAGGATCTGGAGGAACTGACTGGAGGAATCCGAGGGGTCCGGAGAAGAGGACGACGGGACCCGTTGCCGGGGGTCGGCACGTATCTGGTTTAGACCAATCTACCCTACGTTCAATCTAACAGAGCCGTGCGTGCGGAGCCGTGTGCACAGCGCCGTGCCTCTCGGGCCGGGGCGGGTGCGCGACCGGTGCGCGACGGTGTGCGCCCCGAGGAAACCGGGGCGCTGGGGGCGCACACGGAAAATGCCCCGGCCACCCGGTCCCATTGCCGGGCCGGGCGGGCTAGGTGTTCTGTCCACGGAGGTTGGTGACAGCGATCACTGACGTGTGATCTTGAAATGGGTGAGGGCCCTCTGGCTCGGTG
>NZ_MUME01000153.1 GCF_002155915.1 Streptomyces thermovulgaris | reverse complement strand
GGGCCGGACCGTGAGGATCTGCTGGGCGCGACCGACCGGGCCGTCGACGTCGTGCAGGACCGTGCTGGTGAGGCCCTGCCCGGAGGGACCGAAGGCGACCGTGGTGTCCAGTCCCGTCCACGCACCACGGGGCCGGCGGTGGAGGTGGACGGTGAGGTCGACGTTGGGGAACATCCACTCGGCGGGCGACTGCCGGGCGGCTATGCCGTTGGCGGTGTCGACGAGGGCGAGATACGACGCGAGCGGGCTGGCGGGCTCACCGGCGACCAGGTCGAGCGGTGTGGAGACCCAGGCGGCCGTACGCCCCGGCCGGGGCGGTGCGACCGGGCGGACGTCCAGGGAGGCGATGTAGCCGCCGGGCCAGACGTCGGACATCCGCCATGCGGGGAGGGACTCGGGCGGGGGCAGGCGGTCGCCGGCACCGCCCGCGACCGCGGTGGTGTCGAAGCCGGCCAGGAGCCAGGCGCGGGCCCGGACGACCGGGCGGCCGGCGATCCGTACGACCGCTTCGAGAAGCTCGATGGTCCGTCCGGGGCGGATGGTCTCCACCTGGATCTCGCACTCGTCGAGGGCGAGGCGGCCGAGGATGTCGTAGCTGATCCGGGAGAGGACCAGGCCGTTGTCCGGTCCGGCGGCCCGATGGCGGTCGATGGCATGGACGACGAGCCCGCCCAGCGGGCTGAAGTGCTGCTCCTCCGTGTTCCAGGCCCCGCCCGCGTGCTCCGTCGGCTTGTAGCGGTGCTCGTCGATGGGTTCGAAGTAACTGCCCCGGGGTGTGGCGGAGGTGGACAAGGGCCGTCTCCTTCGGTCTCACAGGTGGTGTCGCAAGCGTCGTGGGGGGCAGCCGGAGCAGTCGCCGCATCGGCTGCCCAGCACGCTACCGGCCTCCGCCCGTCTCACCAAGTGAGAAAGTGCACATGACATTCAACAAGCCGGGCGCGGCGGGACGGGACCCTGCGGACCGGCCGGACGGAAGGCCTCGCGGGCGCACCACGCGAACCGGAACGACTGGCTCCCCGCAGCCGCGGGAGCGCCCCCTGACCGGCGGGCCCCGGGGTCGTCCCCGAGCCGGCCCTGAGACGTCCCCCATCTCCCCCTGAGACGTGTCAGAAAACTTTGACAGGTGTTCGCCGCAGCTGTCAGCCTTCCGACAGCCACAACGGAAAGGGGCCGCGATGGCCGAGGTCCCGCAGCCGGCACCGACGGGCGACGAGTTGCTGCGTGTGCTTTCCGCACTCGGCAATCCGCACCGCATGCGGATCGTCGCAGCGCTCCTGGAGAGCCGCACGTACGTCAGCGCACTCGCCCGTGAGATCGGGATGAGCCGCCCGCTGCTGCACATGCACCTGCAGCGCCTGGAAGCGGCCGGCCTGGTCGTCGGCACGCTCGAGCTCGCGGAGGACGGCAAGGCGATGAAGTACTACGAAGTCGCCCCCTTCTTCTACGAGTTGACCCCCGGCGTCATTGCGCGGGCGGCCGAGACGATCACCACCACCGCCGACCGGACCACGAAAGAGGAAGCGAAGTGAACGAGCAACGGGTGACACTCGCCGCCGAGGCCGAGGAGCTGGGGGTCCTGGTGGGCGCCGTCGGCGCGGCGGGGTTCTTCGCCCTGCTGATCGTGATCGTCTGGCAGGTCGCCGCCACCTGGCGGGCCCGCATGCTGGCGTCACGCGAGGAGCAGTACAAGGAGCTCGCCACCAAGTACGCGCAGCTCCTCGAGGACACGGTCGAGTTGCAGCGCCGGATGGCCGAGGACCAGCGGCAGGCCCTCAACGAGCTGGCACAGACCCGGCTCGCCGTCAGCTCGATGGAGAAGATGATGCGCGAGATCGAATAGCGCCGTCACACCGGTCGTCGCCGGTACGGCCGGGAGCGGCAACTCCGGGCCGTACCGACGCTGAACACACCTCCCGGACGCACCTCGTCCCGTGCGCCACGGCGGGTCGTCACACCCTCTGCGCCGTGGTGCGGATTTCGTGGCGTCCCGGACCGGTCACCGACCGGCGGCATGTCCACACGAAAGAGAGTACTCATGCACGCGTTCCTGAGACGTGCCGTCTCCGCCCCCGGCGGGCGGCGCGGCAAGTGGTTGTTCCTGGCGCTCTGGCTGCTCGTGACCCTTGCGCTCGGTCCGCTGGCCGGGAAGCTCGGCGACGTCGAGGACACCGGCGCCAATGTCTTCCTGCCGCGCGGCGCCGAGTCCGCGCGGGTCAACACGGAGCTGGAGAAGTTCCGTACGGACTCGATCATGCCCGCGGTCGTCGTGTACACGGGCGAGGGCGCGCGGGCGAAGGCGGCCGCCGACCGCACGGCCTTCATGAAGTTCGTCCCCGCGGGCGAGAAGGTCTCCGGGCCCATTCCGTCCGAGGACGGCAAGGCCCTGATGACCGTCGTGCCGCTGGACAGCGAGGACGAGATCACCGACAAGGTCGAGGAGCTGCGCGGGATCGCCGGTGCCGGCGCCCCGCCCGGCGTGGACGTCGAGGTCGGCGGGCCCGCCGGATCGCTGACGGACTCGGTGGCGGTCTTCGACGACCTCGACGCCACCCTGCTGATCGCCACCGGTCTGGTCGTGACCGTTCTGCTGCTGATCACCTACCGCAGTCCCGTGCTGTGGCTGCTGCCCCTGATCTCCGTCGGCTTCGCCATCGTCCTCACCCAGGTCGCCACCTATCTGCTGGCGAAGTACGCCGGCCTGCCCGTGAACCCGCAGAGCTCGGGCGTCATGCTGGTCCTGGTCTTCGGTGTCGGCACCGACTACGCGCTCCTGCTCATCGCCCGCTACCGCGAGGAGCTGCACCGCCACCGGGACCGGCACGAGGCCATGCGCGTCGCACTGCGCCGCTCCGGTCCGGCGATCCTGGCCTCCGCCGCCACCATCGCCGTCGGTCTGGCCTGCCTGGCCTTCGCCGACATCAACTCCTCGCGCTCGCTCGGACTGGTCGGCACGGTCGGTGTCGTCTGCGGCTTCCTGGCGATGGTCACGGCGCTTCCGGCGCTGCTCGTCCTCCTGGGCCGCTGGGTGTTCTGGCCGCTGGTGCCGAAGTACGGCACGCCCGCCCGCAAGCCGCGGACCGTCTGGTCCCGCATCGGGCACGCCGTCGCCCTGCGCCCCCGCTGGTCGTGGCTGTCGTCGGTCGCCGTCACCGGTGTCCTCGCCCTGAGCACGGCCGGCATCTCCCTGGGCCTGACGTCCGCCGACATGTTCCAGGACAAGCCCGAGTCGGTGATCGCCCAGGAGCGGATCTCGGAGCACTACCCGTCGGGGGCCTCCGACCCCGCCCGGATCGTCACCGCCACCGACAGGGCCGCCGAGGTCCGCGCGGCCGCCTCCGCCGTGGACGGCGTCGCCCGTGTCGAGAACGGGGGCGACCGCACACCGGACGGCGGGCTCACCCTGCTGTCCGTGGTCCTGGAGGGAGCCCCCGACAGTCAGGAGGCCAAGGACACGATCGACGACCTGCGCGAGGCCGTGCGTCCGATGGGCGCCCTCGTCGGCGGCACCACGGCCGAGACCCTCGACACCCAGCGGGCCGCCGACCGCGACCTGACCACGGTCATCCCGATCGTTCTCCTGGTCGTCCTGGCCGTCCTGATCTGGCTGCTGCGGGCCCTCGTCGCCCCGCTGCTGCTCCTGGCGACCGTGGTGCTGTCGTACCTCGGCGCCCTGGGCGCCTCGAACCTGCTCTTCGAGCACGTCCTGGGCTTCGCGGGCGTCGACTGGGCCATCCCGCTCATGGGCTTCGTGTTCCTGGTCGCCCTGGGCATCGACTACAACATCTTCCTCATGCACCGGGTGAAGGAGGAGACCGCCCGTCTCGGCCATGGGCGCGGTGTCCTGGAGGGGCTGACCAGCACCGGCGGTGTCATCACCTCCGCGGGGATCGTCCTCGCCGCGACGTTCGCCGTCTTCACGGTGCTTCCGCTGGTGTCCATGGCCCAGCTGGGCGTCCTGGTCGGCATCGGCGTCCTGCTGGACACCTTCCTCGTCCGCACCGTCCTGGTTCCGGCCCTGGCCCTGGACCTGGGCCGCTGGTTCTGGTGGCCGGGCAGGCTGTTCTCCCGGCCGGTCCGCGGCGAGCGGCACGCGGCCGTGGGCGCCGCCGCACCGGATCCGGTGCACGAGCCCTCCTGATCCCGCTCGCACAACCGTGTGGACGGCCCCTGCCCGGCCCGGCGCGCCCCTCGCGCCGGGCCGGGCACCGCGTCCCGTCCGCGCCCGCCGGCCGGGCGCCCTTCGCCCGGGCGGCTCGTGCCGCTCGCCGCCGGATCAGTCGAGTCCCAGGCCCCGGCGGCCGATGTCGTTGAGCTGGTCGACGGTGAACCGGCCGTCCCAGGAGCGCTCGTAGTGCTCCTCGGGGAAGTCGGCCGGGCTCGAGCCGGTGAGGAACGCCTCCCTGACACTGGCCGCGTACTTCTCGTTGCGGGGGCACCAGGGGGCGGCGGGGATGTACATGACGTTGCCCCAGCCCCTCTGGTTCTCGACCGGGGCGACGCTGTGGACCATGTCGCAGTGCCACCAGACGGAATCGCCGGCCCTGACGTCGGGAATGGGCGTCAGGGCCCGGTAGAGCATCGCGTGCCGGCGTCCGGTGACGGGGAACACCTGATTCGTCCGCACCCCGCACATGGAGTCCTCGGGCACGTCCGGCAGCAGGGGCCGCAGCAGCAGATGGGCCATGGCCTCCGGAATCGGCACGGTGTGGAGCACCCCCTGGTCGGCGTCCATGTCCGACAGGGCGGTCCAGCCCTGGAAGGTGCGGAACACGGAGCACATGGTGGAGCCGGGGTACTGCGGGCCGGTGGTGCGGTGGGCCGCGTCCCAGGGGTCGTACTGCTCGACGGTGCCGTCGAAGAGGTGACGGAACGCCTGCTGGTACTCCCGGGTCATCCACAGGTCCAGGGTGCCGGAGTCGCAGTGGGTGCCCAGACCCGCGGAGTCGGTGCCCGGCGGACGGCGGCGGATGCGGTCGGGGTACAGCGCGTCGCGGTCGGGGTCGAACCACCGGGTGCCGTCGTCGGAGGTGTGCTTCCAGAGCGAGTTGAGGAAGGACTGGACGGTGGCCATGCGCTCGGACTGGCGGGCCTGCATCTGGGCCCGGGACCAGTAGACGGGGTAGATCTCGGGTCTGGAGCCGACGCTGCCGAAGAAGTCGTCGCCGGGCCCGGTGTACGTCTCGAAGAACCGGTTGCGCTCGACGTAGTCGACGATGTCGGCGTCCCAGGCCAGCGCCTGCTCGCGCGGGAAGTGGCCGCGCACGACGAGGCAGCCGCGCTTCTTGAGCTTGTCCAGGTCCGCCATGGCGACGGTTCCGGCGGCGATCGCGTCGTAGTCCAGGACGGGCCACACCTCCTCGCCGCGCTCCCGGTCGGCCTCGATCTCGGCGATCCGGGTCTCGATGCGCTGCTCGACGGAGGCGAACACCTCCTCGACGGTGCGGCCGGAGGCCTCGATACGGGCCCGCAGGGCGGCCTTGATCTCGCGGATGGCGGCGGTGAGATCCGGCGGGGGCTGCTGCCAGTACGGCAGGGCGGGGGCGTGGTGCGGCCCGGCGGCGAGCGTCATGGCCCGACTCCTTTGGTGAGGACTCCTTACTTGAAACGACGGTAAGCGCCCCGCCGTATTTGGGCAAGAGTCCTTACTAGAATGTGCGCATGACCCCGCCGAAGCCGTCGCTGGAGATGCTGCGCGCCCTGACCGACGAGAACGTGCTGCGCTCCCTCATGGACCACCCGCGTCTGACCAGGGCGGAGATCTCCGCCCGCACCGGGATCTCCAAGCCCACGATCTCCGACAGCGTCCAGCGGCTGGCCCGGGCCGGACTGGTCGTGGACACCGGCGAACGCACCACCGGACGCGGGCGGGCCGGTTCGTACTACTCCCTCGCTCCCGGGCTCGGCGCCGCCCTGGTGGCCGCCATCACCCCGCGCGGAGTGGTGGCGGAGGCGGTCGACGCCCTCGGCCATGTCCACGGACAGGTCCGCACCGCGCTGGAGGCGGACGCGGGCCCCCGGGTGGCGGCCGACGCCCTCACCACGGCGGCCCGGCAACTGGCCGGGAAGATCCCCGGCCGGCTGCGTCTTGCGGTGATCAGCGCCGCCGACCCGGTGGACCGCGAGACGGGCAGGCTCGTGCATCTGCCCGACGCCCCCTTCCTCGTCGGCGACCTCGACCCCTCCGCCGTCCTGGCGGGCACCGTGACCGGCCCCGTCCTGGTGGACAACGACGTCAACTGGGCCGCCCGCGCCGAGCACCGGGCCGGCTGCGCCCGGGGCGTCGACGACTTCGTCTACCTCCACCTCGGTGAGGGCCTGGGCTGTGCCGTGGTGAACGACGGCGTCGTCCGGCGCGGGCACGGGGGACTCGCCGGGGAGATCGCCCACCTGTGCACGGCGGGCCCGGACGGGAGGGCCATGGCCTTCACCGAGGTCTTCGCCGTCCTCGGCCTGCGCCGTCCCTCCTCCACCGCCATCGACGTCCCGGCGCTGACCGGCCTCCTCGCCGGCCGGGGCGAGCAGGCGGAGCGGGTCCGCTCCGTCCTGGTGCGGGCCATCGGCGGCGTCCTTGCCGCGGCCGTCTCGCTCGCGGACCCCCGCATGGTCGTCATCGGCGGCGAGTGGGGGCTGTGCCCCGGTCTGATCCCCGCCGTCGACGCGTACTTCAGCCGCACCCCGCGCCCCGTCCCTCTCACCGCGGCCGTGCTGTCGTCGCCCGAACTGACCGGTGCGCGGGCCCGGGCCGTGGAGGAACTCCAGTCCCTCATCGTCCGGATGGCCGCCCCCGCACCGGAGGGGTGATACGCGGCGCCCTCGGCGCACCCGGTGTGCTCGGGGTGCACTCGCCGGCACCGTCCTCACCCGCCGCGGTGCGGCCCCGGGCGGTACGCCCCGGACGCGGACCGCGGCGGGTGCGGCCGCCGTGCCGGGCGGGACGGGTCAGGGACGCGGCGGGGCGGCGGTTTTGGTGGAGGCGGGAGGCTCCTCGGGGCGGGCCACGCACAGGGCCCAGATGATGAAGCCCGAGAAGGCGATCGCCACGACCGACCAGACCGGGTAGTAGGGCAGGGACAGGAAGTTGGCGAGGATGATGAACCCGGCGATGGCCACCCCGGCCACGCGTGCCCATGTCGCCAGCTGGAACAGCCCGATGCCGACGATCACGGCGAGTATCCCGAGGATCAGATGGATCCAGCCCCAGCCGGCGAGGTCGAGCCGGAAGACGTAGTCGCGCGTGGCGACGAAGACGTCGTCCTGGGCGATGCCCATGATCCCGCGGAAGATGTCGAGCACTCCGGCGATCGTCAGCATGACGGCGGCGAAGGCCGACAGGCCGGTGGCCCAGGCCATCTTCGCCGTGCCCGGGTGTGTGGTGTGGGTCGCGGTCATCTGCTGCCTCGATTCGTCTCGTCCGGCGCGCTCAGGAGCGGCCGGGAGGGGGGCCGGCGGAGGTGCCGGGCGTCTCGGGAGCGGACGTGACGGAGGTGGCGCGCCCCTCGGGAGGACGGGCCTCGGGAGCGCCGCCGGACAGGATCATCTCCTTGGCCCGGGCGAACTCCTCGTCCGTGAGGTCGCCCCGGGAGCGCAGGTCGGACAGGCGGGCGAGGTCGTCGACACCGGGCCCGCCGCCGCGCGCGGTCCGGCGGACGTAGGCGTTGAAGGCCTCCTGCTGCTGCCTCGCCCGGGCGATCTCCCGGCGGCCCATGCTCTCGCCGCGGACGACGACGTAGACGAAGACGCCGAGGAACGGCAGCACGGTGCAGAACACCAGCCAGCCGGCCTTGGCCCAGCCGCTCAGGCCGTCGTCGCGGAAGATGTCGAGGACGACCCGGATGAGCAGGACGAACCACATGACCCACAGGAAGAACCACAGCATCGTCCAGAAGACGCTCAGCAGCGGGAAGTCGTACGCGAGATTCATCGGTGCGTTCATCTCTCGCCTCCGCTCCGGGGCTCGCCCGGCCGCCTCGCCCGGCCGCCGTGCTCTGCCGTCCTTCAGCGTGCGCACGGCAAGCCCCCGGGCGCCTCACCCGGCGCGGGTGACCGCGGGGCCGCCGGCCGGGCGGCTGTCGTGATGCCCGTCCGCTCCGCACTCGTCACGACCGGCCTCGTCGTCGCGTACTACCTGCTGCCCCCGGACGGTGGCCGCACGGGCACGACGGCCGTTCTGTTCTCGCTCGGGCTGGTGGGCGTCGCGCCGGTCTTCGCCTGGGAGGCGCTGGTCGTCACGCGTTCGCCGTACCCCCGGCTGAAGGCCGTGGAAGCCCTGGCCCTCACCCTGCCGCTCTCCTCGCCGCTCTTCGCCACCGCCTACCACCTGCTGGGCCGCACCGCCCCGGACTCCTTCAGCGAATCGCTGACCAGGACGGACTCCCTGTACCTCGCCCTCCCCGCATTCACCACCGTCGGGTACGGCGACATCACCGCGCAGTCGCAGACGGCGCGCGTGCTGACCATGGTCCAGATGGCGGTCGGTCTGCTGTTCGTGGGGGTCGCCGCGCACGTGCTGACGGACGCCGTCCGAGCAGGTCTGCGGCAGCAGCAGCGGAAACGGCCGCCCGGGTAGCCGGCGGCCCGCCCCGGGACCGGCCCGCTTCGGGACCGGCTCACTCCGGGACGCGCCGCATCTCCAGGACCCGCAGGCCCAGCGACCGGCAGCGGGCCAGCAGCCCGTACAGATGCGCCTCGTCCACCACCGGGCCGAACAGGACCGTCTGACCGGACATCACCACATGGTCCAGTTCCGGGAAGGCCTTGGCCAGCGTCTCCGACATCTGCCCGTCGACGCGGATCTCGTAGCGCATCGGCTGCTCCGGCGGTGGTCCGGGGACGGGCGTGCCACGTCCCCTGTCCGAGGGTCCGTCCCGCCCGGCCGCGCGGCCTCACCCGCCGCAGGTGACCCTCGCGGACGACCCTCGCGAAGGCCCGCAGGAGCCTCACAGAAGACGGAGTTCACGCGCGCGGTGGACCGCGTCGCTCCGCCGGTTGACGCCGAGCTTCCGGTAGGCGCTCTTGAGGTGGGTCTTCACCGTGTTGACGGACACGAAGAGGTCCGCGGCGATCTCCTCGGTCGACATCATCCGGGCGAGCCGCCGGAGCACGTCGCGCTCGCGGCCGCTCAGTTCCTCGACGACCAGGGCGGTCTGCCGGGCCGTGCGCGGCGGGATCCGGCCCCGGGCGCCGGGGCGGTCTGCCGGGCCGCTGCGGAGCGCGCCCTGGAGGACGTCCGAGCGCAGCAGGCGGCGCAGCGACGGGCCGGCCTCCAGCAGGGGACGCCGCAGCCGTTCGCGCCGGGCGTCCGCCAGCGCCCGGACGGCGAGCCGGCGTGCGGTGGCGGGATCGCCCCGCAGGACGGCGGCCTCGGCGCGCACCAGCAGGGCCCGGACCGTCACCGCGGGTCCCCCGCTTCTGTCGGCGGGCAGGCGGTCGAGCAGGTGCAGGGCGGCGTCGGGGTCCCCCGCGGCCAGGTGGGCCCGGGCGGCCGCCACCGTGCACGCGGCGTCCCGGCCCACCGCGTCCCGAAGCACCTCCACCGCCGTCTCGGGGCGGCCCTCGGCGAGGTGGGCGGCGGCGACGACGAGCGCCGTGCGGTCCTCGGCCCAGGGGGAGGCCACGGCGGCCGGGACGGCGGTCCCGGCGGTCTCCAGGGCGGCCTCGGTCCGCCCGCGGGCCAGCTGGAGGCAGGCCCGGGCGATGACGCGGCACGCGGCGGTCACGGGGTCCGGCGGCACCGGCCGTACGGCCGCCGCCCGGTCCAGGAGGGCCTGGGCGTCGTCCAGTTCGTCCCGGTCGACGGCCACCGCGGCCAGCACCGGGTGGACGAGGTCCAGGCCGGCCGGCTCGGCCAGGCTGAAGCGTTCGGCGTCGGCGAGTGCCGCCAGGGCCGCGCGTTCGGCGCGGGTGGGCCAGCCGGTCAGGAGGTCGATGAGCGCGAGCAGGCCCAGGGCCTCCTCGCGGGGCGGCGCCGTCGCCGCGTCACGGCCGGCGGCCGCCTCGGACAGTACGGCCCGGGCGTCGTCGAAACGCCCTGCCCACAGGCGGGCCGCTCCCAGGTGGGTCCGCAGCAGGGCCGGGAGTTCGGGGTGCCGGTCCAGGAGCGCGGCCGGAAGGTCCCGCCACAGCTCCCGCGCCGTCCGGGCCGCGTGCTCGGCGCGGTCCGGGGCTCCGGCCAGCCGGGCGTCGAGGGTGTCCAGAAGGGCGCAGCCGAGCCGGACCTCCGCCCTGCCGGGCCCGGCCCGGGCCGACGCGCGGCGGGCGCGCTCCAGGTGGACGCACGCGCGGTCCCGGTCGGGGCCGGCCAGCTCGCGCGCCGCGCGGACGAGGTCGGCCTCGGGTCCGGTGGCGCCGGGAGGCATCCGTGCGAACAGCGCGTCCAGGTCGCCGGAGCGCAGCCCGGTGAAGAACTGTCCGAGCGCGAGGTCGTCGACGAGCGCACGGGCGGTGAACTCCCAGTCGCCGGCCGCGGCGCCGTGGGCGAGCGTGTCGGACAGCGGCCCGGCGTGCCGCAGCCACCGGGCGGCCCTGCGGTGCAGTTCGCTCTCCAGGCCGGGGAGCCGCATTCTGAGGTGGGCCTTGAGGATCTCCGCGAAGAGCGGGTGGAGGCGGTACCACGCGTGGCCCAGGTACTCCACGAACGCGTTGGACCGGTGCAGTTCGGCCAGGACGGGTCCGGCGTCCCGGCGTCCGGTGAGGGCGTCGGCCAGGTCGGGGCAGAACCGGTCGAGGACGCTGACCCGCAGCAGCAGGTCCTGGGTCGCGGGGGGCTGTCTTTCGAGCACCTCGGCCAGCAGGAAGTCGGCGATCGTGCTCTGTCCGGCCTCGAACTCCTTGAGGTACTTCTCGGGGTCGCCGCTCTGCCGTGCGGCCAGGGCGCACAGCCGCAGGCCCGCCGCCCAGCCCCGGGTGCGCGCGACGAGGGCGCGGACGGCGTCGTGGCCCAGGTGCAGGCCGTGCAGTTCCAGCAGCGCAGCCGCCTCCTCGGGGGTGAAGGCCAGCTCCGCGTCCCTGATCTCGGTCAGGGTGCCGTCCGCACGGCAGCGGTGCAGGGGCAGGGTCGGTTCGACGCGGGTGACGAGGACCAGGCGCAGGCCCCGGCCGGCGTGGTGCAGGACGAAGCCGAGCTGGTCGGTGATCTCCAAGGCGGTCACGCGGTCGTATGCGTCGAGGACGACGGTCACCGGCCGGTCGCGGGCGTCGAGCCGGGCGGCGAGCCGGGTGAGCAGGCCGTGGTCCACCGTGCCGGCGTCGGCCGGGGCGCCGATGTCCTGGAGCTCTTCGGCGCCCGAGGCGCGCAGGGCCTCCAGCAGATAGGCCCAGAAGACGCCGGGCGCCCGGCCGCAGGAGTCGACGGTGAACCAGGCCACCGGTCGTTCCAGGCGGGCGGCCCAGTCGGCGACCAGGAGCGTCTTGCCGGCGCCCGCGCATCCGTCGACCACCGTCAGCGGTGTGTCCGGCACCCGGCCGAGGCGCCTGGTCAGGCGCGGCCGGTGCAGAAAGGCGGCCGGCGGCACCGGCACGGCGAAGCAGGTCCGCAGAAACGGGTCCCCCAGGGGATCGGTGCCCGCGGCCGGTGACCGGGGCCTGTCGCTCCCGTGTTCGGACACCATCGCTCACCGCCACTGTTCCTCATGGGCAGCGCTCGTCTCGTTCAGGATCCCAGTGTTCCGGCACGCGCGCGCGTCGCGGCGCCGGAGGTGCGGCGGGACGTGGGCGTTCGCGTGCGCACGTGCGCTGCGCATGCGGGCGCACGACGGACGGAGCACGCTGGAAACGCGCCCTCGGGCGGGCGTGCCCTCGGGTGCGTGCCGGCAGCCACGGGCCCGGCCGGGCGCGAAGGCGGAGCCGAGGAAGGTTCTTCCCATTGGCGTACGACGATGCCGACCGACTCATGGACGAGATGTCGGCCTCCTTGCTGGAGGTCCTGTTCAGCAGTGCGCCGTTCGGTCTCCACCTGCTGGACACCGAACTGCGGGTGGTCCGGCTCAACACCGCCGTGCCTCCCGTGCGGGGCTCGTCCGCGGACGAGC
>NZ_MUME01000152.1 GCF_002155915.1 Streptomyces thermovulgaris | reverse complement strand
CGCCGTACTCGCGCAGCACCTCGATGGCCTGGCCGACGGTCTCGTCCGGGTGCATGTGGACCAGGGAGGGGATGCCCCCCTCCTTGTGGTTCAGCACGTCGCCGACACGCGCGCTCGGACCCTCGTCCTCCAGGAAGCCGTAGTCGGCCATCCACTCGTCGTTGAAGATCTTGCTGAGGTATCCGCGTCCGCTGTCCGGCAGCAGCACCACCACGACGTCGTCCGGACCGAGCCGCTCGGCGACCCGGAGAGCGGCGNNACACCGAGCCCTCGGGGTCGGCGCCGATCACCTTGACCCTGCCGTCGCTGGCCTCCTTCAGATAGCGGCCGGTGCCGGAGATGGTGCCGCCGGTGCCGATGCCGGCCACGAAGTGGGTGATCCTCCCCTCGGTCTGCTCCCAGATCTCGGGGCCGGTGGAGTGATAGTGCGAAAGGGGGTTGTTGGGGTTGGAGTACTGGTCGGGCTTCCAGGCGCCCGGGGTCTCCCGCACCAGCCGGTCGGAGACGTTGTAGTACGAGTCCGGGTGCTCGGGCGCGACGGCGGTCGGGCACACGACCACCTCCGCACCGTAGGCGCGCAGGACGTTGATCTTGTCGGTGGAGACCTTGTCCGGGCACACGAAGATGCACTTGTAGCCCTTCTGCTGGGCCACGATGGCAAGGCCCACACCCGTGTTTCCACTGGTCGGTTCGACGATCGTGCCGCCCGGCTGGAGCTCCCCGCTCCGCTCGGCCGCCTCGATCATGCGCAGGGCGATGCGGTCCTTCACGGATCCGCCCGGGTTGAAGTACTCGACCTTGGCCAGGACGGTCGCCCTGATCCCCTTGGTGACGCTGTTGAGACGCACCAGCGGGGTGTTGCCGACGAGGCTGATCATCGAGTCGTGGAATTGCACCGTTGTCTCCGGTTGCTGCAAAAGGTCTGGTCGTAGTGGTCCCGCCAGCGTAGGCCAGAAGCGCGAGGCCGAGGACGGGCGTTCACTCCCCGTCGGGATTGAGCAACTGTCCGTACGGGGCAAGGAGTGGGTGTACGGCTACGGAGGAGGTGGCGGCGGCATGACGAGCATGTCGAGGGCGAGAGTGGCCCGGCGGATCGCGGCCGGTGCCGCGTACGGGGGCGGCGGGCTCGGCCTGGTCGGTGCAGCCGCCGTCGGCCTGCTGCTGGCCGAGGTGCAGATGGCCAAGCGCCATGTGGGCAACGGCACGGACCGGCGCGTGCCCTCCGCGGACGGGCTGTACGGCCCGGGGTACGACACTCCCGGCGAGCCGCCGCTGACCCTGGTCATGCTCGGTGACTCCACGGCCGCGGGCCTGGGCGTGCGCCGGGCCGGGCAGACGCCGGGCGCGCTGCTGGCCTCGGGGCTCGCGGCGGTGGCGGAGCGCCCGGTGCGGCTGCGGAACGTCGCCGTGTCCGGT
>NZ_MUME01000151.1 GCF_002155915.1 Streptomyces thermovulgaris | reverse complement strand
GGTGCGGGGCCTCCCGCATTTTCGGCTCCCGTATTTTCGGGGATCAGATCGGCGGTGGGCAGGGGCGTTCGGCCCTCGGACCCGGGCCGTGATTTCCGGGACCGTAATTCGGGTGAGGGAGGCGGCACCCGGGTATTACCGTGGCCGGCATGACTACCACGGCCCCCGGGCACTATGTGATCCGACCGGTACGCGCCGAGGAATGGCAGGCTGTCAAGGCGCTGCGGTTGCGCGCGCTTCAGGACCCCATCGCACATCTCGCCTTTCTGGAGACGTACAAGGACATCGTCGCCAAACCTGACTCCTACTGGCAGGAGCGGACGACCAAGGCCGCTGTGGGAGCGGCCGATGCGCGGCAGTTCATCGCGGAGGGGCCGGACGGCGAGTGGGTCGGAAGCCTCACCGTGTTCGTGGAGGAGGCCGGTACCACGGACTGGGCCGGCTTCCCGGTCGAGCGGCGGCAGGGGCACATCGTCGGCGTGTACGTCCGTCCCGAGCACCGTGGGTGCGGGCTGACCGAGGTGCTGTTCGACGAGGCCCTCCAGTGGGCCTGGGACGTCGGGGTGGAGCGGGTGCGGCTGATCGTGCACGAGAACAACGGGCGGGCCCTGCGCTTCTACCAGAGGATCGGCTTCCGGCCGAGCGGGGTCACCGTGCCACTGGAGGGGCACCCGGACGAGTCCGAGCTGGAGTACGTCCTCGAGCGTCCCTGAGACGTCACGCCGGGAGGCCGTCGTGGGGCCAGCGGGCGCGGGCCTGTTCGAGGGAGCGGAGCAGGGCCAGGGTCGGCAGCCCGTGGTCGGCGCCCGTGGCCAGCAGCTCGGGGAGCTGGGGAAGCGGGGCGACGGCGGCCACGTCGTCCAGGACGAGGGTGAGTGGTGGGTCGAGCCGACCGGAGGATGACCGTTCGGCCATGCGCCGGCCGCGCTCGACCACGCTTGAGGCGAGTGCCGTCAAAAGAGGCATCGCACCGGGGTTGGTACGGGGATCCTCGATGGATTCCCCCACCAGATAAAGCGTTCCCCCTTCGTTGATGAAGGAATCCAAGGCGAGCGCATCAGTTCGGTGCGGGGTGCAGGCGTTGCGGACGTTCACCGTGAACAGTGAGGCCAGTGCACGGCTGGTCAGTTCCTGGGCGATGTCACGGCGTTCGGGATGCGAGGTGAGCGCGGCCTCGAGTTCGCCGGCCGATCCGGAGGCGGCCTTGGGGTTCGTGCGCAGGATGCGCACCGCCTCCTGGACCTGGGTCCCCTGGGCCCAGCGGTGGACGTGGCGGACGGTGCGGCCGTCCACGGCGGCGGCGTGGAGGAAGCAGCGCAGAAGGGTGTCCGCGGTGTCCGCTATCGCCTGGTCGATCCTGGCGGTGGGCCGGACCGGGGCGAGGAGCGCCGCGGCTCTCGACGCCGCCGTTCTTCTGTCCTCGCAGCCCGCGGTGGGGGACCAGTGGAGGCGGGCCGGGGTGTCGCACAGGTGGGCGGGGTCGTAGAGGAGGACCGGGCCCAGTTTGGCCCGGAGGTCCTTGGTGTCCTGCCACAGGGCGGGGTTGGAGGTGACGACCAGGGCCGGGCCTGCCGCGTCCCGGATGACCTGGGCGGCTGTCGCCCGGCGGCTCTCCTTCGGGGCGACGAGGATCTTCTCCCACCGGTCGGCGGGTTCCGCCTCCGCCGGGCCCTGGGGGCCCGACCGTGGCGCCTTCGTCAGCAGCGACGTCCCTGCGGGAGGTGTCTTCACCGGCGGTGTCTCCGCGGGCGGTGCCTCCGTCAGCCGTGCGTCCGGGAAGGGCTGTTCGGGGACCGGGGCCGTCCGCGGGCCGGGGATCTCCTGCGGCGACGGCGCCGGCGTCTTCCGGGGCTCCGGTGCCGTCGCCCTCATCCGCTTGCGCAGTCTTCTGGCCTTCCACCGGGCCAGTGCGCCCATCACGAACACGGCCAGCACGAACAGCACCATCAGCTGCCCGATGAACAGCCCCCAGAACAGCCCGTACCCCGGCAGCTGCTCCGGGGGCGTGTCCGGCCAGGCGCCGCGCACGTCGTGCGGGTCGGCCATGAGGTGGCGCATCGCCAGCGGTGTGCGGGCGAAGGCGAGGCCGGAGGGCCAGGAGCCGTGGGCGAACAGGCCGGCGAGTCCGGTGGCCGTCCACACCAGCAGGGTCATGCCGAGCAGAAAGGCGAGGATGCCGACCAGCAGACCGTCGGGAATGCCGCCCTGGCCGCCCTGGCTGCCCTGCCGGCCCTGCCGGTGGTCACGGTTGTCCGGTCTCACGCGTGCGTCTCCCCTGGGGGATGTTGTTCGAATCGTGCCGTGGGCCGCGGGGGTCGGCACCGCCCGTCTGCCGCGTCGTCGTCACCCGCCGGCGTCCTGCCGCGCCGGCTCCTTCCTCAGCCCTCTTTCCGCCCTGCTTCCGTCCTGCTCTCCGTTCCTCCGTCGTGCAGCCGCACGTGCCGAATCCCGCCCGACGCCGTCACAAGGCACCGTTTACCGGAGCCGGCCCGATCCAAACGAACACCCCCTAGGCGACCGTCGACTCGGAGGAGCCGTCCAGATCGGCGATGTGCTGCTCCATGAAGGCCGCCGCCCGCTCCTCCGCCTCCCGTTCGGCGGCGCGCAGCGCGTCGTCGGAGTGGAGGTCGCTGGCGGACTCCGTCATGGCGCGGTCGGTGAAGACCAGGGGACGTTCGGTCTCGGTGACCAGGTGTTTGACCACCTGGACGTTGCCGTTGACGTCCCACACCGCGATACCGGGGGTCAGGGTCGGGATGATCTCGACCGCCCACCTGGGCAGGCCGAGCACCCGGCCGGTCGCCCGCGCCTCGTCGGCCTTCTGGGCGTAGATCGTCCTGGTCGAGGCCATCTTCAGGATGGCCGCCGCCTCCTTGGCCGCCGCTCCGTCGATGACGTCCGACAGATGGTGCACCACCGCCACGAAGGACAGGCCGAGCCGTCGCCCGAACTTCAGCAGCCGCTGGAACAGCTGGGCCACGAACGGGCTGTTGATGATGTGCCAGGCCTCCTCGACCAGGAAGATGCGCTTCTTCCGGTCGGGACGGATCCAGGTGTGCTCCAGCCATACGCCGACGATCGCCATGAGGATCGGCATGGCGATGGAGTTGCGGTCGATGTGGGACAGGTCGAAGACGATCAGCGGGGCGTCCAGGTCGATGCCGACGGTCGTCGGCCCGTCGAACATGCCGCGCAGGTCGCCGTCGACCAGGCGGTCCAGGACCAGGGCCACGTCCAGGCCCCAGGCGCGCACGTCCTCTATGGCGACGTTCATCGCCTCGGCCGACTCCGGCTCCGGGTGCCGCAGCTGTTCGACGATGTCGGAGAGCACCGGCTGGCGTTCGACGACCGTCTCGTTGACGTAGGAGTGCGCGACCTTCAGCGCGAAGCCGGAGCGCTCGTCCAGGCCGCGGCCCATCGCGACCTCGATGATGGTCCTCAGCAGGGCGAGCTGCCCGGTCGTGGTGATCGCCGGGTCCAGCGGGTTGAGGCGGATGCCGTGGTCCAGGGCGGCCATCGGGTCGAGCCGGATGGGAGTTATCCCCATCTTCTCCGCGATCAGATTCCACTCGCCGACCCCGTCCTCGCCCTGGGCGTCCAGGACGACGACCTGGCGGTCGCGGAAGCGCAGCTGGCGCAGGACGTAGGTCTTCTCCAGGGCCGACTTGCCGTTGCCGGACTCGCCGAGGACCAGCCAGTGCGGGGCAGGGAGCTGCTGGCCGTACAGCTGGAAGGGGTCGTAGATGTAGCCCTTGCCGGAGTACACCTCGCGTCCGATGATGACGCCCGAGTCGCCGAGGCCGGGGGCGGCGGTGGGCAGATAGACCGCCTGGGCCTGGCCCGTGGAGGTTCTCACCGGCAGCCGGGTCGTCTCGACCTTTCCGAACAGGAAGGACGTGAAGGCGTCCGTGAGAGCGGTCAGCGGGTCCCGCATCAGAGCATCAGCCCCTACCTTCGGATTCCGGTGGCGAACGGGAGGGTGTTCACGAAGGCACGGTGGTGCTCGCGGTCGCACCACTCCAGCTTCAGGTAGGACTTTCCGGCCGAGGCCCGGATGGTCCGCTTGTCGCGGGCCAGGGCCTCCGGGGAGCGGGCGGAGACGGTGATGTAACCGACGAGGTTGACGCCGGCGGCGCCGCTGGCGAGATCCTCGCCTCGCTGGTCGAGGCGGTGGTGGGCGGCGATGTCGCGCGGGTCGACGGTGCGGTTCATCTTGGCGGCACGGCTGGCCTCGGCGACGTCGTTGGTCTTCTCGGTCAGCATGCGCTCGATGGCGACCTCGGTGGGCTCGAGGTCCATCGTGACGGCGACCGTGCGGATGACGTCGGGGGTGTGGACGAGCAGGGGCGCGAGGAAGTTCACGCCGACCGGGGTCATGGGCCACTCCTTGATCCAGGCGGTGGCGTGGCACCAGGGCTCGCGGGTGGCGGACTCGCGGGTCTTGGCCTGGAGGTACGTCGGTTCCCTGGCGTCCAGCTCGGCCGGCCAGGCGTTGCGCTTGGTCATCGCCTGGATGTGGTCGATGGGGTGGTCCGGGTCGTACATGGAGTGGATCAGCGAGGCCAGCCGTCCCTGGCCGAGCGGCTGCCGTACGCGGATGTCGGCCTCCTGCAGCCGGGAGCAGATGTCGGTCAGCTCGCGGGTCATGATGACCGCGAGACCGGCGTCCCGGTCCAGCTTGCGGCCCGTCTGGGCCCGGGCGGCGCGGGCGATGGCCTGGGCCTCGGCGGCGAGCTCGCGGGTGTAGTGCATGCAGGCGACGAGGTAGGCGCGGTGCTGCTCGCTGCTGGTGGAGACCATGGACTGCAGCTGGTCGTACGACTCCCGCAGCCAGGCCGGTGCGCGGTCGTCCCCGCGCAGGGCGACGTCCTTGGCGTGGGCGTCGGGGTCGGCGGGCAGCGTGCGGGCGAGCATCTGCAGACGGGTGACGAAGCCGTCGCCGTTGGCCACGTGCTTGAGCAGGGTGCCGAAGCGGTCGACGAGGGCCTCCTGGTCCTCGGAGTCGCGCAGGCCGACGCCGGGGCCCTCGATCTCGATGGCGGCGGTCACCGTCTTGCGGTCGGCGTGCAGCAGAACGGCGATCTCGTCCGGCCCGAACGGCGCGGAGAGCCAGGTGATCCGGCCGATGCCGGGCGGCGGTCCGATCTCGACCTCCTGCCCGTCCAGGCGTGTGCCGGCCTCCATCGCGTCCGAGCGGTAGACGGCGCCGCGTTTGAGCGTGCGCCTGTAGGAGCGGTTGATCTCGAACCACTTGTAGAACGTGCGCTGCCGGTACGGCATGTAGACCGCGGCCAGGGCCAGCAGCGGGAAGCCGACCAGCAGCACGATGCGCAGGGACAGCACGGGGACGACGAGTCCGCTCACCATGCCCAGGAATGCGCCCGCGATGATCAGGGCGATCTCGCCGTTCTCGCGGTTGCGGCCGATGAACGCGTTCGGCCGGGCGCGGCCGATCAGATATGTACGGCGGGGCGTGATCGGGGGGGACATATGGGACTCGGTCGTCAACGCCCTTCACCTCCCGTGCGATGGGTACTGCTGTTGCGGGTCCTGCCGGCGTGGGGAGTGGTCACCGGGCTGGGTGCCCGGGGAGCCGGTGCGGCAGTGGGTGCGGGTGCGGAGGGTGCGGGTGCGCTGCCGCCGTCCGGGACGCGTGCGCTGTGTGCGGCGACGCCGCCGGAGGCGGGGTTGGCCGGGCGCGGGGCGGTGGACGAGGGGGCGGCGCCGCTGTGGTCGGTGCGGGTGCTGTGGGTCTTGATGCCCTGCGCGACCAGGGTCGCCGGGGAGCTGATGACGGCCGCGGCCTTGCTCTCGGCGCTCCGCATGATGCGGTTGTTGCGGCCGGCCGCGATCTCGTCGCCGAAGCCGGGGACGAAGCGGTAGATCATCGCGCTGGCGAAGATGGCGAGCAGGATGATGGCGAGGCCGGAGACGACCGCGGAGAAGGCGCCCGGGCCGTCGTCGCTGGAGGACAGGGCGCCGGCCAGTCCGAGCACGATCACGATGATCGGCTTGACCAGGATCACGGCGATCATGATTCCGGCCCAGCGGCGTACGTGCCCCCACAGGTTCTTGTCGACCAGTCCGGCGTAGACGACGGTGCCGAGCAGGGCGCCGACGTAGAGCAGGGCGGCGCGGATGACCAGCTCCAGCCAGAGCACGCCGGCGGCGAGGATGGTGACGAGGGAGACGACGATCAGCATGATCGGGCCGCCTCCGATGTTCTCGCCCTTGTCGAGTGCGGCGGCGAACGTGCCGAAGAAGGTGTCCGCCTGATTGCCGGTCGCCTTCGCGAGCACGTCGGAGACGCCGTCCGTGGCCGAGACGACCGTGTGGAGGATCAGCGGCGTGAAGGCGGAGGCGAGGACGGTCAGCCACAGGAAGCCGACCGCCTCCGAGATCGCGGTGGGCAGCGGCACGCCGCGCACGGCCCGCTTGGCCACGGCCAGCAGCCAGAGCAGGAGCGTGAGGATCGTCGACGCGGCGAACACGACCGCGTACTGCTGGAGGAACTTCTGGTTGGTGAAGTCGACGTTCGCCGTCTCCTGCACGGCCTTGCTGAGCTTGGTGACGGTCCAGGAGGCGGCGTCGGCACAGCCCTTGGCGAGGGAGGAGAGGGGGTCGAGGGTGGCGGAGGGCTCCTCGTACAGTGAGGTGTCGCTGCTTTCGCCGTTGCCTCGTTCGCAGTACTCCCTGGCCCTGCCGAAGATGAGGTCGCAGTTGTCCCCGCTCTCCGTCGGTGTGGGCGTCGGGCCGGGCGTGGGGTCGGCGGCGGCGCGGGAGGCCAGCAGGACGACCGACGTCTGCACGGCTGCCACGGCTGCGACGAGCCCCAGCAGGCGCTGCTTGCTACCGGGCATACGTGAACCCTCCGTACTCTTCGGTGGCCTTTTGGATCTCGTCGGAGGTGGCGGCCCTGTCGTCACCGGGGACGGGGGCGGGGCCGTCCTGCTGCGAGTCGGAGACGATCCTCCAGTCGCCTCCCGACCACCGGAGATCAAACGTCCACGTCTTCCAGGACGAGGTGACCGGGTCGGTCGAGGTCTGGGCGGACATGCCGATGAGTCCCACGTACCAGACCGCGACCCTGGCGCCGTTGTCGCTGTACTGCTGCACGGAGGTGCCGATGGGCACCACACGGGAGACGAACGTGCTGCCGGCGGGCGGGTTGCCGTCCTTGTCCAGGCCCATTCTCTTGAGGAAGTCGACCGAGTAGGCCCGGTCCATGGGCCCCCGGAGTCTGGCCGCCGCGTCGGGGGTGTAGAGGCGGTTCAGGATGGCGTGACGGCTTTCCTTCCTGAACATGTCGGCCGAGCCGAGGACCACCGAGTAGTTCGCGGCGGCGCTCTGCGCTCCCTGCTCGGTGCGGGCGAACCCGGAGGGGATGCCGTCCTTCTTCGTCTCCACCGGGCGTGTCCCGCTCGCCGCGGTCGCTGCGGCCTTCGGCCGGTCGCTGCCGTTGCGGTCGGAGGCGGTGGACGACGAGCCGTCCGAGCGGTTCGCGAAGGCGATCGCGGCGATGAGGAGGACGATCACGGCGACGGCCGTGATCAGGCCGTGGAAGGAGGAGCGGCTGCCGCGCCGGGCGCCGCCGTAGGGGTCGCCGGGCCAGTCCGGGAGCCGGGTGCGGGTCTGCCCGCCCTCGTACGGTCCGTCGTCGGAGCGCCGTGGACCGCCGTACCTGTGCTCGTCTCCGTGGCTCATGCCCCGTATGCCCCCTCGACCTCGTACCCGACCTCGTGCCGGACCTCGTGCCGGACCTCGTG
>NZ_MUME01000150.1 GCF_002155915.1 Streptomyces thermovulgaris | reverse complement strand
TGCGGAGAACGGCCCTGTCGGCACCGACGCGGGAGAGGGAAAGCCCTGGGCCGCGGCGCTCCGTCCCGATGACGACGGAGCCCGCGGCAAAGCGGACTTCTATGTTCCACCAATGTGACATCTACATGTCAAGTCTTCTACTCCCTTGATTATGCGGCCTAGTTACTCGACTCTTTACTCGGCTCTGAGCGAGACGCAGCGCTTCAGGGCCGTGTGTGCGGTAGCGCACTCACCCCCACGTCGCGCGCCCCACCCAGGCGCGCGACGTGGGGGTGAGNNNNCGCCGCCGACTCCCCCACGGCGATCAAGGACAGCTACATCGTCACGCTCAAGAAGAACGCGGGCTTCACGGCCGCGTCGGCCAAGGGCAAGGGCCTGGTCACCAAGTACGGCGGCAAGGTGAAGAAGACGTTCGGCAGCGCGCTGAACGGCTACACGGCGAACCTTTCGGCGACCGAGGCCAGAAGACTCGCGGCCGACCCGGCGGTCGCCTCGGTGGAGCAGGACCAGAAGGTCCAGCTGGCCGACGTCACGCAGACCAACGCCCCCTGGGGCCTGGACCGCATCGACCAGGCGTCCCTCCCGCTCTCCCGCACGTACACCTACCCCGACTCCGCGGGCAGCGGTGTGACCGTGTACGTCATCGACACCGGCGTCCGCATCACGCACCGGGAGATCAGCGGACGGGCCTCGTACGGCTACGACGCCGTCAGCGGCGGCACCCCGTCGGACGGCAACGGCCACGGCACCCACGTCGCCACCACCGTCGCGGGCACCACCTACGGCGTCGCCAAGAAGGCCAAGATCGTGGCGGTCCGCGTGCTCAACGCCAGCGGCTCGGGCACCGTGTCCGGCGTCATAGCGGGCGTCGACTGGGTCACCAGGAACCACTCCGGTCCCTCGGTCGCCAACATGTCGCTGGGCGGCGGCATCTCCACCGCTCTGGACACGGCCGTGCGCAACTCGATCGCCAGCGGTGTCACCTACGCGGTCGCCGCGGGCAACAGCAACACCAACGCCTCCTCCTCCTCGCCGGCCCGGGTCACCGAGGCGCTGACGGTCGGCGCCACCACCAGCACGGACGCCAGGGCCAGCTACTCCAACTACGGCTCGGTCCTCGACCTCTTCGCCCCGGGCTCCTCGATCACGGCGGGCTGGCACACCAGCGACACCGCGACCAACACCATCTCGGGCACCTCGATGGCGACGCCGCACGTCGCGGGCGCGGCCGCCGTCTACCTCGCCAACCACCCCTCGGCCACCCCGGCCCAGGTCTCCTCGGCCCTGGTGAACGGCGCCACCTCGGGCGTGGTCTCCAACCCGGGCTCCGGTTCGCCGAACAAGCTGCTGCGGCTCGTCCCGTAACCCGACTCACCGTCTGAACGCCGTCTCCTGAACGCCGTCTCCCGGAGGCCGCCGCGCCTCCGGGGGGCGGCACACGGCTTTGCGGCCGAGGCGCGGTCCCCCGCCACCGTGCGGGAAGTCCCCGCCGCCGGCGGCCTGTCGTACGACACCTTCCTCAACCGGCTGTGCCAAAGCCGTGATGCGGACCTCCTGATGACTTCCGCCGTTCTTGTCCGATGCCCCGCCCGGCTCAGAACTGCCCGGTGTCCAGGTCGAAGCCGAGCGGTTCGGGAAGGGGCACCACCGCGGACAGCTCGTACGGCACTGTGCCGGTGTACTTGTCGCCCTCCGGCTGCGAGTGGACGACCTGACCCGCCTCGCGGTCGATGAGCAGATGGACGGGGATGCCGGCACGGGCGTAACCGGGGAGCTTTTTCCGGCGGTCGTTGTCGCCTGTGGACGGGGAGGCCACCTCGGTGACCATCAGCACCGGCGAGGCGTCGTGATACTCCTCCTGGTCGGCGAAACCGCCCTTCGGTGCGAGAACCAGATCGGGCTCGACCTTGCCGGTTTTCGAAGCCCCGGGCACGAAGAGCCCGATTCCGGTGCAGCGCCCCAGGTCCTTGCGATGATCACGCACCTGGCCGCTGAGCTCCGAAACGATTTCCTCGTGCTCGCCGTCGGCGGGAGGCGTGACGTGGATGTCCCCTTCGATCAGCTCCACGCGCCACCCCTCGGGGGCAGCGGCACTGAACACCTCGAAGGCCCCTTCCGCCGACAGGGCGGGGACGGGCGCCTGCCGGAGCAGGCCGGGAACAGCGGTCAAAAACGGAATCATTCACCCGCACGTGTGCGCGTATGAGCGCGATGTCGCGATGGCAGTGCCGCGGTGGGGCAGGGGACGACGGGAACACCGGCAGCACCCAGGTCGAGCCGCGTTGCGGATGCCGGATGCATCGTTCGGCAGGAACGCGTCCGTGCGGCTGTGGGGCGTGGGGCTGCCGCTACGACGCGCTCGGGGCAGGGGTCGGGCCCATGCCCCGCAGCTGCTGAATGGTTCCGCCGGGCTTGGTCCGGAACTCCTCCAGCATCTCCGGCTCCTTCGCGCTGACGATCCAGCGCGGGCCGACCAGGTACGTGCCCCCCGTACACGGCGGCGGAGTCCAGCCAGACCTGCTTGTACTCCTCCTTCGGGAAGGTGGTGATGAGGTAGTCGATCTCCGGTGTGTGGCACACGCCCTGGCGCAGTTGTTCCGCCTCGATGCGGATGTCGGGCGTGCAGCCGGTCAGACGGGCGATCACCTCGACCTTCGCGGGTGCCACGACACCGGCCTGCGGGGCGGAGATCCTCGACGGGGCGCTGTTCACCGCGGCGTCGTCCGCACCGCCGTCGCACGCCGTGGCCAGGGGCACCAGGACCAGAGCTGCGGCGAGCAGGGTGCCGCGTGTCCGGCGGGCGGCGAGCAGGGGCCGGCCGGTGCGCCCGGGCTGCGGCTGCTGTGACTGCTCGGGATGCTGTCGCACGTGCCTCTCCGTCTCCGGGATGTTTCTGTCCGCCTCGGTGACCGGGCATGACCAGGCATGACGACAAGGGGTACGGGTGAACGCCCATGCCCGTTCACCCGTGGGAGCCCGTAGGAGAGCGGGAGCCCGCGGCACGGCCGGGACCCCGCCCACGGGCCCGGACCCATGCCCGGGCGCACGGTCTTCGCACGGACGGTGTGCGCGTTGTACCGGCCCACCCGGTGCTGCGGGGAACTCATGCGGGCGTGATCGGGGTGCAGCAATCCGGCGAGGTCGAGCTCGACCTGCCGGTCGGCGGGCAGTTGCTCCAGAGGAGTCGAGGATGCGCGGCAGACGCAGAAAGGCCGCGCGCCCGCGGATGGCGGCCCGCACGTGCCCTCACCGGAGTCATCCACGTTGATGTGGACGCGCGTGGTCTCCCAGGCCGCCTTCACCACCGCCAGGCCCAGTCCGATCGGGACGCCCTCGAACATGTCAATGACCAGGATCGCCCCAGCCGTGAACACCAGCACCACGACCTGCCCCTGCCGGATACCGAGGCCCCGGGCACGAAGAGCCCGACTCCGGTGCAGCGCCTCAGACCCATTGAGCTGATCACGCACCTGGCCACTGAGCTTCGAAATGTTTTCTGGAGGCTCTTTCGATCAACTTCACGCGCCACCCCTTGGACGGGGCGTGGCTTTGCCGGATGGGTCGGGAGCACGGGGCGAAACGGAATCGTTCACCCGCATGTGTGCGTATGAGCGTGATGCCGCAATGGCCGTACCGCGGCGAGACAGAAGGACGGCGGGAGCTCCATCAGGACGCATCAGGGCCTCGACCAGGCCGCTCTCCCTGGTCCGAGATCATGACGAACGACAGACAAGTCGGGCTGTACGCCAGGTTCTCCAGAAGCTCTTTTTTTGAACCCATCGTGACATGCGATCGCCTCGGTCCGGCCGAGCGAGCAGTACGAGGTGCGCAGAGCAGACTCCTGTCGTATGCGTAAACTCAGTCAAACAATGCCCCCGTGCGCGCAAATGATCATGGATCATGGGGCGCGAGACCGCCACGAGCTCCGGAGAAGATCATGTCCATGTCCCCAGAGCTGCCCCCGGTTGTTGTCACCTTGGCGGAGATCGCCCGCATCGCGGGGGTCGGGCGCGCCGCTGTCAGCAATTGGCGGCGACGATACGACAACTTCCCCTCCCCTGTCGGCGGCACCGACACGAGCCCGCAGTTCTCACTTCCGCAAGTCGAGGAGTGGCTCAGGCGCGAGAACAAACTCAAGGCGGCGCTGAACCCGCTGGATCGACTCTGGCCGGAATACGAGTCCCTGGGCAACCGGGAAGCAACGGGCTTGCTGGTGGCCCAGGTGGGCCTGTGGCAGAGCGGAGTCAAGACGGGGAGGCCAACGGCGGGGCCACCCCTTGATCAGCGTCAGCGCCATCTTCTGGAACGCACTCTCGAGCTGGCGAAGCAGGACGAGGAGCACAAGATCTTCGACCTGCTCATGGAGCGGTGGCTCCGGGCGCACGTGCGACAGGTCACGACAACTCCGGTGCAGTTGGCCGAACTCATGGCTCAAGCCGCAGCCATAAAGCATCCAGGGCCGGTACGGACCGTGCTGGATCCTGCATGCGGAGTGGGAACGTTGCTCGTCGCAGCCGGCCGCCGGTGGGGGGCCGACCATGCGGCGGGACTGCGCTTCCTGGGCCAGGACATCGACACGGTTCTCGTGGAGCTGGCCAAGGCGCGCCTGGCAGTCGGCGGGTTCACCGAACGTGACCTGTCCAATGTCTCGTTGGCGGCGGGTGACACATTGCGGGCCGACGCTCACCCCGGAGTGCAGGCTGACGTGATCCTTTCCAATCCACCGTCGAACGAGCGTGACTGGGGGCACGCGGAACTCGCCACAGACCCGCGTTGGGTGTACGGGCAGCCCCCGCGCACCGAACCGGAACTCGCCTGGGTTCAGCATGCCGCGGCAGCTCTGGCTCCCGGAGGCGTCGCAGTTCTCGTGCTGCCGCCCGCTGTGGCGGCACGCCGCGCGGGCCGTCGGATCCGGGCCGGTCTCCTGCGGTCCGGCGTACTCCGAACCGTAATCGCCCTGCCGCCCGGTGCCGCCCCGCCCTACGGTGTCGGCCTGCATCTGTGGATCCTGTGCGCGGACGGGGCCCCCGGTCGGGGCGGAGCGGACGGCGCAGAGCTCACGTTCGTGGACACCACACACGCCGCTCCTCCTGCTTCCGCCGACAAAGGCGGCATCGACTGGCCTGCCGTGACAGCGCAGATCACGGAGGTGCTCAGCGGTACAGGCGCGCAGGGAAGCATCTCGGTGCCCGTGGTCGACCTGCTGGACGACCAGGTGGATCTCACACCTGCCCGGCGTGTTCCGAGGACGCGGGCCGCCACCATCGTCGACCTCAGGCGTCTTTGGACACGGTTCGACGCGCACATGAGGGAACTGCGCGATGCCGCCAACGCTCTGTCCGCACTCGTGCCCGTGAACGACGACGAGACGGTTTCGCTCATCAGCGTCGGTGAGCTGGAGCGAGCCGGGGCCCTGGAGATTCGGCCCGGACAGGGGCTGCCGGAATCCCTGGTGCGCCGCGGGGAACGTCAGGAGGACGGGGCGCGCGTCCTCACGGGGGCTCCGCTGTCGGGGCAGGCACAGCTGTGGCTTCCGGCGACGGCCGTCGCGACGGGTGAGCAGGACGGCTCGCTCACAGTCACAGCGTCCCAGGACGTCATTGTCTCGGTGCTGGCCCGGGCCTTCGACGTATGGGTGGACACCGACGCCCCGTCCGTCCTGGGACCCCAACTCGTGGCACTCCGGGCGAATCCCGCAGTTCTCGACCCGTGGTTCCTGTCCGGCTGCCTGTGTGCCCCGGCCAATGTGCACAGGGCCGGCACTCACGCGTCCACCACGTCACGCATCGACATAAGGCGTCTGCACGTTCCGAGGCTCTCCCTGGAGGAGCAGCGGCGGTACGGGGAGATCCACCGGAAGATCACCGTTTTCGCACGCGAGCTCACCGACATGAGGAGTGTGGGCGGCGAGCTGAGCCGTGCGCTGGGGGATCTGCTGGCTGCGGGGCAGCTTCCTCGGGCCTGATCCGGCTACTGCTCGGGCAGCTGGTCGAGGAGGTCGGCCACCTCCGCTTCGTAGCCGGACTCAGCCAGTTCGACGGCGACCTCACGGCAACGGCTCGTCAACCGGTCGGACGCCGGTACGACGACGAGAGACAGACTGTGCACCACCGCGCGCCAGCCGCTGAACGCTCCGGTGAAGTCCCCCTCGGGCATCAGGCATTCGGCAATCCCAAGGCGCGCCTCCAGCACAAGAGGATCCGAGGGGTCTCCGTTCTCGGCGACGTGCTGGTACTGCGCCTTCGCCTCGGCCGTGCGGCCGTCCAGCCGGGCGGCGTCAGCACACACCAGTCGCCCCTCCAGGACGATCGGCTCACGGGCACCCCAGTCCGACACCGCTTTGGGCAGCAGGTCGAGGAGTTCGGCACAGCGGTCGCCGGGGCCGTTGGCGAGCAGTTCCGCCCGGGCCTGGGCAATCCGTCCCATGAACTGGTTGCGCCCCAGCCATCCGCCACGACGGCGGACCGGACGCCGCGATGCGGCACGGGGGCTGACCCGTGTGTCCGCCGTGCCGACCACCGGTCTCTCCCCGAGGCGATAGCGTGCGGTCGGGTCCGGATCCAGTTGCGGGTCCGGGGCCGGGTCGCCGGGCTTCGGCAGGAAGGCACGAAGAACGTCCAGCACTTCGCCGATGCTCTCGGGGCGATCCGCCGGGGTCTTGGCGAGGAGGTCCCAGGTCAGGTCGTCCAGTTCCTCGGGAATGCCGACGTTGATGCTCCGCAGCCGCGGCGGCAGGTCCTCGAGGTGCTGGGTGTTCATGTTCCGGTCCGGCTTGTCCTCGAAGGGCCGTTCACCGGTGAGAAGTTCGAACAGCACGCACCCGAATGCGTAGAGGTCCACCGAGGCGGAGATGTCCCGCTGCCCCCGCAACTGCTCCGGGGCCATGTACCCGGCGCTGCCCGGGGTTGCACCCAGCGCGGTGTAACGGGTCGCGTCGGGGTCGGTGAGGTGGGCGATACCGAAGTCGAGCAGCTTCACCGCTCCGTCCGCGAAGGCGATGACCACATTGCCCGGTTTCAAATCCCGGTGCACGACGCCGTTCGCGTGCGCATGCCCCAGGGCTTCGGCGATCTGGACGGCGATGGCGACGGCGGCGTCGAACGGGAACGGCCTGCGCATGTTCAGGAATTCGCGCAGGCTGACCCCTTCGACGTATTCCATGACGAGGTAGGGCTCCTCGCCCAGGTAACCACGGTGCAGCAGGCGGGGGATGCCGGGGTGCTTCAGTTCCTCGAGGATGACGCCCTCGCGTTCGAACCGCTTCAGCAGCTCGATCCGGTGTCGCGTGCGCTCCGCCGGAGCGAACCAGCCCTGCGTGTAAGCGTCGAGCCGCAGCACCTTGACGGCGACAACCTGTCCGCTTTCCAGGTCGGTGGCCGTCCAGATGGTGCCCATGCCGCCCTGGTCGAGTGCCTCCTTGACCCGGTAGCGGCCGTCGAGGACTTCCCCGGCTTCCACCCCTCACCCCCGGTGGTTCATGACACGCTGTCAGCCACACTGTAGCGGTTCACTGGTCACATCCAGTCAATCGCTTGACTTAGTTCACAAGCATGCGCTTCTCTGGGTGCGTTGGCGCTCTCATACCACCACGCCCCTAAGGGAGTGCATTGTGCCGCTCCGCCTGCCTCCGCCCGGAACGAACGGAGACATCCGACTCATCCGCACCTCACTGCCACTGCTGCGCGAGGACCCTCAGGACTGCCCGCGCGGCAACGCCCTGCGTGCCAGGGCGCTGCTCACCCAGGTTCCGCAGCGCCCGCGGGGCAAGCCCATCGAGGACTTCGCCCTCGGGCCTGTCATGAGTGTCCTGGACGCGATAGAGCACGAAGGAGAGGACGTCGACAGCGCCTTGGCACGGCTTCTGACGGATCAGAAGTACCACGCGGGGCACGTGCATTGGGCCGAATCAGCCGTTCGGTCCTATCTGCTGGCGCGCACGGCGCGCGAAGCACAGCGGCGCATGCTCGGGCGCCGGCCGACCCTGCCGGTGCGCGCTCAGTGGACGGCCATCACCCAGAGCGAGGTCCCGGACGCCCGAGGAGCGACCCGCTACGAGCGCACGGCATGGGGACGGCGGTATGCGTCCGCCGACGGATCGGAACGCGAACTGTGGCTGCTGTCCGTGAATTCCATCAACAGGAACCGGTCGCCTGCCGAGATCGCGGAGGCGGCGGCTGTGGCTGCAACGGGCATCCCCTCTCAGCCGGCATTCCGGGACATCTTCCGTCCGGTGCCTGGCTGCACCGTCCGCCCGCAGCGTGTCCGGATCGTCGGCATCGGCTGCGGCAGCGGTGAGCACGACGTGCTGGCCGACTGGGAAGTCGACGAGGTCGAGCGGCAGTTCGCCAAACATGCCAAGCCCGTGCTGCGCCGGGTGGTCGAGGACGACCGGCTCAACCCCGGCTCCAGTTGCACGCGCTGCGAGGGGCTGGTCTCCTGCGAGCAGCCGCCTCGCACCCCCGGTGTTCTCGGGGTCCCCGGGCCACGCCGCCCCCGCGTCCGCCGCTCCGTGTCCGCGAGCGACCTGCGTGTTCATGCGCGCTGCCCGGCGCAGTTCCACCTCACCCGCGTACTGCATCTGAAGTCGGGAAATCCGGAGAGCGAGTCGATCCGCAGGGGCCGCGCGGTCGACGAGTGGCTCAACCTCCGACACAAGCACGGATGCTGCCGCACAGCTCCCCTCCCGGACGCCCTTCCCGGCCTCTCCTCCGCTGAACTGCCGGCCGCCCTCGCCCTGCTCGCAGAACACCAGCGGGCCTGCCCTCTCGACGGCCTGCCGCCTGACGAGGTCATACGAGTGCAGCCACGTCTGACCGCATACGACCCCGAACTGGACGTCGTCCTGATCGCCGACCCCGACCTCTTGTACACCCGCTCCGGGGGCTGGATCTGGCACGAGACGAAAACGGCCGCGAAACCCCCTTGGGAAGGGCGCGCGCTGATGGAGACGTATCCGCAGCTCGCCTTCGCGGTGCTGATGATGTCCGCCGGAGTACTCGGTGGTGATCCGCGCCGGTCGCTGATCGAGCTGGAGGTGCTGTACCCGGATGCGGAGGGGACCGGGAGGTCGCGCTGCGAGGAGATCGATCCCGGCGATCCCGACACCCTGGCCGAAGCGCGCCGCATCATTGCCGGGCTCGCCGGCCCCTGGGCCGTGGACGAGACCTACGCGCCGACGCCCGGCGACCACTGCGACGGCTGCGACGTGCTCAGGCACTGCGCGGCGGGTCAGGCCCACCTGGAGGCACGGTGACCACGACGACCGGCAACGGAGTGCCGCAGCCCGATGCCGACTGGTCCGCCCATCGAGGCATCCCTCTCATGCGCACGCTCGCCACTGCCCTCACGGTGCTCGACGCGGCCACCGGCCCCGAAGCCTTCACCCTGCCCTATCCGCCCGAGGTCCAGCGCGCCCTCGACCGGACGGTGCTGGCCTGTCTGGAGCGCGGTGCCGAGCCTCCGGTGAGCCTCCCGGACCTGCTGTCCTGGTGCCGCGAGCGACCGGTGGCGGACTGGCCGGTGGGCCTGCCGGCCGAGGCGGCCGGGCCCAACGACCTGCTGCTCGACCCGGACTCCTCGCGACCCACCGAGTTGTGCTACGAGTGGGCGGAACAGTTCTCGGACAGCGCGCTGGTCCTCTACGACCGTGAGATCATCCGTGCCGCGCTGCGGTTGTGCCGCGAGCACGGCGAGGAGGACGCATACACCGAGTTCCGACGGCTCCTGGTCACCAAGCCCGTCCTCACCTCGGCCGAGGAGTGGACCGTGTCGATGGACCACGTGCTCGACCCGGTGAAAGAGCTTCTGAGCCGCATCTACCGCCCAGTCCCGGACAGCTATCTGCGCGGTGATGTCTACGCGACCTGTGGCCGGTGCCTCACCCTGCTGACGCCGCTCGACGGCGGCGGCTGGTGGTGCGAGCGGGATCGCTGCCGCCGCCGGGGCCGGCCGCCGGTGGGGCGTCGCATCGCGAAGGAGGAGGCCGGTGAGCTGCTGCAGCTGGCCAGGCCGTTGCGTCAGTTCGTCACCGGTCCCGGACAGGCGGAGGTGGACCTGGGACGGCGCCTGACGGAGCTCGGACTGAAAGTGCGGATGTGGCCGGCGTACGACGCCTACGACGTGCACATCACCTTCCCCGACGGCTGGGTGTGGGCGGTGGACGTGAAGGACTGGGCCCATCCGGCGTTCCTGGGGCGGGCCGCCCGGCCGGTGCCGCAGGAACCTCGGTACGACGAGGCGTTCTGGGTGGTGCCGCAGGAGCGTGTCGACGACCGGCCGGGCTACATCTCCGCATACGAGCGCAACCGCCCGGCCGCCGCCCGCGGGGTTCCGTTGCTCACCGACACCCAACTGCTCGCCCGTGCCAAGGACCGGCTCGCGCGCGTCGGCAAGGCCGCGCACAAGGAGGAAACCCGCAAGGAGGAGACCGGCGATGCGTGACCGTGACAGCTGGCACCATCCGGTCAGCAAGGAACTCGCTCGCCTGTGGGACGAAGTGCCCGCCGAACTCGGCAGCGTGAAACCCGGCCTGCTGTGCCAGACGGAACTGGCCCTGCGGATCCTGGAGCACATTGCACCCCACGAACCCGTCCGCGGCGCCTATGTCCTGTTCGGCGGCTACCCGTTCGCCGGTGCCCGGGGATACGTGTCCCGCCCCGAGCACGAGGTCATGCTCCTCGCGGGCCGCCATCTGCTGTGGCACCTGCGTCGCGGCCGTGCGTGGGAGCGCACGCTGGAGACCTACCGGGCTCTGCCGGACCGGCTGCGGGCCTATGAGGTCCTCGCGCTCGACCGGCCGGCCCGGCGGCGTGAGCCGGCCGTCGCCTCGGACCGGTTCGCCGTGTACGACGCCGCTCTCGCGGCGCTGCCTCCGCTGGCCCGCAAGCCCCTGCCCCTCGCGCCGGCCGGCCGCGCCACCTTCGTCGACCGGCGCCGTCCCACCTCTGTGACGCTGCCCGAGGGGCTGCGCTCCGACCCCGTTCCCGGTCATGACCCGGAGGCGGGACGGCCGGGGAAGGGTGAGCCGCTCACGATCAGCCGGGCCGAGCTCGTCGAGACCGCCCGCTGGATGGACGCGATGGAGCGGGCGAACGAGGTGGAGAACCCGGGCCACTGGGAGGACCGCCTCACCGAGCTGCACATCTTCCCGCGGGACGCGGACGGGCTGGGCTTCTCGCACGAGGGCGACCTCCGGCTCGACGGGCTGCTGCACCTGGTCGGCATGGTCGGCGCGGGCAAGTCGACCCTGATGACGCTGCTCGCGGTCTGGGGGGCCCGCCGGACTCCGGCGCTGCGCACCACACTCGTGGTGGGCGACGTGGCCGAACAGCTGCGTCTGACAACCCTGTTCCGCGATCTGGGGCTGACCGCCACGCCGGTGCTGGGCCTGACCACGCGGGAGACCCATGTGCAGCGGCTGCACCGGCGGCTCGCCTCCCGGGGCGTGCACAACCTGCTGGACCACGACGACCCGGGCTTCGACCACCTGAGCACGGTGTGCGTGGTGGACGCCCTGCGTGGCACCGAGGCGGCACAGCCCCTGCGGTTCGCGGACGCGCCGTGCACCTCGCTCTATCCGGAGAAGAAGCGCGCACAGGACGAGAGCGCGGACTCCGGCGCGCTGCCCGAGCCCTACCGGCCGGGGCAGCGGCGGTCCCCGTCCGAGGAGGACCGCCCGACCGAGGTGAAGGGAACCCCGCACGGGTGCCCTCTGTGGTACGTGTGCCCGCGTCACCGTGCGGCCCGGGAGCTGGTCGACTCCCTGATCTGGGTGGCCAATCCGGCGAGCCTCGTGCAGTCGGCCGTGCCGCGTCACCTGGGCGACGAACGGCTGCGTCACCTGGAACTGGCCTGCCTGCGCAGCGACATCATCGTCGTGGACGAGGCCGACTCGGTGCAGATGAAGCTGGATGAGATCTTCGCGCCGTCGGCGACGCTGGTCTCTCCCGGCCCCGAGTCCTGGCTGGATCAGGTGCAGACGCACCGCATCGAGGAACTGTCCCGGCAAGGCCGGCTGCCGCTCACCGACCAGGAGATCGAGCGCTGGTCCGCCTCGCTCACGGTGGTCCACGCCGCCACGGACCGCCTGTACAAGCTGCTGATCTCCGACGCGGACCTGCGCGAGTGGGCGGACATCGAGTACTTCAGCCCCTGGACGCTCCAGGAGAAACTGCTCGGCTCCTGGTTCTCACCGGGCCCCGAGACCGGCACTCCGGACGGCGTGCCCGACGAATCGGAACTGTACGAGGCATACGAGGACGATGCCCCGGAGCCCGAGTCGGCCGGGCCGGAGGTGGATGCCCGCCGCGCCGAACTGACCGAGCGGTTCGACGGCTTCCGGGACGATCCCCTGGGCGGCCGGGGCCCGTACGGCAACGTCACGGACGATCTGGTGCGTCTGACTCAGGATCTGCTGACCACGCTGTCCTCCGCCGGCACGCGCGAGCGGGTCCTCACCGTGCTCCGCCGGCTGCTCAAGGGCACCCCCGTGTCCGCCCGGGCCCAGGACGAGGACTGGCTCGATCTGACCGCCCGGCGCCTGGAGTTCATGCTGCTGCTCAGCGCCCTGCACCAGCGTCTCGACCGGCTGGTCTTCCTCTGGCCCCAGGTCGAGGCGGCCCTGCACCTGGACTCGACCGGCAACGAGCTGTCCCGCCGTCCGCCGCTCGACTACGCCCCGCTGGTCCCGGAGGCGCCGATGGGCAACGTCCTGGGGTTCCAGTACCTGCCCGACGAGCGGGAACGCGATGGCGAGGGGCGGCACAGCGGCACCCTGCGCTTCTTCCGGTGCGCGGGCGTGGGCCGCGAACTCCTGCTCTCCCTGCCCGACGTGGGGGCCGACCCGGGCCGCGGACGCAGAGGGCCGCACGTCGTGCTGATGTCCGGCACCAGTTGGGCGGGCACCTCGACACGCGCGCACGTTGTCGCCCCGGTGGGCGCGGTACTGACGCCCTCGCCACGGTCCCTCGCGGCCGTGAGCGAGTCGGAGTTCAGCACCCACTTCCTGTACGACGACGAAGGACGTCCTCTCAGCCTGTCGGGCGTCGAGCCGAAGGCCCGGCCCGCCGCCTGCCGGGCGATGGTCAGCCGGCTCGGCTCTCCCGGCCGGGGCGGTGCCCCGAGCCCTCTGGAGCAGGAACTGGCCAAGGTCGCCGACAGCCGCCGGCGCCGGGCGATCCTCCTGGTCGGCAGCTACAAGGAGGCGTACACCGCGGCGGAGGTCCTGCACGGGATGGAGCGCTGGCACGGCCGTGTCCGTGTGCTGACCGCAGACGACGCCGACCTGGAGCAGGCCGTCCGCGGCTCGGCACCGCCCCGGTCGGAGGCGGACCGGGTCACGGCACTGCGCCGGGGCGACCTCGCCATGTTCGCCCAGGACCCCACCGCCGAGGTCCTCGTGGCTCCGCTGATGGCGGTGGAGCGCGGGCACAACATCCTCAACGCCCAGCGCAACGCGGCTTTCGGCACGGCGTTGTTCCTGGCCCGGCCCCATCCGCGCCCGGACGACCTCGCCCTGGCCGTGTTCGCGATCAACGACTGGGCGACCCGGTTCGCCCGTGACGAGCCCGGGCTGCCGCAGGGCACGTTCAGCAAACTGGTCACGGCCGCGGCGGACCTGAACGCGGCCGGACTGGCCTTCCGGCACGTGGCACGCGCCGAGTGGCGCCGGCTGCTGTCCCGCCGCTACATCTACTCCCGCCTGTCCGACCATGAGAAGAAGTCCTTCACATGGGACCAGCTGGTGGCGATCTGGCAGGTCATCGGCCGTCTGGTGCGGGGTGGAGTGCCCGCCCGCGTGGTCTTTGTGGACGCCCGGTTCGCGCCGCGTACGGCCAAGTTGCTGTCGCCCGGCGCCGCGGCCGCGCCACTTCCGCAGGAGGACGGCCTGCTGACCGGTCTGCGGGACGTGCTCGCCCCCTACTTCGCGGAGGGCGCCCCGCCGCCCGACTGCCCCGATCCGGCGGACCCCGCGGTCGCCCGGCTGCTGTACGCGCCGCTGTACAAGGCGCTGTGCGCCATCGAACACCACACGTCCTGACCTTCACCGGAGAGGAACCCCGGCCATGGTTCGCCGTTACGACTCCATCCGCATCGCCGCCGCACGTCCCGTCTCCCCGGATGCCTCGGTGATCGAGCGGTACCGCACGCTGCCTTTTCCCGAGGAATGGACCGAGGCTCTGCTGACCCTGTGCAACGCGGGCCGTGACAAGCCGCTGGAGACCGTGCCCACGTTCCGCATGGACCAGGTCGTGCAGGCACTAGCCCCCGACGTGCTGGTGCGGCCCCGCCCCAACCGCCACCGCGGGGAGGGCCCGGACTTCTGGCTGTACGCCCCCGAAGACGTGCCCGATCCGCTGCCCGAGGCGGCGCTCAGGGGACTCCTCGGTGCCTGGCTGAAGGACCTGCGGCCGGAGCCCGAGTACCGTTCGCTGCTGTCCGAGACCCGCTCGGCGCTGCTGGAGAACCCTCCCCGATGGCAGGAGGGAGTGCCGGTGGAACTCCTGCGTTACGAACGGCCCACCGACGGCGGCACGGCCGCTCCGGAACCGCGCCAGTTCCAGCTGTCCACCGACTGGCTGGCCCGGCGGATTCTCGCCCTGGAGCCGTACGAGTTCGCTGGCGGCCGGCTGCGTTTCCGGGCGATGCCGCGTGGCCCGATGGACCGGGGTGCCGAACTCGTCTCGCAGGCGCTGGAGTTCGAGGGAAGTCGAGGGTCGGAGTGGTACTCCGTCGTCCTGAACATCACGCTGCAGACGGTGCCCTTCGACCCGCTGCCCCGCTTCCACCTGCACAGCCACATCCGCCGGTACGCGACCCGCGTGAGTGCGGGGACAGGGCGGCTGTACCTGCCGTTCGGCCGCCGCACCACGGTGCTGCTGCGTCCGCGGGTGCCGTGGCTGCCCGGAGCACCGGCGAGCGACCGGTTCGCGGTGGCGCGGCTCGCCTGGAGCCGGGACGGCTACGACTGGGTCGAGGGCGGGCCGGCCGGAATGCTGCGGAGCATGTCCCTCACGGAGTCGTTCCCGGACGCCGACGCCATCCTCACCGACCCGGTCGGCTGGCTGACCGACGACATGCGCGCGGCTGTTCTGTACAGCACGGCCATGGGGCCGCACGCGGTCGGCCACGGCCTGATGGCGGACCAGCGTTCGAAGATCGTGGAGTGGGCCCTGCAGGCCCTTCCGGAGCAGCTGGAGCCGGTGCCCGCACTGGTCCGCACCCGCTTGTCGGGCAGCACGCCCGGCAACCCCCGCCAGGAGCCCTCCAAGGAGCCGGCGAAGACCGAGGAGGAGCGCAGACGCGCGAGCGCCCGGCGGCGCGGTGCGGCATTCGCGCTGCGCCACCTGTCCCAGGATCTCGCCCCGGGTGAACTTCCCACCTTGGAGGCGTGGTTGCTCTGGCAGACCCCGGTGATGCGGGACACCGCCATCGACGCGCTCGTCGCGCACCTGGATCTGAAGGGCGACGGCGGCGCACCGACGGCCGAGGAGGCCTACGACGGCACAGTGGTCCTGGAGTGGCAGTCCCCCGAGCTCACCGTGCGTCTGCGCTGCCGCAGGCTCTCCCGTTCCCTCGGCCAGGACCTGGCCCTGCCGGAGGGGGTCCGGCACTCGCGGGCCGCGGTCACCGCCGCGATCCGTGACCGCCGCAGGGAGATGACGGCCTTCCTCACCGAGGGGGGCGTCTCCTCGCCCGCACCCACGCTCGCCCTGGTGGAGATCGACCGGGCCAAGGACTTCTCCTCCCCCGACCACGACGCGAAGTTCGCGCTGCGGCTGGGCTGCGCGGACGCCGGCGTGCTGACCCAGTTCATGGCCGTGCCGAAGAAGGCCAAGGGCTACAACAGCGAGAAGAACAAGGAGTTCCGCGCGGCGAAGGCCTGGGACGACGGGCTGCGGCAGCTCGGTGTGCGGGTCCATCCCGAGCACAGCCTCGGCGAGCGTCTGCCCGAGGGCCTGCGGTACGCGGCGGTGTGGATGGTGCGCAGGAACCGGCTCAGCCGCACCCGTTGGGCGGGGCATGTGCCCGTTGCCGTGCTGGTCACCCCGGATCCGTCCGGTGAGGGGCTGGCCCGGGTGGAGGGCTGGGACGACGAGGCGCGCGCCTGGGTGCCGTACCCGGTGATGCTGTTGAGGCTGACCAGGCAGTGCGAGGTGCCGAAGGACCTCGTTCCCGCGCCGCACGACGGCGAGGCACCGGCGGTCCGGCCGTCCTGGTGGGCGGACATGGCTCAGCAGCGGCGGGAGACCGAGGAATGGCTCCAGCGGGTGCGCCGCACGCTGCGCGGCAGGCCGACGATGCTGCTGGCCCACGGGCAGAACATGCGTTCGCACTGGACGTGGCTCCAGGACGGCACCGTGGTGGCGGACAAGTTCCGCGACGGCCATGCCCCCGCGCGCCGCCTGGATCCGGACCTGCGGCTGGTGCGGGTGCGCACGGCGCGCAACCGGGAGACCGCCCAGTGGTGGGGCGTGAACCCCGACGGTCCCAACGGTCTGGCCGCCCACTTGTGGACGGATCCGACCGCGGACCCCGGCAAGGCCCGCGTCTTCTGGTCCACGACGCCCAAGGCCCGCACCTTCAAGCTGTCGGTCGCCGCCGACAAGCTGGCGCCCCGCATCAACGCCAAGGGCGAGGTGACGATCGACACGGACAAGGCCGCCTGGAATCCCGGGCTGGTGGAGGTCGCCGTGCTGGGGTGCCACCCCGGTGACGGGGACGTTCCGGAAGCACTCGCGCTCGCCGTGCACCAGCTCCGGCAGGCTCCCGACCTGCCGGACGCGCTGAGCCTGCCGCTGCCCCTGCACCTCGCGGGGCTCGCACAGGAATACGTACTGCCGACCCGGAGCGAGGACGACGGGGACGAGGGCAGGAGCATCGACTCCGCCTCCGATGCCGACCCGGACACGGGGGCGGCCCCGGGCGTCGAGACGGCTCCCGAGCCGGAGGAGACGGACTGGGAGCAGCTCACCCTGGAGATCCCGGCGCAGGCCGCGTCCGTGGAGAAGGTGTAGGAAACGGAGGTTGCGCTGAGGTCCGTCTACCGTGGTCCGTCCGCCTCCCTGGCCCACTGGCGGACGGGCCGCGCGTCCGGTGCCATGGGGAACCGGAACGACCGGCGCGGATCCGCCTCGCCCCAGGGCACCAGGGCCTCTTCCGGTTTTCCGGGCATGGGCAGATGTGCGGCGAGACGCTGGTACACCTCGTCCGCATGGTCATGGCGGCGCGCAGCCGGCTCGCCGCGCTGCCCGAGACGGCCTGGCGGTCGGCCCTGGGCGCCAAGGGCCCGGCCTACCGGACGGTCTGGCGGATCCTCGACGGAGCGCAGTGACTCACCGGGCGCAGGACGCCCGACCCAGCTCACTGGAGCCCCCGCATGCGCCGGGCCTCCCTTCGGCTGCCGGGCGTCGACGCACCTCTGATCAAGCAGGAACCGCGACCGCTCCTGAAGCCCTACGGCTCAGTGACGGGTGGTTAATTGTCCCGAGCGCCGGTGGCAGAGCGGCCTACGCTACGGCGAGGCATCACGACACCGCTGCCAGATGCGCGGCCCGCCACGACAGGAGTCAAGTCCCTTGTCCTTCCCGCCCCGTGACATGGTCACCGCCTTAGGCACGTACCTGCACTTCCAGTCCCTGGAACGGACCCTGCGTGACCGACACCCCGAACTGGCCGAACGGGTCCGTTTCGACGACTCACAGGGACCTGTGTTCCTGAAGGTCCTTCTGTCCGGGACCCAGTCGGTCGCCCTGGCCCGCGTACGCATGGGGCACGGCATCGTCTGGGCGGTGATGGATCCCGCCCTGGACAGCGAACCGTCCCTCTGGCCGCTGGACACTCCCAGCGATGTGCTCGTGGACGCCGTGCACGCCCACGCCTCGGCCCGGCTCACCGGGAAGCCGCTCTCGTCCCCCTGGCGCTGGAACGAGAGCGAGCCGTCCGAGATGACCGAGCTGGCCGACCTCCTGGACATGCGGGGTGTACGCGTGCGACGCGTGGTCGCCGGGAACAGGTGCTTCGCCTACGGGCCGCGCCATGCGCCGAAGTTCGGCGTCGCCGACACCCGCGAGGGAACGTTCCTGGAAGCCGAGTTTCCCGAAGCCTTCGTGCGTGTCTCGCTCAAGCCCGCCCTCGGATGGCTGGTGGACGTGCACACACCGCGATGGGGCGAGTGGGGCCGTGTCGCACTCGCACGGTGCCTTTGCCGCACATCGTTTCCCGCGCCGGGTGTACCGCGCGCGGACGTGTCCGTGGAGGAACTCGCCGACCTGCTGGGCAAAGGTCCGGAAGCATGGGACACGGAGCCGCCGTGGACACCGGCAAAGCCCGTCGCCCCAAAGCCCCGATCCGATATGCAGGGCAGCCTCCCCGTGCAGAATGATGTCCTCGGGCGGACGGAGGAATTCCCCGATCTCCTGGACGGGCCCGAGGAGAGCAGATCCGAACGCCGCCCGGGTCCGCTGTCCCCTCAGGAGATCAAGGAGGCGGTCCTCCACCAACTCACCACGCTCGGTTTCTCGGACCTCGTGGAAGGCGAGGCCGACGCCCCGATCGAGTCCGAGGTGTTCCACATCGAGTGGCGCAGCACCGGCAAGGATCTGTCGGCTCCTGAGATCCAGCGGCTGAACGGCATGGCCGCGGCGGCCGGCGGGAAGTTGCCCAAGCGTCTGCTCCTCATCACGGGCGGCGGCCTCACCCGCCCGGCGGCAAAGTTCGCCGACAAGGCCAAGGCGTATGTCTTCTGCCTGAACCGGATGACGGGCAGGCTGACCGCCCTCAACCCCCTTGCCCGAGAGGCGTCGCTGCCCGCCGAGGCACCCAGCGCTTGGGAGCTCGAACCCTGGTGACCGCACAGCCGGGACGGGGCGGGGCTCCACCGGAGCCTCCTGTTCGGCCCCAGCCGTGACTTCCCGAGCCCAGTCCCGTCACCATTCTTCGTGGTCCCCAAGGGGGCTCCTGCCCTTCGGGGCCGGCCTGACTGTTGCCCCTGTCAAACCGACGACCTGGGGTATCACCGGGCTCGAGGGCACCGGCTGACCACCGATGAGAGGCCTGCTCCCCATCGCCCGCCGCGGCAGGAAGATCGTCACCGCGGTTCTCGGCCGCACCCCCTTCCCCGCGGGGAAGGGCGGCGACGCAAGCACTCTCCCGGGGTCTCGGCGCAGACGAAGTCTTCGTCGACACCGCGGCCGCGGGGAGTGCGGCGCGCTGCGCATGCACGGCCAGGAGAACACGGCAGACGGACAGCCGCCCGCCCTCCCTTCACCCGAGAGGACGTGCACAAGGGAAAGTCCGTACTGGTCCGGGTGCGGCCCCGGATGGCTTCATCGCCCCGGGAAAAGAACCTCTGGCCGCGGAGGCGGAGAGCGGCAGACGAGTCGGGCTGTACGCCGGGTTCTGTTCCCCGGGTTCCTCGCGGAGCCCGGGGCGACGGCCATCCATCTGGGACCGACGTTGCCGCCGGCCTCGTGCAGTCCACCCGCGGACATCGGACGGGCAGCCCTCAAGCGTCCGCGCAGAGACACCGGAGTGTCTCCTCTTGACCTTGCTCCGGGTGGGGTTTACCTAGCTGCCCAGGTCACCCTGGGCACTGGTGGTCTCTTACACCACCGTTTCACCCTTACCGGGAGCCGAAGCCCCCGGCGGTCTGCTTTCTGTGGCACTGTCCCGCGGGTCACCCCGGGTGGCTGTTAGCCACCACCCTGCCCTGTGGAGCCCGGACGTTCCTCGGAAAGCCCCGGAAGGCTTCCCGCGGCCGTCCGCCCGGCTCGTCTGCCGTGTGGACCATGGTACCGGTCACACCGGCCGGTCCCGTCCGCGCTCCGGTCCGGTCAGAGGAAGTCCGACGTCTCCAGGCCGTGGGCGAAGGGCTCGGGGAGCGTGAGGGACTTGCCGAACGGGCGCGTGCAGAGCTCCGGGTAGTCGTCGTTCTCCGGCTCGCTGAACAGCGTCACGGATGAGGCTTCCCGGCCGACCAGCAGGTGGAGAGAGACACCGGCACGGGCGCAGCAGCGGCGTCCGGCCTCGCGGCCGCCCGTCAGGCCGTGGCGTCCGCGGCCCGCCCCCGCGGCGAACGGCCCTCGTTCCCCCGGTCGTGTGCGCTTGACCTTTACGCAGCGTCAACGTCTGTACTGGTCCCCATGCGGATAGGAGAACTCGCCGCGGCCGTCGGCGTCACCACGCGGGCCGTGCGGCACTACCACCACCTGGGGCTGCTGCCGGAGCCGGAGCGGCGGGCGAACGGCTACCGGGACTACACGCTGCGGCACGCGGTCGTGCTGGCCCGGATCAGGCGGCTGACCGAGCTGGGGCTGGGGCTGGCCGAGGTGCGGGACGTCCTCGCGGACGAGGCCGGGAAGGACCTCGTCGAAGTGCTGACGGAGCTGGACGAGGACCTGGCGCGGCAGGAGGCGGCGATCCGGGACCGGCGGGCACGGCTGCGGGCGCTGCTGGAGACCGAGGGCGGGCCGAGCGCCGAGGGCCCTCTCTCCCCGGAGCTGGCCGCGCTGTTCCGGGAGATGGCCCAGGTCACCGACTCCCCCATGGCGGCCAAGGACCGGGAGATGCTCGCGCTGATCGAGACCACGGCGTCGCCCAAGGAGCGGAAGCGGTTCACGGAGCTGCTCGGCGGCGCGCTGAGCGCGCCGGGTGCCAAGGAGCGGGCGCTCCGCGCGTACGCCCTGCTCGACGCGCTCGCCGACGCCAATGTGGACGATCCGCGGGTGGACGAGGCCGCCCATGCCCTCGCCGCGTGTCTGCCCGCCGGTCTGCTGCCCGAGGGAGTGGGCATCGACCAGGACAGCAGCTTCCTGCGGGCCTTCTACGCCGACTTCGCCCCGGCCCAGGCGGAGGCGATCCGCCGGACGCTGCGGATCGCCGCCGAAGGGGAGCAGTCGTGAGGGCGGTCGTGAAGGCGCTCGGCATCCCCCTGACTCTCGCCCGGCACGAGCTGAGGCTCCTGGTGAGTCTGGCGCTGTGGCTGGCGCGGCGGACCCATGGCGTCAGGGGCGGGACGGCCTTCGGGTACGCGCGGGCGCAGGGCCCGCTGCTGCTCGGGTTCGGGTTCGTCTGCGTGGTCGAGACGGTGATGATGTCCGTGCTGCTGCGCAGCCGGCCGGCCGTGCACGCGGTGGTGCTCTTCCTGGACGTGTACACCGTCGTCATCGTCGTCGCCCTGCACGCCGCCTGCGTCGTGCGCCCGCACGTCCTGGAGGACGGTGCCCTGCGGATCCGCCGGGCCGTCCACGTCGATCTGCGGATACCGCTGGAGCGGATCGCCTCCGTGCGCCGCGAGCTGCGCACGACCCATGAGCGGACCGACGGCGAGCTCGACGTCGCCGTGGGCGCGCAGACGACCGTCACGCTCGAACTGACCGAGCCGGTCACCCATGTCACCTTCTTCGGCCGCCGCCGGAAGGTGCGTGTCGTCCGCTGCAACGCCGACGACCCCGAGGCCCTGGTGCGGGCCCTGGCGGCGGCCGGGGAGCGCACCGCGCGGGCCTGAGGGCCGGGAGGCGCCGTACTCTTGCGGCGGAAACCGTCCCGAACACCGAAGGAGTACGTGTGCTCGTCCTGCTGCCGCCGTCCGAGGGCAAGGCCGCTTCCGGCCACGGTGCTCCCGTGCGGCTGGAGTCGCTGTCGCTGCCGGGGCTGACCGACGCCCGAAAGGCCGTGCTCGCCGAGCTGGTGGAGCTGTGCTCCGGGGACGAGGACAAGGCCCGTGAGGTGCTGGGACTGAGCGAGGGGCTGCGCGGCGAGGTCGCCAAGAACGCCGGTCTGCGCACGGCCGGGGCACGGCCCGCCGGCGAGATCTACACCGGGGTGCTCTACGACGCCCTGGACCTGGCCTCCCTCGATGCCGCCGCCCAGCGGCGTGCCGCGTCCTCGCTGCTGATCTTCTCGGGGCTGTGGGGCGCGGTGCGGGTGACCGACCGGATTCCGTCGTACCGGTGCTCGATGGGGGTGAAGCTGCCGGGCCTGGGGGCCCTGTCGGCCCACTGGCGTGCGCCGATGGCCTCCGTCCTGCCCGAGGCGGCCGGGGACGGGCCGGTGCTGGACCTGCGGTCCGCCGCCTACGCCGCCGCCTGGCGGCCCAAGGGAGAGGTCGCCGGGCGGACGGCGACCGTACGGGTGCTGCACGCGCCGACCCGGAAGGTCGTCAGTCACTTCAACAAGGCGACCAAGGGGCGGATCGTGCGCAGTCTGCTGGCCGACGGGGCCGCGCCGAAGGACCCGGCCGAGCTGGTGGAGGCGCTGCGGGACCTGGGGCATGCGGTGGAGGCCGAGCCGCCCGCGAAGGCGGGGAAGCCGTGGACGCTGGACGTCCTGGTGACGGACGTCCACTGACCACTGAGGAACCGGCGAACGCACGTTGCGGTGTGTGCAACGTGCGTTGCGTGCTGCACTCGCCCTGGGCACGATGACGCCATGCCCTCCCCTCTGCCGGCCGGCTCCGTGCTGGACCTCGCCCCCGTCGTGCCCGTCCTGGTCGTCGAGGACGCCGCCGACGCCGTGCCGCTGGCACGGGCCCTGGTGGCCGGGGGGCTGCCCGCGATCGAGGTGACGCTGCGGACACCGGCCGCGCTGGACGCGATCCGGGCCGTCGCCGAGGAGGTGCCGGAGGCGGTGGTGGGGGCCGGTACGGTCCTCACCCCGGCGCAGGCGGCGGACAGCACGGCGGCCGGGGCGCGGTTCTTGGTGAGCCCCGGCTGGACCGATGCGCTGCTGGAGGCCCTGCGGGCGTCGGGGGTGCCGTTCCTGCCCGGGGTGTCCACGGTCTGCGAGGTCATGGCGCTGCTGGAGCGCGGGGTGCGGGAGATGAAGTTCTTCCCGGCGCAGGCGGCCGGCGGCACCGCGTATCTGAGGGCGCTGCACGGCCCTCTTCCCCAGGCCCGTTTCTGCCCCACCGGCGGCATCGGGCCCGACAGCGCGCCCGGCTATCTGGCGCTGCCCAACGTCGGCTGCGTCGGCGGCAGCTGGATGGTTCCCGCGGACGCGGTGGCCGCCCGGGACTGGGCGCGCATCGAGCGGCTGGCCCGTGCGGCGGCGGCGCTCAGCGCAGGTGGGACGTGTCGTTGAACAGGCGGACGCTCGCGTTGCCGTCCGCGTAGTACGCCACCGCCGACAGCGACGCCGCCGCCAGTTCCATGCGGAACAGGGACTGCGGCGGGGCGCCGAGGGCCAGCTGGACGAGCGTCTTGATCGGGGTGACGTGGGTGACCAGCAGGACCGTGCGGCCCGCGTGGGCCGCGATCAGCTTGTCGCGGACGGCGGCGATCCGGCGGGCGGTCGCCGCGAAGCTCTCGCCGCCGCCGGTGGGTGCGGCCTCGGCGGAGGCCAGCCAGGCGTTGAGGTCGTCCGGGTAGCGCTCGCGCACCTCGCCGAAGGTGAGTCCCTCCCAGGCGCCGAAGTCGGTCTCGCGCAGTCCCTCCTCCACGGCCACGTCGAGGCCGAGGCGGGCGGCGACGATCTCGGCGGTCTCCCGGGCACGGGCGAGGGGGGAGGTCACGACGGCCTGGATCGTGCCGCGCCGGGCGAGCGCCGCGGCGACCCGCTCGGCCTGTTCCCGGCCGATCCCGGACAGCGACGGGTCGGTGCCGCCGCTGCCCGAGAAGCGCTTCTGCGGCGTCAGGGGCGTCTCCCCGTGCCGCAGCAGCACGAAGGTGGCGGGAGGGCCGAGGTCGGCGGGCCCCCAGCCGGGGGTGGCGACGGTCCGCGCGGCCCGGGCGTCGGCGTCGGCGCGGGTGCCGGCGTCGGCGCGGGCGCCGGTGCCGGCCCGGGCGGTCGCGTCCGGCGCCGCGTCCCGTGCCGGTGCGGTCCGTGCCGGTGCGTCCGGTGGCGTCGCGGAGGCCGGGGCCGACCACTGCTCCCCCCGCGCTCCCGCGTCCATCGCCTCGTTGGCCAGACGGTCGGCGTGCCTGTTCCGCTCACGCGGGACCCATTCGTAGGTCACCCGTCCGGGCGGGAACACCTCGGCCGCCTGGGCCGCCAGCGGTTTGAGATCCGGGTGCTTGATCCTCCAGCGGCCCGACATCTGCTCGATCACCAGCTTGGAGTCCATGCGGACCCGGACCCTCGCCGAGGGGTCCAGTGCGTGCGCGGCGCGCAGACCGGCCAGGAGGCCGCGGTACTCGGCGACGTTGTTGGTGGCGGTCCCCAGGTACTCCGCGGTCTCGGCCAGGGGCTCCCCCGTCGCCGCGTCGAGCACCACCGCGCCGTAGCCCGCGGGGCCCGGGTTGCCCCGTGAGCCGCCGTCCGCCTCGACGACGAGCTCCCGGACGGACTCCCGGACGGTCTCCTGCACGTCCACCGCCCCCTACAGGCCGGACTCGGCGGTGCGCACCAGGATGCGGCGGCAGTTCTCGCAGCGCACGACCGCGTCGGGGGCCGCCGCGCGGATGTCGTTCAGCTCGGTGATGGCGAGCTCCTGACGGCAGCCCTGGCAGGTGCGCTGGTGCAGCTTGGCCGCACCGATGCCGCCGTACTGCTCGCGCAGCTTGTCGTAGAACTTCAGCAGGTCCGCGGGGACGGCGGCGGCGATGGCCTCGCGCTCCCTGGTCACGGAGGCCACCTCCGTGTCGATCTCCTCCAGGGCCCGGTCCCGGCGCGCGGTGGCGTCGTCGACCTTGGCCTGGACGGAGGCGACGCGCTCGGTCAGCTCCTTGACGCGTTCCTGTGCGGCCTCACGGCGCTCCATGACCTCCAGGACGATGTCCTCGAGGTCGCCCTGCCGCTTGGCGAGCGAGGCGATCTCGCGCTGGAGGTTGGAGAGGTCCTTGGGCGAGGTGACCGCTCCGGAGTCCAGGCGCTGCTGGTCGCGCGCGGCGCGCTTGCGCACCTGGTCCACGTCCTGCTCGGCCTTGGCCTGCTCGCGGGCGCAGTCGCTCTCCTCCGTCTGCGCGGCCACGAGCAGGGCGCGCAGCTGCGCGAGGTCCTTGGACAGCGACTCGATCTCGGCGTGCTCCGGCAGGGACTTCCGCTTGTGCGCGAGCTGCTGCAGGCGGACGTCGAGTGCCTGGACGTCGAGGAGTCGGATCTGGTCGGCGGGCGCGGCGTTCAGTTGGGGGCTCCTGTCAGTCGGTGGCAGAGGGGGCGCCCGGGGCGCTCCCCGGAAGGGTGACGGCGGGCGACGGGCAAACGGACGCCGCATGGGCGGTCCAGGGGTCGGTGACCGTCCGGGAGACATGGACGCGAAGGCCCCATCCGTGCCGGTCGGAGATCTCGTCGAGCTGGGCGGCGGCCAGCTCGCACCAGGGCCACTCGGTGGCCCAGTGCGCCGCGTCGAGCAGCGCGACCGGACCGCGGGAGCGGTCCGCCGTGAACTCCGACGCCGGGTGGTGACGCAGGTCCGCGGTGAGGAAGGCGTCGACCCCGGCGGCCCGGACGGCCTCGAAGAGGCTGTCGCCGGAACCGCCGCTGACGGCGACCGTGCGGACCTGTGCCTCGGGGTCGCCGGCCACCCGGATGCCCTGCGCGGTGGCGGGCAGCCGCTCGGCGGCGCGGGCGGCCAGCTCGCGCACGGTCAGCGGGTGGTCCAGCTCGCAGACCCGGCCCAGGCCCCGGCGGCCGGCGGGGTCGGTGGGGTCCGGCACCAGGGGGCGTACGACCCTCAGGTCCAGGGCCCCGGCCAGCGCGTCGGAGACCCCGGGGTCGGCGGTGTCGGCGTTGGTGTGGGCCACGTGCAGGGCGATGTCGTTCTTGATGAGGGTGTGCACCACACGGCCCTTGAAGGTGGAGGCCGCCACGGTCGTCGTACCGCGCAGATACAGCGGATGGTGCGTGACCAGCAGGTCGGCGCCCAGCTTCACCGCCTCGTCGGCGATCTCCTGCACCGGGTCGACCGCGAACAGCACCCGGCCGACCTCCTGATCGGGGTCGCCCACGACGGTGCCGACCGCGTCCCAGGACTCGGCCCGTTCGGCGGGCCACAGGTTCTCCAGCTCGGCGATGACTTCAGACAGAAGGGGCACGAGTGCAAGGCTACCTGGGTGTTCGCCGTGGCTGAACCGCTGCCGCCGCCCCCCGCGCGAGGCCGCGCCCGCCGGGCGCCGCGGAGCCGGTTTCCGGACGGGCACGACCGGCCCCGGTTTCTCAGGCGAATCGTTCCTGGGCCACCCGTATGTGTGAAGCCGCCGCCCGCCGGTCCGCCGTCCGCGCGCCCGAAAACTACCGTCCTCGCAGGAGGTGACCGAAAGATGACGGCCTGTGTTGTCGAGCCTTCGGCGGCCGGCGAGGACGACGGTGTCCCGCAGGCGGGCTGCACGATCACGGCGGACGGCGCCTACGCCGCCCGGCTCGCCCGCAGCGGTGACTCCTGGTACGCCGAGCGGTGGACGCTGGACGGCCCCGAGCCGTACGCGGTCCCGCTGCCCGGCAGCCGGTCCGAGGAGCCCGGCACGGAGGTGCAGCCGATGGGTGACGGCCGGGTCCTCATCCGGCGGCTGGTGGCCGGCCGGCACGCCTTCTCGCTGCTGTACCCGACCGGCCCCGGCACCGGCGAACTGCCGCTCGGCGCCCTCGAGTGCGCGAAGGGCGCCCGGCTGCGGCTGCTGCCCCCGGCACCGGGGGGCAGGCGGGCGTACGCGCTGGCCGCGGGTCCGCGCTCCACGGCGGTGTGGCTGGTGGCGGGCGGCGCCCACGGGCCCGAGCAGCTGGCCGAGGTGCCGGGCCGCTGTTCGGGCGGGGTCTGGCTGGACCGCACCGGACGGCTGCTCGCCCTGGACCGGCAGGCCGGCGGGCGCACCAAGGCGGTCGTGGTGGACCTCGAGCGCGGCGGCGAGGTGTCCCCGCTGCTGCAGATCGCGGCCGACAGCAACGACCGGCTGCTGCTCGCCGATCCCGACAGCGGGCTGCTGCTGATCCGCTCGGACGCGCCCTCACCCGGCCAAGAGCGGCTGGGCTGGGGGGTTCTCGGCAGCACGCTGCCGGTGCGCTTCCCGGAGTGTCTGATGCTGCCCGACTGCACGGTGACGCCGTTCGCGATCCAGCCGGGGCAGGCGCTCACCCCGGAGCAGTGCGCGGTGGCGCTGCGCTGCGACGGCGCGTACGGCAGCTGGGTCGGCGTGTGGCGGCCCGCGGAGGGCTGGGTGTGCCATCTTCCGGCGCCCGAGGGGTGGTTGACCGGGGCGGGGCTGTGGACGGGCGACGGTGTGCTCCAACTGCCGTGCGCCACCAGGGCGGTGCCGTGCGGGCTGGCACGGTGGACGGCTCCGGCTCCGGCCGACGCCCCGCGCCCGGCCCCGCCCGGGGCGTGGGACCGGGGCCGGGGATTCGGGCCGTGCCCCGAGCCCGTGCCCTCTCCCGGACCGCGGGACGAACCGCGCGCCGCGCATCCTCCGCAGTCCTACGCCTACACCTATCCCTACCTCGACGCCGCGCCCTCCCCCGCTCCCGCCCCTGTTCCCGAACAGGGGGCGGCGGCAACGGAAGCGGGGCTTCCGGCCCACTTCCCTCCCCGTCCCGTCCCTCTGCAACAGGCGCCTCTGGGGCAGCTTGTAACGAAATAGTCCCGGTGGGCATGCCGCCTGGATGCGGTCCGCGGTGCGCTGGTTACACTCGCCCGGCCGTACAAAAGATCATGGTTGACGGGGTGAATTTCTTCCGATGAGCGACGCCAGCACGACCCAGCCGCTCGAGACCGCGGACCAGGCGGACCAGCCGGCCCCGGGCCGCGGCAGGCACCGCGGCCCGGCCTCCCCCCACGACCGCGAGGGCGTGCCCAGCGGCCGTCACCGCAAGCCGGCCGAGGGAACCGAGGCAGCCGCCTGACGGCACCACCACAGCGGCGAGCGGCCCCGTCCTGGAAAGGGCGGGGCCGTCACGCGTTCCCGTCCGGCTGCCGGACAAGGACGCCGGCCGGCACCGCCGGCCCCCTCCCTCCGTCCAGGCCCTTTCCTGTGCCGCCCGGCCGTCCGGCCGTCTCCCGCCGGAACAGCCCCGCCCACAAGAACGCCTTCCCGAAGTACGCCGACTCCTCCGGCTCCTCGCGCATCCGCCGCAGCTCCACCTCCGTCAGATCCGCGAAGATCCGCCGCAGCGACTCGGGCGTGTAGGCGAGCCCGCCGTGCAGACGGCCGTCGCGGTACAGCTCGGCGTCGGACAGCTCGCATCCCATGCTCCCGGCCGCGAAACAGGTCAGCACCAGATGACCGCCGGGTGCCAGGACCCTGTCCAGCAGGGCCAGGTAGCTGATGCGGCGGTGCGGCGGCAGATGGTGGAAGCACCCGGAGTCGTGGACGAGGTCGTAGGGGCCGGTGAGCTGCGCGCCGGCGTCCCCGAAGGCGTCCCCGTGCACGAACCGCACGTCCACCCCCGCCTCGTGGGCCCGTTCCCGTGCCCAGGCGACGGCCCTGGCCGACAGATCGACCGCGTCCACCTCGAAGCCCCGCGCGGCGAGATACAGGGCGTTGCGCCCCGGCCCGCACCCCAGGTCCAGGGCCCGGCGTCCGGTGACGGTGCCCCGCTCCACCCACTCGGCGAGGTTCTCGTCCGGCTTGACCGCGAAGAAGGGCACCGGCCGCGACCGGTCGGCGTAGAACCCGTCCCACCAGCCGGCCGCGCCGCCCGTCCAGCGGTCGGCGTCCGGTGCGAACAGCCCGTCCAGCAGCCGGAGCACGTCGTCCACGGTGCGGATGTCCCGGTCCATGCCCGCTCCCCTCCCCCGTCCTCTCCCCCCGGGCCCGTTCGGGGTCCGCTCCCGGTACCGCGACCGTAGCTTCGAACTGCCTTGAATCCCAGGTCAGTCGGGATGGGGGCGCGCTTGCGGGACGTGCTGTCCGGGCGTGTGCGGGGCTGCCGCGGACGCCGGAAGGGGATCGCACCGGGGCCGGGCGGGAATTCCCTCCGGCCCCGCGCCGAGGGCCTCCTGGACGGCACAGCGCGCGACGCCCGGGGGACTTTTTTGCCGGCGCCCGGGGAGGCGGCCGCCCGGGAGGTTCTGCGGCTAGGACGCCTTGTGTGCGGAGCGCGGCAGCCACACCAGCATCAGCAGCGCCCCGAAGAGCAGCACGCCCGTACCGGTGAGGAAGACCGCCGCGTATCCCTCCGTCAGGCCCACCGGTGTGTTCCGGTCCCCCGTGCGGGCCGCCGCGACGGTCGACATGACCGCAAGCCCCAGGGAACCGCCCATGGTGCGGGAGGTGTTGATGAGCCCGGACACCAGCCCGGCGTCCTCGGGCGCCGCCCCGGAGGTGGCCAGCGCGGCGAGCGGGGTGCCCGCCACTCCCGCGCCCAGCATCATCAGGATCCCGGGGAACATGATGTCCGTGAGATAGGTGCCGTCCGCCCGCATCGTCGACTGCCAGGCGAACCCGGCGACCGCCACCAGCGTGCCCAGCACGGCGACATTGCGCTCCCCCGCCGCCCGCATCAGGCGTGGCGCCACCTTGGAGCCGACGACCACCGCCAGCGAGCTGGGGACCAGGGCGAGTCCGGCGGCCAGCGGCGAGTAGCCGAGGACGTTCTGCGCGTACAGGGTCATGAAGAACCACATGCAGAACATCGCCGCACCGGAGAGGAACATCGCCACGTTCGCGGACGCCACCGAGCGCACCCGCAGCAGCGCGAGCGGCATCAGCGGGGCGGCCGTGCGCGCCTCGACGGCGAGGAAGAGCCCGATGAGCACGAGCCCGGCGAGCAGGGGCACCAGCGTGGCCGTGGCCGTCCAGCCCTCCGCCTCGGTCTGCGAGATCCCGTACGCCAGGATCGCCAGCCCCGCCGTCACCAGCACCGCTCCGGGCAGATCCAGCCGGCGCCCGTCCCCGGCCCGGCTCTCCACCAGCCACCGCACGGCCCCGGCGAGCACCACCACACCGATGGGCACGTTGATCAGCAGCACCCACCGCCACGACAGCCCCTGCACCAGGAGTCCGCCGACCAGGCCGCCCGCCGCTCCGCCGCCCGCGCCGACCGCCGACCAGGTGGCTATGGCCCGGGCCCGGGCCGCTCCCTCGGGCACGGCGGCGGTCAGCAGCGTCAGCGTGGAGGGCGCCAGCACGGCCGCGCCCAGCCCCTGCACGGCGCGTGCGAGCAGCAGCTGCCAGCCCTCCTGGGCCATGCCGCCGCCCAGCGAGGCCAGGGTGAACAGACCGAGCCCCAGCAGGAACATCCGCTTGCGCCCGTACAGGTCCCCGGCCCGGCCGCCGAGCAGCATGAAACCGGCGAACGCGATGGCGTAGGCGTTCACCACCCATTGCAGTCCCGGGGCGCTCAGCCCGAGGTCGGTCCGCATCGACGGCAGGGCCACGTTCACGACGGACACGTCCAGCACGACGAGGAACTGTCCGGCGCAGGCGAGGGCCACCACGAGCCAGGTGGGCGGCGTCGTGGTACGGCGTCGGACGGTCGGGGCGGTGTCAGCGGCTTCGAGCATGAGTGCCATGCTCTCAAGCGGTCCGTGCCCCTTGCATCGGATATTTGCCGGGGGCCGGTCGGTCCGCGGACCCAGGTCCCGGGACCGACCGGCGTCGTCCGGCGGCCGTACGCCCGCCGGGCGCCGTCCGCCTGCCGGGTGCCGTCCGCCTGCCGGGTGCCGTCCGCGGCCGCACGGGGTCCGGCCGGCGTCCGGGCGCGTCCGCCCGGGACCCGTGTCACCGCACCCCCGTCCGCCCGGCCGGCAGGGCGTGCGGCAGCATGGCCGCCGGAACGGACGCACCGACCGGAAGGACCCTGCCTCATGCCCGCGGCGCCCCCATCCGACTTCCCGGCCGCACCCGAGCGGGGAGGACCCCCGCCGGAGATCCTCGCCGCGTTCGAGGCCGCGAAGGGGTTCATGCCCGTCGACGAAGGGCTCGCGCTGTACGCGGCGGCCGTGGAGGCCGGGCGGCTCGGGCTGCCGCTGCTGGAGATCGGCACGTACTGCGGGCGCTCCACCCTCCTGCTCGCCGACGCGGCCCGGCGGGCCGGGGTCACCGCGCTCACCGTGGACCACCACCGCGGCAGCGAGGAGCAGCAGCCCGGCTGGCAGTACCACGACCCGGAGACGGTCGACCCCGAGGTCGGCCTGATGGACACGCTGCCCGCCTTCCGGCGCACCCTGCACCGGGCCGGTCTGGAGGAGCACGTGGTGGCGCTCGTCGGCCGCTCGCCGCAGATCGCCGCCCTGTGGAACTCCCCGCTCGGCCTGGTCTTCATCGACGGCGGCCACACCGACGAGCACGCCGGCGCCGACTACGCGGGCTGGGCGCCGCATGTGGCCGTGGGCGGTCTGCTGGTCATCCACGACGTGTTCCCGGACCCCGTGGACGAGTTCACCGGGCAGGCCCCGTACCGCGTCTATCTGCGGGCCCTGGAGTCGGGGGAGTTCACCGAGGTCTCGGTGACCGGCTCCTTGCGCGTCCTGCGGCGAACGGAAGCGGGCGGCTCCGCGCACCGTTAAAGTCGCAGTCGTGTCGTACCCAGACCCCGCATACGGTCCCCCGCAGCCCGAGCGTCCGCGCCGCCTCCGGCGCGGGCTGCTGACCGTCGCGCTCGCCGCGCTGGTGCCCGGAGCGCTGCTGGGATGGGTGGCGTACGAGGCCGCGGGGTCCTCGGGCGGGGACCCGGAGCGGGCCGCCGCACCGCCGTCGGCCGGCGGGCCCGCGCAGCCGAAGGAGTCGCCGCCGCCCTCCTCCGGCTCCCCCGACCGGGACGGCGGAAGGCCGAGCACACCGGCGAGTTCGACGCCCTCCTCCTCCGCGCCCGCCGTCTCCGGGCCGCTCAAGGGGAAGGTCGTCGTCATCGATCCGGGGCACAACCCCGGCAACTTCCGGCACACCGCAGAGATCAACCGCAAGGTGGACGTCGGCACCCACGTCAAGGAGTGCGACACCACCGGCACGGCCACCAACGACGGTTACACCGAGGCCCGGTTCACGCTGGATCTGGCCCATCGGCTGCGTGCGCTGCTCGAGGCGCAGGGCGCCACGGTGAAGCTGACCCACGACAACGGCTCGCCGCCCTGGGGCCCGTGCGTGGACGAGCGCGCCCGGATCGGCAACGCCGCCCGCGCGGACGCCGCCGTCTCCCTCCACGCCGACGGGTCGGCACCGGGCAACCGCGGCTTCCATGTGATCCTCCCGGGCGCCGTGCACGCCGGTGCCGCCGACACCCGTCCGATCGTCGCCGCCTCCCGCGAACTCGGCGAGCGCATCGCGGGCAACCTCGTCCGTGCCACGGGCCAGGGACCGTCGAACTACATCGGCAACGGCACCGGTCTTGTCACGCGCAAGGACCTGGGCGGTCTCAATCTGTCAACGGTTCCGAAGGTGTTCGTCGAGTGCGGCAACATGCGCGATAGCAAGGACGCGGCGCTGCTGACCAGCGGTGATTGGCGTCAGAAGGCGGCGGAGGGGATCTCTGAGGGAATCGTGGGGTTTCTGCGCGGGTCCTGATCGGAACGTCTGTCCCTGCGGACAGCCCGGGCATACGGACGATAATGTCGTCCGTACGATGAGGGCACCCCCCGCGCTTCGCACCTTGGCCTGACGGCGAGATGGTGACAGCGACGCCTCTACCGACGACGAGACGACCTGTGAAGGATCTGAAGTGAACATCCGCTCCCTCACTAGGGGCGATGGCGTGGTGATCGGAGCAGCGGTGTTGCTCTTCATCGCGTCGTTCCTCCGTCTGTACGACACGAACTTCGTGGAGACCAACGCCTGGGACGGGTTGGGTACGGGCCTCGGCCTCTACATGGGCGGGGTCATCGGCGCCGCGCTGATCGTCGTCAACCGGTGTCTGCCGCAGCCCCGCAAGGTGGCAGGTCTGGACCTGGGCACCGTGGGAACGGCGTTCTCGGTCCTCGTGGCGTGGATCCTGTTCTGGAACCTGGTGGACATCCCCGGCTCGGTCGACGCGGGTGCGGGTCTGATCCTCGGCTTCATCGCGGCCCTGCTCATGGCCGCCGCGGCCGTCGCCACTCCGCTGGTTCCCGCCCTTCAGGGGACGCTGATTCCCGCTCCCAAGCCGATCGCTCCGCAGCCCTACGGCGCGCAGCCCCCGGGCGGTTACGGCTACCCGGGCGCCCAGCCGCAGCCGTACGGCGGGCAGCCGCAGCCGTTCGGCGGTACCCAGCCGCAGCAGGACCAGCAGAACCCGTCGACGGGAACCTTCTCGCCGTTCTGGTTCGCCGTGCCGGCGCCGCGTCCGCTGTTCGCGGAGGACGGCTCCCCCACGCCGATCGCCGAACTGTCGCCGGGCGTGTGGTACTTGGCCGTGGAGCAGCGCGGCCAGGGCCTGCTGACCGAGATGCAGGACGGCCGCCGCGGCGTGCTGCAGGACACCTCCAACATCCAGCGCGGCTGACCGGCCCGCCCCGACAAGCCGAACGGCCCCTCGCTCCTTCGGGCGGGGGGCCGTCGCCGTGGCCGGCGGATCCGGACGAGCCGGCGGTCCGTCAGGCCGGAGAGCCGCTTCAGGACTTGGCGCCCCGGTACAGCTCGCTGGTCGAGGGCACCTTGTCCTTGACCTCGGCGCCCGCGCTCTTCCCGGCCTTCTTGACCTCGTTGATGGTGTCGTTGATGTCCTTGACCGCCGAGTCGTCGCCCTTGCGGAGCTTGGACGGCAGCTGCTTCAGGTCGTCGATGCCCTTGGTGACCGGGGCGACGGCCTTGGACAGCGCGGGGTCGCCCTTGGCGTTGCGCACGGCCGCCTTGAGACGGTTGTACGCGAACGCGCCCGCCAGGCCGGCCTTGACGAGCGTCACCCTGCGGTGCTTGGCGCCCTTCTTGAACCTGCCTTCCTTGTACGGCTTCCAGATCCACTGGTAGACGGCCCCGGCCGCGAGGGCCGCGTTCGCCACGAAGCGGGTCTTGGCGAACTTCTGCCTCTCCTGCGGCGTCGTGGGAGTGGGTTCGGGGGCCGCCATGGTGACGGTCGGTTCCGGTCGTGCGGCGTTCTGGTCCGCGGCCCACGCGGAGGAGGTACCGACGAGCAGAGCGCAGCAGAGGGTGAGCGCCACGACGAGGCGTCGTATCGGAACGCGCACGGTTCCTCCAGAGACAACAGTGCTGTGCGTACTCCGTCGGTCCGGGTGATCCCGGGCGCTTCCGCCGAAACAGGGCACCGAGGGCGCCGGCCCGTCACTCTCCGCACGCGGCTCTCCGCGCGGCATGACGGCGTCGTCCGCCTCCCGGGTGCCGCCGCGTGGCCTCTCCGGCGCGTCCGGTGCACCACCGGGCCGGAAGGAGGACCCGGTCTCTCACCGTCCGCTGCCGCCGCCGGCCGCACGCCCCGCCGCCGCCGACGGCGGTGCGTCTTCGTCAGCCGTTCGTCAGTCGCAGCAGTCCGGGTCCAGGCCCCGGGGCAGACGGTCGCCCGCGAAGACCGTGCAGGTGGCCTCGTGGCCGCCGAGCGCGGCGACGGCGAGGAGGAGCGCACCGGCGGTCCAGGTGGTCAGCTCCTCCGGCCACACGGCCTTGTCCTCGTAGACATAGCCCGTCCAGTACAGGCCGCTCTCCGGATCGCGCAGGTGCTGGATGGACTGGAGGATGTCCAGTGCCCGGTCGGACTCGCCCACCGCCCACAGGGTCAGGGCGAGTTCGGCCGACTCCCCGCCCGTCACCCACGGGTTGGGCGCGACGCAGCGCACCCCGAGGCCGGGCACCACGAAGCGGTCCCAGTCCGCCTCGATCCGTTCCTTCGCCTCCGCGCCGGTCAGCGCGCCGCCCAGCACCGGGTAGTACCAGTCCATGGAGTAGCGGCTCTTGTCCAGGAACCGCTCCGGGTGCCTGCGGATCGCGTGTCTGAGCGCGCCCACCGCCAACTCCCAGTCGGGCTGGGGCTCCTCGCGGTACTCCGCGATCGCCAGCGCGCAGCACAGCGCGTGATGGATCGACGAGCAGCCGGTCAGCAGCGCGTCCGCCGTGTCCGTGCCGTCGTCCTCGCGCTTCCAGCCGATCTGCCCGCCCGGCTGCTGCAGCCGCAGCACGAACTCGACGGCCGCGTACACCACCGGCCACATGCGGTCCAGGAACGTGTCGTCGCCCGTGGACAGATAGTGGTGCCACACGCCCACGGCGACATAGGCGACGAAGTTCGTCTCCCGTCTGCGGTCGGTGACGTCGTCGTGCGCCCCGTCGGCGTAGGCCGCGTACCAGGAGCCGTCGCCCAGCTGATGCCGGGCCAGCCAGAGGTACGCCCGCTCGGCCGCCTCGTGCTCTCCGGCCGCGTCCAGCGCCATCGCCGCCTCGACGTGGTCCCACGGGTCGAGGTGGTGGCCGCGGAACCACGGGATCGCCCCGTCCTCCCGCTGTGCGGCGAGGATGCCGCGCACGGTCGCGGCGGCCTGCCCGGCGGTGAGCACGCCGGGCAGGACCAGATGTTCGGTGCGGGGAGTGGTCACGGGGCGGCCGCCTCGCCGGTCGCGGCCGACCGCGGCAGGTGCGGCTTGGTCGCATACGCCACGAAGCTCTTGCCGATCAGCGGGTTCAACGCCTGCTCGGCCACCCGTGTGACCAGCGGCTTCTTCATGATGTCCCAGACCAGCAGCTTGTGGTACGCCCGCACCGGCAGCGCCTTGTCGTTGTCGACGCCGAACGCGCACTTCAGCCACCAGTACGGCGAGTGCAGCGCGTGCGCGTGATGGGTGCCGTACGGCCTCAGACCGGCCTCGCGCATCTTCCTCAGCAGCTCGTCGGCCTTGTAGATGCGGATGTGGCCGCCCTCGACCTCGTGGTAGGCGTCGGACAGGGCCCAGCAGATCTTCTCCGGGCCGTAGCGCGGCACGGTGACCGCGATCCGGCCGCCCGGCTTCAACACCCGCACCATCTCGGCGAGTACGCCCTTGTCGTCCGGGATGTGCTCCATCACCTCGGAGATGATGACGACGTCGAACGACTCGTCGGGGAAGGGCAGGGCGAGGGCGTCGCCCTCCATCGCGACGGCGGTGGCCCCGGCGGGTGCCTCCCCGGCCTCCTTCATCGCCGCGAACCACTTGGCGACCTCGCGGATCTCCTCGCCGTTGCGGTCCAGCGCCACGACCCGCGCGCCGCGCCGGTAGCACTCGAACGCGTGCCGGCCGGCACCGCAGCCGAGGTCCAGGACGCGGTCGCCGGGAGCGAGCGGGAACCGGGTGAAGTCGACGGTCAGCACGTGGCCCTGCTTTCGTAGTCCGCTTCCACTGAGGCTTGTCGTACGGCTCGGTCCGGGGCCGTGGAGCTGTACGGGCCCGGGTCCGTGGCGGGGGTCCCTCCGCGGGGGCGACGGCGGTCGCGGGCGAGGGCCTCGCGGTAGCGGGCCACCGTCCCCTCGGCGGCACGGGCCCAGGTGAAGTGCCGCAGCACCCGCTCGCGTCCGGCCGCGCCCAGCCGTGCCCGCAGCTCCGGGTCGCCCAGCAGCCGGCTCAGCCCGGCGGCCAGCGCCCCCGCGTCACCGGGCGGCACCGCGACGCATGTCTCGCCGTCGCGCCCGGCGACCTCCGGGATCGCGCCCCCGGTCGTGGCGACCAGCGGCGTTCCCGTGGCCATCGCCTCGGCCGCCGGCAGCGAGAAGCCCTCGTACAGCGACGGTACGCACGCGACCTGGGCCGAGCGGATCAGGTCGACCAGTTCGGCGTCGGAGATGCCCTTGACGAACTCCACGGCGCCCTCGATGCCGTACCGCTCGATCGCCTGCGCGACCGGCCCGTCCTCGGGCCGCTTGCCGACGACGACGAGGTGCGCCTCGGGGTGCTCGGTGCGGACCTTCGCCAGGGCCTCCACCAGGAAGACCAGGCCCTTGAGCGGCACGTCCGCGCTGGAGGTGGTCACGATCCGTCCGGGGACCTGCGGCACGGCCGGGTCGGGCGAGAACAGGTCGGTGTCGGCGCCGATGTGGACCACGTGGATGCGGTCCTCGCGCACGCCCAGATGCTCGACGATCTCCTGGCGCGACGTCCCGGAGACGGTGAGCACGGACGGCAGCCGGCGCGCGACCCGCTTCTGCATCCGGGTGAAGGCGTACCAGCGTCGCACGGACAGCCGGCGCGCCCGGCTGTCGGCGGCGTCCAGCTCCAACTGCCGGTCCACGGTGATGGGGTGATGGATGGTGGTGACCAGGGGCGCGCCGAGGTCCCCCAACAGCCCGTATCCGAGCGTCTGGTTGTCGTGGATGATGTCGAACTCGCCGCGGCGGGCGCGCAGATGACGGCGGGCGCGCAGGCTGAACGTCAGCGGCTCGGGAAAGCCGCCGGTCCACATGGTGGCGACCTCCAGCACGTCGATCCAGTCGCGGTACTCGTCGCGCTTGGGCGTGCGGAAGGGGTCCGGCTGACGGTAGAGGTCGAGGCTGGGCAGCTTGGTGAGGCTCAGCCGGCCGCCGCCGTGGCCGTCGCCCTCGTCCAGGGTGTCGAGGATCGGGTACGGCTGTGCGCCGATCACCTCGACCTGGTGGCCGAGACGGGCCAACTCCCGCGAGAGGTGGCGTACATAGACACCCTGGCCACCGCAGAACGGGTTTCCCTTGTAGGTGAGGAGTGCGATCCTGAGCGGTCGCCCGCCGTCCGCGGCGAAGTCCGTCGGGGACCCCGCCCGACTGGCCTCAGCGGTCACTCTGGGCCCCCTTCTGACTGCATTGCCCCGCGAGGTTACGCCGGGACGCTAACCTAGAACAAGTTTCAGACTTGATCGTCCAGGAGGCTTCGAATCTACCGGCAGGTAGCCGCGCTGTGACCAGTGGATCAGGTGATTCGCGCCACGACCCGACGCCTCTGCCTGCGGTCCGATGACAGGGCCTCACCGACCGTCACGGAACGGGACCGATGTCCGCGCACGCCAGGCCCTCCCGGCTCGTCACCCCGCCCCTCACCGAGCGGCAGCAGGCCCGTCGCCGGCGCATTCTGCACGCGAGCGCGCACCTGGCCTGCCGGGGCGGCTTCGACGCCGTGCAGATGCGGGAGGTCGCGGAGGCCTCGCAGGTGGCGCTCGGCACGCTCTACCGGTACTTCCCGTCCAAGGTGCATCTGCTGGTCGCGACGATGCAGGACCAGCTGGAGCAGCTGCACGCCGCGCTGCGCAGGAAGCCGCCGGCCGGCGAGAACGCGGCCGAGCGGGTGGCCGAGACGCTGATGCGCGCCTTCCGTGCCCTGCAGCGCGAGCCGCAGCTCGCCGATGCGATGGTCCGCGCCCTGACCTTCGCGGACCGCAGTGCGAGTCCCGAGGTCGACCAGGTGTCCCGGCAGACCACCGCGATCATCCTGGACGCGATGGGGCGGGAGAACCCCACCCCCGAGCAGCTGTCCGCGGTCCGCGTGATCGAGCACACCTGGTTCTCGGCCCTGATCGCCTGGCTGTCGGGGCGCGCGTCGATCGCCCAGGTGAGGGCCGACGTCGAGACGGCGTGCCGGCTGATCGGCCCGACGGCGCCCGCCGAAGAGCGGTGACGGCCGCGGAAGACGCGGAAGAACGGGGACGGAAGAGCGGTGACGGCGGCCCGGAAGGCGGCGACAGCACCGGGGGACGGCGCCGCAGGAGGCGCCGGGGGCGGAAAGCGGCGCCCGGGAGTGCGGAAGCCGAAGGCCCCGGAAGCCCGAGTCCTTGAAGGCCGAAGTCCCGGCGGACGGCCCGGAAGCCGGGGAAGCAGGAGAGGACAGCCGGGAAGGCCGGGGAGAGGGCAGAGAAAGGACCTACGAGACGGGTTCCCTTCGCCGGCATTGCCCGGATCAGGTTCTGGGGGTCGCCGTCCGGTCCGCAGACCTTCCAGCCTCTCAGCCCGACCGTCGACGTCGGCCTCGGCGGACACCTTCCGGCATCTCGCCCAAGTCGGCTACTCCGGTCGAACTCCCTCACTCGCCTCGTAGGCCACTTTCACTATATCCCTCCATAGTGGAATGGAACCACCCAGAACAGAATTTTCTTCTCTTTTTCTTCCGATGTCTTCCCGGACGGGAATACCCGTTCGGGGGCCTTGCGACGGGCCGGTACAGTGATCGGCGTCGTCATCACACCCGTACGGGGGGAAGCCGGTGCGAATCCGGCGCTGACCCGCAACCGTGAGCCGTTCCGCGAGGACGGTGAGCCGGAATGCCCCGGACGGGACGTGACCGGCTCATGTGCGTCGGCGGGCCGCCGGCGCACGGCACCGTCGAGGTCTGCGGAGCCGAGCCGCCGGGTGTCCTGTCCCGTGCTGCCCGATTCTCCGCAGGGAGAGCCGAAGGGGTCCCCGCCCCGAAGGCGCACCGAACAGCACAGAGAGGCACCCGCCGATCATGAATGTCCGCCGCAGCGCCGCGGTCGTCACCGCCGCCGTCACCGTGATCGGCCTCGCGGCACCCGCAGCCGTCGCAGACTCCTCCCCCGCCCCGTCCGCGTCGCCGTCGCTGCCCCCGGGGCTCCACGGCAGCACCGATCCCCGGTACGACGGTGTCTGGCGGCAGTCCCTCGCCCTGCTCGCGCAGCACACCGTGGGAGTGCGGCCCGCCGCCGAGGCCGTGGACTGGCTGACCGGACAGCAGTGCGCGGACGGCTCGTTCCCCGCCTTCCGCGCCGACCCGGGCAAGGCCTGCGACGCCAGGACCGCGGTCGACACCAACAGCACCGCCGCCGCCGTGCAGGCCCTCGCCGCGCTCGGCGGACACGACGCCGCGACCGGCAAGGCGGTGTCCTGGCTGAAGTCCGTGCAGAACAAGGACGGCGGCTGGGGGTACACCCCGGGCGGGCCCAGCGACGCCAACTCGACCTCGGTGGTCATCGGCGCGCTCGCCGCCGTGGGCGAGAAGCCCGAGAGCGTGGTGAAGAACGGCAGGTCGCCCTACGACGCCCTGATGGGGTTCGCCCTGCCCTGCTCCGGTGACGGGGGCGGCGCCTTCGCCTACCAGCCGGACAAGAAGGGCGAGCTCACCGCCAACGCGGACGCCACGGCCGCAGCGGTCGTCGCTGCCCTCGGACAGGGCCTGGCCGCCGAGGGCGGCAGCGGCAAGAGCGCGGCCGGCGCCCCTCGTTGCGTCGACGCCGGCAAGGGCGACGGGCCCGATCCGGCCCGGGCGGCGGCCAACGGGGCGTCGTACCTGGCGCGGGCCGTCGCCGAGAACGGTCACCTGGTCTCCTCGCTCCCCGGTGCCGGCGACCAGCCCGACTACGGCAACACCGCCGACGCCGTCGTCGCCCTCGCCGTGCAGGGCGGGGCCGCACAGGCGCAGAAGCCGCTGAAGTGGCTGGAGCGGAACTTCGAGGAGTGGGCCGAGCAGAGCGGGCCCGCCGCCTACGCCCAGCTCGTCTTCGCCGCCCACGCCGCCGGGGCCGATCCGCGCGACTTCGGCGGGGTGGACCTGGTCGAGCGGCTCAACGCGACCGGTCCGGCGCCCCGGGCCGCCGACGGCAAGCAGGCCGAGAAGACCGCGCGGAGCACCGCGAAGAGCGAGGACTCCGCGCAGAGTTCCGGGTCCGGTCTCCGGTGGGCCGTCGCCGGCGGTGTCCTCCTCGCCGCGGCGGCCGGCATCGGCCTGGTGCTGCGCGGACGCGGGAACAAGCGGCGGGAGCAGCAGTCGTGATACGCCGGATCGGAATGTTCTGCGCCCTGGTGGCGGCCGTCCTCCTGCCGGTGGCCGCTGCCGGGCAGGCCCAGGCCGTGGGCTACCGGTACTGGTCCTTCTGGGAGCGTGACGGCGACCGGTGGACGTACGCCACCGAGGGACCGTCCACGGCACGCCCCCTCGACGGTGACGTGCAGGGGTTCCGGTTCGCGGTGAGCGAGGACTCCCAGGACGCCGCCAAGCCGCGCGGGACGGCCGACTTCGCGGCCATCTGCGCCGGGACCCCGGCCCGGGAGGGCAGCAAGCGGGTCGCGCTCGTCCTCGACTTCGGCACGCATGAGGACGCCCCGGCCGGGGAGACCCCGCCGGCCCCGCGCACCGCCTGCGCCCGGGTGCCCGCCGACGCGACCACCGCGGAGGCCCTGGCGGCCGTCGCGGGCCCGCTGCGGTACGACACCAACGCCCTGCTGTGCGCCATCTCCGGCTACCCGAAGAGGGGATGCGGCGAGCAGGTGACCACGGAGAAGGACTCCGCGAAGGGCACGGGGAGCACCAGGAGCACGGAGAGCACGAAGGACGCGGCGCAGGAGAAGGACGAGTCCGGCTCGGGCCCGTCCCTGGGTCTTCTCGCCGGCGGTGCCGCGGTGCTGGCGCTGGGCGCGGCGGCGGTGTGGCGGGCACGGCGGCGCGGGAATGCGTGACCGTGTGCACGCGGGGGCCTGGTGGCTGTGGGCCCTGGGTCTGGGGACCGCGGCCACCCGCACCACCAACCCGCTGCTGCTCGGTCTGCTCCTCGCGGTCTCCGGCCATGTCGTGGTGACCTGCCGCAGCGCCACGCCCTCCGCCCGCTCCTACACCGCCTTCCTCAAGCTCGCCCTCGTCGTGCTCGCCGTCCGTCTCGTCTTCGCCGTCGTGCTCGGCTCGCCCATCCCCGGAACGCATGTGCTCGTCTCCCTTCCCGAAGTCCCCCTGCCCGACTGGGCGCAGGGCATCCGGCTCGGGGGCAGGGTGACGGCCGAGGCGGTCGTCTTCGCGCTGTACGACGGCCTGAAGCTGGCCACTCTGCTGGTCTGCGTGGGCGCCGCGAACGCCCTCGCCACCCCCGCCCGGCTGCTCAAGTCCCTTCCCGGCGCGCTGTACGAGATCGGTGTCGCCGTCGTCGTCGCGCTCACCTTCGCCCCGCATCTGATCGCCGACGCCCGGCGTCTGCGGGCCGCCCGCCGGCTGCGGGGCCGCCCCGACCGGGGAGTGCGCGGGCTGCTGCAGGTCGGACTGCCGGTCCTGGAGGGCGCGCTGGAGCGCTCGGTGGCCCTCGCCGCCGCGATGGACGCCCGCGGCTACGGCCGTACCGCCGAGGTCCCGCCCGCCGTGCACCGGACGACCGCCGCGCTCACCCTCGGGGGTCTGCTGGGCGTCTGCGCGGGAACGTACGGACTGCTCACCGCCGAGGGCGGCACCTACGGCCTTCCGGTGCTGCTCGCCGGGCTCGCCGCCGCCCTGGCCGGCCTGTGGCTGGGCGGGCGCCGGTCCCCGCGCACCCGCTACCGTCCCGACACCTGGAATCCGCGGTCCTGTGCCGTGGCGGGGTCGGGCGCGGTGGTCGCGGCGCTGCTGGCGCTCGCCGCCGCCCGGGACCCCGGGGCCCTGCACCCGGGGGTGGTGCCGCTCGTCGCGCCCACTCTTCCGCTGTGGCCCGCCGCCGCCGTGCTCCTCGGTCTGCTCCCGGCCGTCGTCGCACCCGCACGTCCCGTCCCCGCGCACTCCGCTGCCGCACGTCCCGCTGTCAAGGAGCCGTCGTGATCCGCTTCGAGAATGTCTCCGTGACGTACGACGGGGCGGACCGGCCCACCGTCCGGGGCGTCGACCTCGAGGTGCCCGAGGGGGAACTCGTGCTGCTCGTCGGGCCGTCCGGCGTCGGCAAGTCCACCGTGCTCGGTGCGGTCAGCGGGCTGGTGCCGCACTTCACCGGCGGCACCCTGCGCGGGCGGGTCACCGTGGCCGGACGGGACACCCGCACCCACAAGCCGCGCGAACTCGCCGATGTGGTCGGCACCGTCGGCCAGGACCCGCTGTCGCACTTCGTCACGGACACCGTGGAGGACGAACTCGCCTACGGCATGGAGTCGCTGGGGCTCGCCCCGGACGTCATGCGGCGGCGTGTGGAGGAGGTCCTGGACCTGCTGGGCCTGGCCGATCTGCGCGACCGTCCCCTCTCCACGCTCTCCGGCGGCCAGCAGCAGCGGGTCGCGATCGGCTCGGTCCTCACCCCGCACCCGAAGGTCCTGGTCCTGGACGAGCCGACCTCGGCGCTCGACCCGACCGCCGCCGAGGAGGTCCTCGCCGTGCTGCAGCGGCTGGTGCACGACCTCGGCACGACGGTCCTCATGGCCGAGCACCGTCTGGAACGTGTCGTCCAGTACGCCGACCAGGTCGTCCTGCTGCCCGAGCCGGGCGCCGTCCCGCTGGTGGGCGCCCCGGCCGACGTCATGGCCGTGTCCCCCGTGTATCCGCCGGTGGTGGACCTGGGCCGGCTGGCGGGCTGGTCCCCGCTGCCCCTGACCGTGCGGGACGCCCGCCGCCGGGCCGCGGACCTCCGGCAGCGGCTTCACGGGCGGGAGCCCGTGCCCGCGGGGCCGGCACCGGCCATGGCGCCGCCCCCGCCTCCCCCGCCCCGGCGGCCGTCGCGGTGGCGGCTGCGGCGCCGCGAGGCCCCCGAGGCCGCTCCGGCGGACGCGCCCGCGGCCGAGGTCCGCTCCCTCACCGTGGTCCGCGACGGCATCCGGGCGCTGCGGCGCGTGGAGCTGTCCGTCGCCCCGGGGGAGACCGTCGCGCTCATGGGCCGCAACGGCGCCGGGAAGTCCACGCTGCTCGGCACGCTCGTCGGACTGGTCGAGCCGTCCGGCGGATCGGTGCGGGTGGGCGGCGCGGTCCCGCACCGCACGGCACCGCGCGAGCTCGTACGGCGGGTCGGTCTCGTCCCGCAGGAGCCGCGCGACCTGCTGTACGCCGACACGGTCGCCGCCGAGTGCGCGGCGGCCGACCGGGACGCGCAGGCCGCCCCCGGAACCTGCCGTGCGCTGGTCTCCGACCTGCTGCCCGGTGTCACCGACGACACCCACCCCCGGGATCTGTCCGAGGGACAGCGGCTGGCCCTGGCGCTCGCCGTCGTGCTCACCGCACGCCCGCCCCTGCTGCTGCTCGACGAGCCGACGCGCGGACTGGACTACGGCGCGAAGGCCCGTCTGGTCGCCCTGCTGCGCGACCTGGCCGCCGAGGGGCACGCCATCGTGCTCGCCACCCATGACGTGGAGCTGGCCGCCGAGCTGGCCCACCGGGTGGTCCTGCTCGCCGAGGGCGAGGTGATCGCCGACGGTCCGACGGCCGAGGTGGTGGTGTCGTCCCCGTCCTTCGCCCCGCAGGTCACCAAGATCCTGGCTCCGCAGCGGTGGCTCACGGCCGCCCAGGTCCGCGAGGCGCTGGCATGAAGTCCGTACAGCCCGCGAAGCCCGCGCGCCCCGCACAGCCCGCGCAGCCCGGGCGGTCCGAGCGGTCCGGGCGGCCCGTTCCCCAGGTCCGGCCCGTCCGTCTGGGTCCCCGCTCCCTCGCCGCGCTCGCCCTGGTCAGCGCCGTCGGGGTGGCCGCCTTCGTCTGGCCGTTCCTCGCACCGCCCGCCTCGCAGCTCAGCGCGCACGCGCAGGACGCGCCCTGGCTCTTCGCGGGCCTGCTCGTCCTGCTCGTCGCCGTGGTCGCCGCGACGATCTCCGAGTCCGGACTCGGCCCGAAGGCCGTCGCCCTGCTCGGTGTGCTGGCCGCGACGGGGGCCGCGCTGCGCCCCATCGGGGCCGGGACGGCCGGGATCGAGCCCATGTTCTTCCTGATGGTGCTGAGCGGGCGGGTGCTCGGGCCGGGCTTCGGGTTCGTGCTGGGCGCGGTGACGATGTTCTCCTCCGCGCTGCTCACGGGCGGGGTGGGCCCGTGGCTGCCGTTCCAGATGCTGGCCATGGGGTGGTTCACCCTGGGCGCGGGCCTGCTGCCGGGCCCGGACCGTCTGCGCGGCCGCGCGGAGTCGGTGCTGCTGGCCCTCTACGGCTTTGTGGCCGCCTTCGCCTACGGCACGGTCATGAACCTCGCGGGCTGGCCCTTCATGAGCACCCTCGCCTCCTCCATCGCCTTCGACCCGCAGGCGGACGTCACCGCCAACCTGGCCCGCTTCGTGGCGTACTGCCTGGCCACCTCGCTCGGCTGGGACCTGGGCCGGGCCTCCGTCACCGTCGTCCTGACCCTGACGATCGGCCCCGCCGTCCTCAGGGCCCTGCGCCGGGCCACCCGCCGGGCCGCCTTCGAGACACCGGTCACATTCGACGCGCCCGCGCCGTGACCTCGGGTGACACACCCTTCACCGTAGGCGACGGGTCCGGTGAAGAGGCGCACATGACGCAGATCACCTCCGAGGCCGGGTCGTAGTCACGCACGCCTGGCATGCTCGCGACTTCACCCGCGCTGACCTGGGCGGTGAGAGCCGGCTCACACAAACGACCTTCACCCCGAATGCGACGACCACTAGTAAAAGGGGTGTTTGCCGACGGATGGGCCTCCTGCTTCTCTGGGCGGCGTCGCCGGGCGCCGGCGGACCCCACGGGTCCCGGACCGCCCGCGACCTCTGTCCGTCCCGACGCATGAGGTTCCCAGAGGTTCCCCCGTGACCGTCTCCTTCCTCCGCCGCATCGCCGCCCCGAAGAAGGCCCTCACCACCGCCGCCGTGGTCGCCGCCACCGCCGGCATGGCCCTCGCCTCCGCTCCCGCCCATGCGGCGCCGACGTACTCGGCCGCCGAGGCGAAGGCGATCGCGCGTCAGATGATCCCGGGCGACGCGCAGTTCCGGGCGTTCAGCAACATCGTCCAGCGCGAGAGCAACTGGAACGTCACGGCCACCAACCCCTCCTCCGGCGCCTACGGCCTGGTCCAGGCGCTGCCCGGCTCCAAGATGGCCTCGGCCGGCCCGGACTGGAGGACCAACCCCCGGACCCAGATCAAGTGGGGTCTGGACTACATGAAGTCCCGCTACGGCAGCCCGGTCGGCGCCTGGAAGTTCTGGCAGGCCAACGGCTGGTACTGACCTCGAACTTCCGTGACGGTCCGCCGACGGAGTCGGCGGACCGTCACGCTTTCGGCGGCTGATGGTGGGCATGCCAGGTGCCCGAGTGTCGCCTCGGGTGGGCACCGGGTTCCACTGCTCCAAACTGAGCTGGTGTTTTCGTAGGAGCGGGGAAGATGCTGGTCAGCCGGGGTTCGGAAGGTGGGGGAGCCGTCCGAGGGCGCCTGTGATCTCGTGGGTCCATGGCCAGTGGGCCGCGAGGCGGAGGATGCGGCGTCGGCCGGTGGTGACGAGCTGGGCGGCCGCGGAGAAGAGGCGGAACCGCAGACGGCGGGGTTCCCAGAGACGGGCTTTGCCGGTCAGGGCGAGCAGGGGCATCCTCCCCCGGACTCCGTCCGGGGGTACCCCCAGCCAGCAGGTCGAGGGCGATCTGCACGATCTTCAGCCAGACCCGGTTCTGCGTGGTGTGATGCAGGGGCAGGTTGCGCAGACCGGTGGCCCGGGCGGTAAGGATGCCCCGAGTCAGCGTTCGGCGGCGTCCCTCCAGTAGTCCTTCAGCATCTCACTGGGCCACGCGGGCTGGGTGACGGTGCCGCGCGGCAGGAACTCCTTGAAGACCGCCACCAGGTCCACCACCAGCGTGCCGTCGTCCGCATCGAGGTCGGCGACGTGCAGGTCCCGTCCGTCGACGCGGAGCAGCCTGGGGAACGAGGTCGCGAGGCGAGCCGGACGCCGGTGGTTGTGGTGCACGAAGGTTCCCGTCGCCGGCCAGTCCGGGTTGTCCCGCGGGCTGCGCGCGTGGAGGGCAACGTCTTCAGGAGAGCCGAAGTTGAAGAACCAGGTGACCTGGAGGTGAGAGAACTCCTCGATCCCCTGCAGGGTCTCCTCCGGGTACTCCGGGCGCAGCCGAATGATCGACTCCACACCGCCCTTGAAGTCGTCGAGGCGTCCCTTGTGACCTCCGACCACTTCGGCGATCACCGGCACCTCGATGGACTGTGTGGACACGGGTCCCCCCTCCTCCGCTCGCGGCCCGGCGAGGCGGTCAGCCACAGCGTACCCGCCTCCTTCACCATGGCACCGTCAGGCTACTCGTTCGAGTACGGCCTTGGCGCGCTCGTCGATCTCCGCGGCCACGCCGATTCCCCGATTGCGGAAGGGGGACAGCACCCGGCGCATGGTCACGGCTGCCTCGCGCGCTCTGCCCGACTGGACACCCTCCATCGCGTCCAGGGCCTGTGCCCACGTGTGGCACGCGGCCTCCACGTTCCCTTTGCGGGCCTGCACCATACCCATGTAGCCCAAGGTCACAGCGTGGGTCCGGCTGAAGGTGTCGGCCTTCCTGGTCAGCACACTGTTGTTGAATTCTCGGAGCGCTCCGTCGAGATCGCCAAGCGTCCACAAGGCGCGGGCGGTCTCGTGGGCCAGGGATGCCTGCTGGAAGAACCACACCCGACTCGGATCCTCGTCGCCGACGTCCGCCGCAGCGAGGTCGTCCTCGGCGCGGAGAAGCGCTGCGATCGCGGCCCGCTTCTGTCCGTCGGCGGCAAGGCTGCGTGCCTGCACCACACCGAGCAGTGCCCGCTCGCGAGGGGTCGCGAGGGTGTACCGCGAGTTCTTCGCCAAGCAGCACAGCAAACGCGACCGATACATTCGAGAACTCCACGCCTATCTCACCTGGGGAGCTCACCTGATCGGGCACGTCCCCCGAGTGGTGGGCCGACAGGACAGAACATGCACCCTGCTGCTCACCGCGGTGCGCGGCGTACGGGCGGATACAGTCGCGCCAGGGTCGCCGGAGGAGGAACGGGCTCACTACGAGGCCGGGCGCGTGCTGGGCAAGCTGCATCACGCCACCTCGGTACCGCGCACCGGCGCGGTCGGCACCGAACTCGCCCGGCGGCTGCGCGACTGGATCGCCCGTGCAGACCGGGCCGGCCTCATCTCCACGGCCGAACGCGACCGCATGGGCCACAGCGCGGACGTCCTGGCGAACACACTCATGGACAGCGCGGTGTGCCACCTCGACTACCAGCCGCGAAACTGGCTCCTTGGGGACGCCTTCGGAATGTGCGACTTCGAGCACATGCGCCGGGACGCCCGCATCCGTGACTTCGCCCGGCTCGAATTCCGCCGCTGGCAGGCCGCCCCCTACCTCCGCACAGCCTTCTTCGCCGGATACGGAACGCCGCTGAACGACACCGAACAGCGGCTGCTGGAGTCCTTCGGCGCCATCGAGGCCGTCACCGCCCTGGTCCGCGGACACGAACAGGACGATCTCGCCCTCAGTGCCCACGGCCGCACCGTTCTCGCCCGGCTCGCCTGAACCACCCCTCCTCGGATTCCTGGAGAACTCCGTGTCACAGCACGCATCCCACCTGACCACCGCTGCCCCCCGCCGGGCTGTGGTGACCGGCGCCGCCGGCTTCATCGGCTCCCACCTCGCGCATGCCCTCGTCCAGGCCGGTGCCGTCGTCGTCGGCGTCGACCGTCGCGACCCGGCCACCGACCCCACGGCCGCAGCCAACCTTGCCGCCCTGCAGAGGCTCCCGGGGTACATGCACGTCACCGCTGACCTCCTCAACTGCGCGATCGAGCCGCTTCTCGTGGACGCGAACGCCGTCTTTCACCTGGCCGGCATCCCCGGGGTACGCCCCTCCTGGGGGCCAAAGTTCAGCGAGTACGTCGCCTCCAACCTTCTCGCCACCCACCGCGTCATGGACGCTGTCACCCGTATGGGCGTTCCCCGGCTGGTGGTGGCCTCATCCTCCAGCGTCTACGGCCCCACCGAGGACGGTCCGAGCGCCGAAACCGACCGGCCACAGCCCGCATCCCCGTACGCGGTCACGAAGCTCGCCGAGGAGCAGCTCTGCCTCGCGTACTCCGCCCAGGCCCATTGCCCCACCACCGTCGTCGCTCTGCGGTACTTCACCGTTTACGGCCCACGGCAGCGCCCCGACATGTTCACCCACCGCGCCCTCAGGGCCGCCCTGACCGGCCAGTCACTACGTCTGTACGGAGACGGTCACCAGCGCAGGGACTTCACGTACATCGACGACGCGGTCATCGCCACCATCGCCGCGGCCACGATCCCGACCGCCAGCGGAGTGATCAACGTGGGGAGCGGTTCGAGCGCCTCCCTGCTGGAAGTGATCAATATCGCGAACAGCCTCTCCGGCCGCGAGATCCAGGTTCACCAGGAAAACCCCCGCAGCGGCGACGTCCTCACCACCCGCGCCGACCCCAGCCGTGCTCATGAGGTCTTGGGCTGGCAGCCCCAGGTCGACCTTCACAGCGGCATGCGCGCCCACATGCAGGCGCTGGCTGCCGAGACCGCCGCGTACGGCCACGTGGCATAACCAGCGGGACACCAGGAGGAGTTGCAGTGGAGAGTCCCGAAAAGGCTCGACTGGAAGCCTTCTTCCGGCAGATCACAACACGGTTCCCCCCTGGCGAGCACGTCACCACGCTGATCATCACGCACCTGCTCTCCGAGCGGCCGGCGTTCCTCCGCGCGATGGCCGCGATGTCCACGGTCGGTGCCGTGCTCCCCAAGCCCAGGTCAGTCGACCGGCCGACGCTGGAAAAGGTCCGACGTGCCTTCACCATCCATGACCTGAGCAGAGAACTGTTTGCCGACTCGACCAGGGCGTTGGAGTACCTGGAGGACACAGCGGGCGGCCGGAACGTCATCCTGATGGACATCGGCGGCTACTTCGCACCGTGCCTCGACACCCTGGTAGAGAAGTTCTCCGGCCGCATCCTCGGCGTCGTCGAGGACACCGAGAACGGACACCAGCGGTACGCGACACTCGACCGCCTGCCCTGCCCCGTCGTCTCGGTGGCCCGCTCCCCGCTGAAGGACTGCGAGGACCACCTGGCGGGCCGGTCCATCGTCTTCTCGACCGACGCCCTCGTACGCGCCCGCGGCGACATTCTGACCAGCCGAAACGCCTGCGTCATCGGGTTCGGCAAGGTCGGCCGGGCCATCGCTCAGACGCTGCGCGCCCAAGACCTGCGCGTCACCGTCCACGACACCGATCCGGTCAAAAGAGTGCAGGCGCATTCCCATGGCTTCCGTACGAGCGCGTCGACGGCCGAGGCGCTCCGCGAGGCGGAACTCGTCCTGTGTGCCACAGGCAACCTCGCCCTCCGGCAGGGCGATTTCTCCGCCCTGCGCAACGGGGCGTACCTCGCCTCAGTGACGTCCTCAGAGGACGAACTTGAACTCGGCAGCCTCCATGGCCTCTACAAGCGCACCCCGGTCAGCGAGCATCTGACGCGTTACGAGATCACGGGCCACTACTTCTACGTCCTCGCCGACGGCGGCGCCGTCAACTTCGTGCACGGCGCCGCCGTCGGCTCATACATCCATCTCGTTCAGGCCGAGATACTCGCCGCCACCGCGGCCCTCAGCCATGGCCGCTTCGAGTCCGGTCTCCATGAAATGCCCACACCCGACCGCCAGGCCATCGCCAGGATCTGGTTCGACTACTTCGACAGGTGATCCCATGCCGCCTTCCCCCGGCCACATCCGCGCCACCGTTGAGGCGTACCTCACCCGTCACCCGTCCGAGCGGGACGCCCTGGCTGCACTCTTCGTCGTCCTTACCGGCGAGGACGATCCGACCAGCCGCAAGACCTTTCCCACGCACGTCACCTGCAGCGCCATCGTCATCAGCAGCAACGACCGGGTGCTCCACATTCAGCACAACGCCACGGGCAAGGCCCTCGCGCCCGGCGGTCACAACGAGCCAGGCGACAAAGACCTTCCCGGTGCCGCCCTTCGTGAACTGGGCGAGGAGGCCGGCATTCCTCGTGATGCAGTCGTCCCCCTGCCCGGCTTCGAGACCGTGCCGCTGGACATCGACGTACACGACATCGCCGCCAACCCCGCGAAGGGCGAACCGGCACACCAGCACGTGGACTTCCGCTGGGCCTTCCTCCTTCGGGCCGAACGCACCGTGAAGCTCCAAGCCGAAGAGGTCAGCGGCCACGAGTGGCGGTCCTTCGAGGACTTCGCCTCACCGACCGTCCGCGCCAAGCTGGCCCTCCTCCCCCGCCCCACTCATTCCTGACATTCATCGACGGGAGTACGCCGTGGCAACCACCACCGCCGCACCGCCGAGCACCGCGCACCGCCACCACATAGCGGTCATCCCCTGCCGCTGGGGGGCATCCCGATTTCCAGGAAAGCCCCTTGCCCAGCTCGGGGACAAGCCGCTGCTGTGGCACGTCCACCAGCGCTGCCTGGAGGCAAAGTGCCTCGACGGGGTGGTGGTCGCCACCGATGACGAACGCATCGAGGAGGTGTGCCACCGTCTGGGCATCGAGTGCATGCGGACCGGAGAACACCTCACCGGCACGGACCGCGTCGCGGAGTGCGCAGAACGCCTGCCCGCAGACGCGTACATCAACGTCCAGGGCGACGAGCCGTTCATCTCCCCCACCGCGATCGACGCTGTCTCCCAAGCCATGGAGCACCTGACACCCGGAACCCTGGCGGTGAACGCGTACACGGAGCTGGACGACGCCGGTGCCGTCCTGGACCACAACGTCGTCAAGGTCGTCGTCGACGCCGAGCACAACGCCCTCATGTTCTCCCGGCAGCCGATCCCGTACCCGCGCGGTGACCGACCGAGGTACCTGCGTCAGCTCGGTCTCTACGGCTTCACCGGAGCAGCCCTCAACACGTTCCGGCATCTCCCCCAGGGGCCGCTGGAACGTACCGAAGGCGTGGAGATGCTGCGCTTCATTGAACATGGCCACGGCGTACGGATGCTCGGCGTCGCGGACGAAGGGTTGGCGATCGACACTCCCGAGGACCTCGCGAGGGCCGGCGCCTTGTTGCGGATTCACACCGAGCCTGCGATTTCCCGCTTCTCCTGACAACGGCGGTCGACCGCCGCTCCCTGGATCCGGCTCTCTGCTCGCCCGCTTCCGCTGGACGCAATACCGGTGATTCAGGTTGTTTTCCAGCTGGTGGGGGCGGCTCTGACCGGCCCGGCCAGCCGGACCGTGGGGGTGTCCGGTCGTGGTGGGCTGTGGTGCCCGGCTCGTTTGAGGGCCCAGGAGGAATTGACCTCACCCCATTTGACAATATGTCATGCGCATGCATTGCTCCACTGGCACAGGGGCAGGGCCATCACCCCTCCTCCTGCGCCTACGGCCTGATCCAGGCGCTGCCCGCCTCCAAGATGGCCTCGGCCCGCTACGGCAGCCCGGTCGGCGCCTGGAAGTTCTGGCAGGCCAACGGCTGGTACTGACGGCCGGCACCGAAGGCGCGGCCACGGTTCGCGTCACCTCACGGCACCTGTGACGGCGGCGGCCCCTGATCCCCGGGCCGCCGCCCTGCCGTGTCAGAGCCCGGTGCGGGCCGGCGGCTCTGCTTTTCTGGCCGCATGACGACAGAGCCGCAGGCAGACGACCGCAGGGCACGCGGGCTGCGTCTGGTGACGGTGCTGCTGGGGCTGACCGTGGTCAGCGGAATGATCGACGCGGTGAGCTTCCTGGGGCTCAACCACGTCTTCACCGCGAACATGACCGGCAATGTGCTGGTGCTCGCCTTCGCCGCCGCGGGGGCGGTCTACTTCTCCGTCCCGCACACCGTCACCTCACTGGCGTGCTTCCTGGCGGGCGCGGTGATCGGCGGCCGGGTCGCGGTGCGCTACGGCGGTGCGCGCCGCACCTGGGTCCGGGTGACGCTCGCCGTCGAGGCGGTCCTGGTCGGCGGGGCGGCGGCGGTGGCGCTCGCCGCACCGGACGCGGACGGCACGCTGTACGCCGTGATCGCCCTGACCGCCTTCGCGATGGGGCTGCGCAACACGACGGTCGTCAAGCTGGGCGTGCCCGATCTGACGACCACCGTGCTGACCAGGACCCTGGCGAGCCTCGCCGCCGACTCCCGCGCGGGCGGCGGTACCGGCCGGCGCACCCCGCGCCGTCACGGCCTGGGGCCGCCGCTGATGAGCAGCGGCGGGGGTGACGGGGCTGCTGGCGCTGGTGGCGTCGGAACGGGAGTGACCGGGAGGGCCGGTCCCTTCTGATCCCTTTGACTCCTTTGAGTCCTTTGACTCCTTCTCGTCCGGTCAGCGCAGCTTCCGGCAGTACAGGGCGTCCGGGGTCCGTGCGGAACCCAGCCGGCCGGTGTAGGCGATTCCGGCCACGTACTCGTCGTTGGCGCACTGGCCCTTGTAGTGGCCGTAGGCAAAGTCGCCGCCCTGGGGGGCCGGGCCCCTGTTGTCGCCCCGGTCGAACCAGACGGTCCGGCCGCTCGTGCCGAGCGTCCCGGCCGGGGCGGGCACGCACA
>NZ_MUME01000015.1 GCF_002155915.1 Streptomyces thermovulgaris | reverse complement strand
CTGCGCGCGGCCGGTGCCGAGGCCGAGGGGCGGCTGGTCGAGGACCACCCGATGGACGCCCTGAAGGCCCTGGTCACCGAGGTCGACGCCGACGAGGTCATCGTCCTGACCGATCCGCACTACGTGGAGGAGTTCTTCCACCGCGACTGGGCCTCGCGGGCCCGGCACAAGGTCGGGGTGCCGGTCCTGAAACTCTTCTCCCACAGCAAGGCATAGGCTTGGGCGGCGCCCGCGCAAGCGGCGCGTGCACCGTCGTACCGCCCGTCGTCACACCTGGGGAGTAGAACGTATGGCACCCGGCCTTCCCACCGCCATGGAACGACCGCACTTCATCGGCATCGGCGGCGCCGGGATGTCGGGCATCGCGAAGATCCTCGCGCAGCGCGGTGCCGAGGTGGCCGGCAGCGACGCCAAGGAGTCGGCGACCGTCGAGGCGCTGCGCGCCCTGGGCGTCACCGTGCACATCGGGCACGCCGCCGGGCACCTCGCCGAGGACGCCAGCTGCGTCGTCGTCTCCTCCGCGATCCGCGAGGACAACCCGGAGCTGGCCCGCGCGGCCGAGCTGGGCATTCCGGTCGTCCACCGCTCCGACGCCCTGGCCGCCCTGATGGAGGGCCTGCGTCCGCTGGCCGTGGCCGGCACCCACGGCAAGACCACCACCACCTCCATGCTGGCGGTGTCCCTCACCGAGCTGGGCCTGAAGCCGTCGTACGCCATCGGCGGCGACCTGGACGCCCCCGGCTCCAACGCGCTGCACGGCGAGGGCGAGATCTTCGTCGCCGAGGCGGACGAGTCGGACCGCAGCTTCCACAAGTACGCGCCCGAGGTCGCCGTCGTCCTCAACGTCGAGCTCGACCACCACGCCAACTACGCCTCGATGGAGGAGATCCACGAGTCCTTCGAGACCTTCGCGGGCCGTATCGTCCCCGGCGGCACGCTGGTGATCTCCGCCGACCACGGGGGTGCGCGCGAACTCACCCGGCGTCTGGCCGGCTCCGTGCGCACGGTGACGTACGGCGAGTCCGAGGACGCCGACGTACGGATCCTGTCCATCGTGCCGCGGGGCCTGAAGAGCGAGGTCACCGTGGTGCTGGACGGCACCGAGCTGACCTTCGGGGTCTCCGTCCCCGGCCGCCACTACGCGCACAACGCCGTCGCCGCGCTGACCGCCGGCACCGCCCTCGGCATCCCGGCCGCCGAGCTCGCCCCCGCGCTCGCCGCGTACACCGGCGTCAAGCGGCGTCTGCAGCTCAAGGGCGAGGCCGCCGGTGTCCAGGTGATCGACTCCTACGCCCACCACCCCACCGAGATGACCGCCGACCTGGAGGCGATGCGCGGGGCCGCCGGCGACGCCCGGATCCTGGTCGTCTTCCAGCCGCACCTGTTCTCCCGCACCCAGGAGCTGGGCAAGGAGATGGGCCAGGCCCTCGCCCTGGCCGACGCCTCGGTCGTCCTGGACATCTACCCGGCCCGCGAGGACCCGGTCCCCGGCGTCACCAGCGAGCTGGTCGTCGAGGCGGCCCGGGCGGCGGGAGCCGACGTCACGGCCGTGCACGACAAGGCCGAGGTGCCGGACGTGATCGCGGGAATGGCGAAGGCCGGTGACCTCGTTCTCACCATGGGCGCGGGCGATGTCACCGACCTCGGGCCGCGCATTCTGGACCGTCTGTCGAAGTGAGGGGCTGAGGGCTCATGCCGTACGAGGTCGAGAAGCCGGACGAACAGTGGCGCGCGGAGCTGACCCCGGCCGAGTACGCGGTGCTCCGCCAGGGCGGTACGGAGCCCCCCTTCACCGGCGAGTACACCGACACCAGGACCAAGGGGGTGTACACCTGCCGGGCCTGCGGCGCCGAGCTGTTCACCTCCGACACCAAGTTCGAGTCCCACTGCGGCTGGCCGTCCTTCTACGACCCGAAGGACAGCGACGCCGTGGAACTCCTGGAGGACCGCTCCCACGGAATGGTGCGCACCGAGGTCCGGTGCGCCCGCTGCGGGTCGCACCTCGGGCATGTCTTCGAGGGCGAGGGCTACCCGACCCCGACCGACCAGCGGTACTGCATCAACTCCATCTCCCTGCGTCTGATCCCCGCCGAGGACTGACACAGGGACCGCCGGAGGGCCCCGGAAGGACCGGCAAGGGACCGGCGGGCGGCGGACGCGCGGCGGTGCCGGTGCACGAGCCGGATCCGGCGGTGCCCCGCGCCCGTGACGCGCGGGGCACCGGACGAGCAGCCCGCCGCGCCCGGGGGCGTCGTCCTGCCCGCCCTCGGGCGCGGTGGGTGTCCGGTGCGCCACTTTGAGATGCCCCCTTTTTTGGAGTTGTCCCCCTTGTGGGGGACAATAAGGACATAGGTGACATTGGTGTCGCCATGGGCACTCTCTGCTCTCTCGGTGAGGCGGGTGGAAGACATGAGCACGGCCTCCTCTGCCGTACTGATCGCGGCACCGGACTTCTGGGGAACCTTCGGAGCCTTCGTCGGCGGACTCGTGATCGCGGGAGCTCTGGTGGCGGCCGTCCTGGCCGGCATCAATGTGATGCGCCGGGAGTCGAGCCGGCCGACCGAGGCCGAGCAGCCGCACCTGCCGGTCACCGGGGCCGTCCGTGAGATCAGGGAGGTCCGGGAACCGGACGAGGTGCATCCCGAGGACGGGGTGCGGCTCATGCCGTACGAGCTGCACGCCAGCGGGACCCGGCGCAGTCATGAGCAGCACCGGCTCCGCTGGTCCCCCGGCAGCAGCGGATCCTTCGGCGGCGGTGGCGGCGGCCGGACCTGACCGCGTCCGCCGCCACGGGGACGGGCCCGTCCGGGCCCGTCCCCTTTGTCGTCCTGTCCTTGGGCTGCCGTCGTCCTGTCCTCGAGCTGCCGTCGGTTCGCCCTCGGGCGGCTGCCGGTTTTCCGCCGGTCCGCGGCGCGCGTTTCCGGCTCCTTCCAGCTCCTTCCGGCCTCCCGGGCCGCACCGGCCGCCGCGCCGGCCCTGTTCCGTGATCCACGCCGTGCCCCTCGTGCGGTGTCTTCGGCCCCGGATGCGGGAAGTGGATACCGAAGCCGTGCCGGTGCGGGAGGCGGCCTTCTTCCGCGCCGGCCCGCACGACCGTGACCGAGGGCGGCTGCCGCTGCCGGAACCGAAGGATGTTCGGCGCTGTGATACGGATGGAATCAGTCACCAAGCGGTACCCGGACGGCACGGTGGCGGTCGACCGGCTCTCGCTCGAGATCCCGGACCGTTCGATCACCGTTCTCGTCGGACCGTCGGGCTGCGGCAAGACCACCACCCTGCGGATGATCAACCGGATGGTGGAGCCCAGCGAGGGCCGCATCCTCCTGGACGGCGTCGACATCCGCAGACAGCCCGTCAACGCCCTGCGCCGGTCGATGGGGTACGTCATCCAGAACGCGGGGCTCTTCCCCCACCGCACCGTCGTCGACAACATCGCGACCGTGCCCCGCCTGCTCGGCTGGAGCAGGCGCAGAGCCCGGGCGCGGGCGGCCGAGCTGATGGAGCGCGTCGGACTCGACGCCTCGCTCGGCAGGCGGTACCCGTACCAGCTCTCCGGCGGCCAGCAGCAGCGCGTCGGGGTGGCGCGGGCACTCGCCGCGGACCCGCCGGTGCTGCTGATGGACGAGCCGTTCTCCGCCGTCGACCCGGTGGTGCGCAAAGGACTCCAGGACGAACTGCTCCGCATCCAGGACGAGCTGGGCAAGACGATCGTCTTCGTCACCCATGACATCGACGAGGCCGTCAGGCTCGGCACCAGGGTCGCGGTGCTGCGCGCCGGCGGCCGGCTCGCCCAGTGCGCCCCGCCCGCCGAGCTGCTGGCCGCCCCCGCCGACGCCTTCGTCGAGGACTTTCTCGGCGCCGACCGCGGCATCCGCCGGCTGTCCTTCCTCCCCTCCGGGGGACTGCCGTTGCAGAAGTCCCCGGTCGTGACCGTGGACTGCACCGCCGAGCAGATCGCCGCCCGTGCCGCCCCCGGCCTGCCCTACCTCCTCGTCACCGACCGCGACGGCAGGCCCCTCGGCTGGGGCGAGCCGGAGGCGCTCCTCGCCGGGCCCCCGGACCCGGCCCGGCTTCTGCCCCACGGACGGCCCTTCGAGTACGGCAGCGACTCCCTGCGCGCCGCCCTGGACGGCGCCGTGCTCTCGCCGACCGGCTGGGCGGTCGCCGTGGACGGCACCGGACGCGTGCTCGGCGTCGTCTCCCAGCAGACCATCGGCGAGGCCGTCCGCAGCGCCCACGCCGGGAGCCGCACCGCCGCCGGGAGCTGGGACCGGGTCGCCGGATGAACGGCTTCTTCGACATCCCGAGCGATCTCCAGCACAGCTGGTTCGGCCTGATCGGTCTGCATCTGCGCGAGGCCCTGCTGCCGGTCCTGGCCGGCCTCGTCGCCGCCCTGCCCCTCGCCCAGCTGTGCGTACGGTTCCGCTGGCTGTACCCGCCCGTGCTGAGCCTGACGACCGTGCTGTACGCCGTTCCGTCGCTGGCGTTCTTCGTCGTCCTCATCGACTACACCGGCCAGAGCGAGCTGACCGTGATGATCCCGCTCGCCGTCTACAGCCTGGTCGTCCTCGTCCCGGCCGTCGTCGACGGCGTCCGCTCGGTGCCGCCGGAGACGCTCGCCGCCGCCACCGCGATGGGCTTCGGCCCCGTACGGCGGTATGTGCAGGTGCAGTTGCCGATCGCGGTGCCCGCGATCATCGCGGGGCTGCGGGTGGCCACCGTCTCCAGCATCTCCCTCGTCAGCGTCGGCATGCTGATCGGCAACCAGGGCGCCCTCGGCAACCTGCTCCACGCCGCCACCGTCTACCACCGGCCCGAACTCGCGGTGAACTCCGTGGTCACCACGGCGGCCCTGGCCGTCCTCGCCGACGGCGCGCTGGTCCTTCTGCGCCTGCTGCTGACCCCCTGGATGCCGCGCGGCGCCCGGCGCCGGACGCCGAGGGCCGCCCGGCCCGACGCGACCGCACCCGCCCCGAAGGAGGCCGGCCGGTGAACGTGCTCCACTTCGTCGTCTCCTTCCTCGGCGACGGCGCCCACTGGCAGGGCTACGACGGCATCCCCACGCGCCTGGCCGAGCACATCCGGTACTCGCTGCTGGCGCTCGCCCTCGCCGCCGCCGTCGGACTGCCGGCCGGCCTGCTCACCGGGCACTACGGGCGCGGCGGCACCGCTCTCGCCCTGATCGCCACCGCCGGGCGGGCACTGCCCAGCTTCGGCCTGCTGGTGCTGATGTTCCTCCTGCTCGGCTTCGGCACGGTCCCCGTGATGATCCCGCTGGTCCTCCTCGCCGTCCCGCCGATCCTGGTGACGACGTACGAGGCGCTGCGCTCCGTCGACCCGCCCCTGGTGGACGCGGCCCGCGGCATGGGCATGGGGGAGGCCCGCATCCTCCTTCAGGTGGAACTGCCCGTCGCGCTCCCGCTGATCCTCGGCGGTCTGCGCTCGGCGGCCGTCCAGATCGTCTCCACGGCCACCATCGCCGCGTACGTCAGCCTCGGCGGTCTGGGGCGGTACATCGTCGACGGCCTCTACCAGCGCGACTACGAGAAGGTCGCGGGCGGGGCCGCCCTGGTCGCCGGGCTGGCGCTGGTGACGCTCGCGGTGTTCTGGGCGGTGGGCCGGGCCGTGGTGTCACCGGGGGTGCGGCGCGGTGGCTGACGGGAGGGCGGCCGGCGGCAGGGCGCGGACACGACGCCGCACCGCCCCGGGCGTGCGGGCCCGGCCGCCCACGGCCGAAGAGGTGTCAACCGGACATACGCCGGGGCGCGTTGAGGAACGATGCCCCTTGATCGACAGGAGGCCGCCGGATTGGATCGGCGAATGACTTCTCGTGCGCGGAGCACCCGGGCCGGCACACGGCACCTTGCCGCAGCCGTCGCCGCACTCGTCGCCGTCGCGGCGCTTCTCGCGGGGTGCGCGTCGCCCTCCGGAAAGGACCCGCTCTCGGAGGGCGGGACGGACGGCGGCACGGTCGTCGTCGGCTCCCACAACTTCGCCGAGAGCACCCTGCTCGCCTACCTCTACGGCGAGGCCCTGAAGGCCGAGGGCATCAAGGTCTCCTACCGGCCCAACATCGGCAGCCGCGAGACCACCTACGGCCTGATCAGGAACGGCACGGTCACCCTGCTGCCCGAGTACAACGGCGCGCTGCTGGCCTACCTCGACCCCGAGGCCGCCCCGAGAACGGTCGCCGCGACGACGGCCGCGATCAACGCCGCACTGGCCCCCGGACTGGCCCTGCTGGAGCCGGCGCCCGCGCAGAACAAGGACTCCGTCACCGTCAACCAGGAGACGGCGAGGAAGTACCGCCTCACCGAGGAGTCCTCCCTCGCGGACCTCAAGGACATCGCCGGGGACCTGGTCATCGGAGGCTCGCCGGAGTTCCAGACCCGCCGGCAGGGACTGAAGGGCCTGAAGGAGGTGTACGGGCTCGAGTTCAAGTCCTTCAAGGCGCTGGACGCGGGCGGCCCGCTGACCCGGGCGGCACTGAGGAAGAACATCGTGCAGGCCGCGGACGTCTTCACCACGGACCCGACCATCGCCGAGGAGAAGTTCGTCGTCCTGAAGGACCCCGAGAACCTCTTCGGGTTCCAGAACGTCCAGCCGCTGGTGCGCCGGGCCGCCCTGCCCCGCGAGGGCGTGGACGCGCTCAACGCCGTCTCCGCCAGGCTGGACACGGCCACCCTGCTGCGCCTGGACACCCAGGTGCAGGTGGAGAAGAAGGACCCGCTGGACGTCGCCAGGGCCTGGCTGAGGTCGGTCGGCCTCGGCTGACGCACCACGGGGCGGCGCGGACGGCACCGCGGGGGTGCCGTCCGCGCCGCAGGGGCCCCCGCCCGCTCAGCCGCGGGCCTCCTCCCGCGCGGCGGAGGTGATCAGATGGTCGAGGAGGACGATCAGCACGTCCCGGCAGGACTCGCGCTTGCGCGCATCGCACAGCACCACCGGGACGTCCTCCGCCAGCGCCAGGGCCTCCCGGATGTCCTCCACCGGGTAGGGGTGCTTCCCGTGGAAGCCGTTGACGGCGACCACGAAGGGGATGTGCCGGCGCTCGAAGAAGTCGATCGCGGCGAAGCTCACCTTCGGCCTGCGCACATCGACGAGGACCACGGCGCCCAGGGCGCCCAGGGCCAGGTCGTTCCACATGAACCAGAACCGCTGCTGCCCCGGCGTGCCGAAGAGGTACAGCACGAGGTCGTCGCTGATCGTGATGCGGCCGAAGTCCAGGGCGACCGTGGTGGTCTGCTTCTCCTCGATGCCGTCGAGGTCGTCGACGTCCAGACCCGCCGCGGTCAGATGCTCCTCCGTGCTCAGCGGCTCGATCTCGCTGACGGATCCGACCATCGTGGTCTTGCCGACGCCGAACCCGCCGGCGATCAGGATCTTGACCGTGTCGGGAGGCGCGGGTGCCCGTACGGCGGTGTCAGAGTCGGGCAAGACCGTCCCTCACTTTCTGCAGCAGTTCCATGTCCGGCGCACCGGACACCTCACGCGGCGGGTGCACGGTGATCCGGCCCGCCTCCAGCAGGTCGCAGAGCATGATGACGATCACGCTCACCGGAAGATCCAGATGAGCGGCGAGTTCCGCGACCGCGACCGGCCGAGCGCAGTGCCGCAGGATCCGCAGATGCTCCGGCTGCAGCCGTACGGCTGCGGGGGGAGGCGGATCCACCGCGGTCACCAGGGTGATGAGGGTGAAGTCGGCGCGGCTCGGCCGGGTCCGTCCCCCGGTCAGGGTGAAGGGCCGTACCAGACGGCCCGTCGGGTCGCCGCCGCTCACCTCACTCGCCGCTGCCCGCCGAGGCGGCACCGGTGCGCGGCGCCTGCTTGAGGTGCTCGCCGATCTTCTTCACCAGCATGTTCATCTGATAGGCCACCACACCGACGTCCGCGCCGGGGCCCGTCAGGACGACCAGATGGGCCCCGGGACCGGCCGAGGTGAGGATCAGGTAGCTGTTGGCCATCTCGATGAGGGCCTGCCGCACCGGGCCGCCACGGAAGTCCATGCTGACGCCCTTGCTGAGACTCATCAGACCGGAGGCGGTCGCCGCGAGACGTTCGGCGTCGTCGCGCGGGAAACCGGTGGACTTGCTGACCACCAGTCCGTCCTCGGAGAGCACGACGGCGTGGCTCACCTCGGCGACCCGGTCGACGAGTCCGGTCAGCAGCTGATCGAGCTGGGTGTGCGTGGCGGGGGCGGCGTGTGTCATGTCGGTGTCCTTCATCAGCGTTCGGTGGTGGTCATATCACGGCCGGGGGTGCGCTCGCGGCGGGAGGAGGGGTCCTCGTCCTCCGGCGGCGCGTCCTGCCGACCGTTCGGCACCGGTTCGTCCTCATCGCGGGCCCTGCGTGTGCCGCGCTGGAAGCCGGCCAGGGAGGAGGCGGCGCGTTCCGCGGTGAAGTCCTCGCCGTCGTCCGGGGAGTGCGCGTCGACCGGCGGCGGCTCCTCGCGGAGTTCGGCGGCCAGGCTGGTCTGCGGTATCCGGCGCGGCAGCGGTGCGAGCCCGTCGCTGCGGGGGATCTCGGCGACGGCGGTCCGCGCCGGGGAGGTCCGCGCCGGGGCGGCGTGCGGGCCGGTCCGCGGGGACGGCGCGGCCTTGGCGACGGCCCGGGAGCCGCCGGTGCCGGCTTCCTCGGCCGCCTCGGCGGTGCCGGCCGCGTCGTCGGTTCCGGCCCCCGGGGCCGCGGAGCCGGGGGGCTCCTGCACCACGATGTCGTGCGGGAGCAGCACGATGGCCGTGGTGCCGCCGTACGGCGAGGAGCGCAGCGTGACGGTGATGCCGTGCCGGTTGGCCAGCCGGGCGATCACGAACATGCCGAGCCGCAGGTCGTCCGCCAGCGCCACCACGTCGAACTTCGGGGGCACCGCCAAGTGCTCGTTGAGCGTGGCGTACTCCTCCTCGGACATGCCGAGGCCGCGGTCCTCGATCTCGATGGCCAGGCCCTTGGCCACCAGCGCCGTCCGCACCACCACGGGGGCGGGCGCGGGGGAGTAGACGGTCGCGTTGTCGATGAGCTCCGCCAGCAGATGGATCACGTCGGCCACCGCCGGCGGCGCGATGCTCACCTCCTCGTCGGCGTGCACCTCCACCCGCTGGTACTGGGCGACCTCGCCGATGGCGCTGCGCAGGATGTCGATCAGCGCGACCGGTTCGGCCCAGCTGCGCCGGGGCTGCTCGCCGCTGATGATGACGAGGTTCTCCTCGTAGCGGCGCAACTGGCTGGCGATGGAGTCCAGTTCGTACAGCCCCTGGAGAACGGCGGGGTTGGTGTGCTCGCGCTCCAGGGCGTCCAGCTTGCTCAGCTGGAGGTTGACCAGGTTCTGGCTCTGCCGGGCGATGCCCAGGATGACCTTCTGGAAGCCGCGCCTGGCGTCGGCGAGTTCGACCGCGGTGTTCACGGCCGTGCGCTGCGCGGTGTTGAACGCCCTGGCCACCTGGCCGAGTTCGTCGTGGCCGTAGTTCAGCGACGGGGCCGCGCGGTCCACGTCGACCTTCTCGCCCCGTTCGAGACGGGCGACCACGTCGGGCAGCCGCTCCTGGGCCAGGCTCAGGGTGGCCATCCGCAGGCCGTGCAGCCGCCGGGACAGCGACCGGGTGATCCGCCAGGACATCACGACGCACAGCAGCACGGCGGCCAGGCCCGCGGCGCTCAGCAGGGCGGACGTGATCAGCAGGCGGCGCGCCTGGCCGGCGCTGCGGTCCAGCAGGGCCTCCGTCTGCTCCTTGATCAACTGCTCGTACTGGACGCTCAGCCTGGCCAGCGCGGTGCGCCAGCGCTGCTGCTCGTCGGGCAGCCGGACCGTCCGGGTGTCGCCGGAACCGGCGGGCCGGGCGGCCAGGATCTGCTCCTCGAGGCGCTCGAGGGCCCGCCAGTCGCTGCTCTGCAGGATCTGCTCGGCCTGGGTCTTGGCGCTGCCGCGCAGGGACGGGACGATCTGGTCCTGGACCAGCCAGCGGCGTGTGTGGATCAGCTGGGAGATCTGCGTCCAGGCCTCGTGGTCGAGACGGCCGGTCGGCCAGGCCAGGATGAGCCGGGCGTCCTGCTGGGAGACCAGCTCCGCCGCGTGCTCGATCGCGACGAGCGGTCCGGCCTGCGAGGTCAGGTCGCCGTCGTCGACCTCGGAGAGCTCCCGGAAGGTGTGGATCTGGGCGTCGATGATCGAGGTGTACTGGTCCAGCGCCTGCTCGGGGGTGATGTCGGTGGGGTGGTCGACCTGGCCCCGGTAGTACTCCAGACTGCCCGCCGACGCCACGACCGAGTACAACCGGTCCCTGACCCGGGACGGCGCCTTGCGGATCGCCTCCGTCTGGCCGACCAGCTCGGCGACCGCCGCGTCCGTCCGCTTGCGGGCCGCGTACAGTTCGGCCCGGCCGCGCCCCGTGGCCAGCCACAGGGCCGACAGCCTGCGCTCGCGCTGCAACGCCAGCGTCGCCTCGGTGCCCATGGCACCGGTGGATCTGCTCAGCTGCGTCTGCGACCGGAGGCGAAGGCCCTCGGAGAACATCTGTGTCGTCGTCACACCCCACATGGCGGCGAGGGTGACGCTGGGGACCAGCGCGAGCAGGATCAGGGAAAGGCGTATGGAGCCGATACGGCGTCGTATACCTGTCCGTGGAGGCATCGTCGTCCTAGGCGTTCGGCGGAAGGCGGGAAGCAGGGACGGGGGCGGCCAGGGGAAGGGCCGGCGGGCGCGCGGTGCGTGCGTCAACGGGTGCCGTTGGCGGCGTACTTCGCCACCGCGGCCACGTTCTTCCCGGTCACGAAGGCCGGGCCGGTGAGCACCGGGGCCACGCCGCCGCCGCTGACGTTGCCGTTGGTGCGGTGCAGCCACAGCGCGTCCACGGCCAGATACCCCTGCAGATAGGGCTGTTGGTCCACGGCGAACTGGACCTTCCCCTGGCGGATCGCGGCGACGAGGTCCTTGTTGAGGTCGAAGGTGGCGACATGGACCGTGCCGCGTGTCTGCTTCACCGCCTTCACCGCCGCGAGCGCGTACTGCGCGCCCAGCGTGACGACCTGGTCGATGCTCGGGTCCTGGCGCAGGCTCGCGGCGATGGAGTCGGTCACGGCGTCCATGTCGGTGCCGTCCGCGTACAGCATCTGGGTCCGGCCGGTGAACGTCTTCTTCAGGCCGGCGCAGCGCGCCTCCAGGCCGACGTTGCCCCGCTCGTGGATGACGCACAGCGTGTGCTTGGCCTTGAGGCCGTTCAGCCGCTCGCCGACGGCACGGCCGGCGAGGCCGTCGTCCTGGCCGAAGTACGCCAGGGCCCCCGTCGCCTTCCAGGCGTCGATGCCGGAGTTGAGACTGACCACCGGTATGCCGGCGGCCTTGGCCTCGGCGATCGGGCCCTTCATCGCCTCCGGCTTGGCCAGGGTCACGGCGATCCCGTCGGTCTTGTCGCGGATGGCCTCCCGCACCAGTTTCGCCTGCCCCGCGGGGTCGGAGTCGCTCGCGTACGTCAGGTCGATGCCGTCCTTGGCCGCCGCGGCCTGGGCTCCCTTCTGCACCAGGTCCCAGTAGACGTCGCCCGGCGCCCCATGGGTGACCAGGGCGACCTTCATGCGTGCGCCGCCCTTGCCGCCGGAGTCGTCCCCGTCGGAGCCGGAGCAGCCGGTGAGGAGCAGGCAGAGGACGGCGACGATCGCTGCGGCCGTGCCGCGCACGGTTCTGGGGGAGGCGTCAGGCGGGGGAGGAGTGTTCATGAGGGGTGACACCTCGCTGTACAGCCGAGCTTGGGATCCACGCGAGCAAGGGTGGGCCCGGCGGACGCAGGCCCTCCGGGTGACTCTCGCTGAGCCGGAGCCAACCTTGTGTGACCGCAGGTAGTCAAGTGATTGGATCCCGTGGCCGGTTCTCGGTGCCGCATCGTGATCTTTCTTGCCGTCCACGGCAGTTGCGCGGTATTGCGCCGGCACCCGCGGGGCACGCCCCTGGTGTCGTCATGTGGCGAACATCACCCCCGGAACCGCTCGACACGGCGAGACGCCATCGGGGCCTTTCGCCCGGGCCGGCAGGGCCCGGACGAAAGGCCCCGGACTCCGTCGGCTCAGAGGTCGAACTCGTGCGGCGGCAGGCCCAGGGCGAAGCAGGCCTCACGGACCACGGCCTGCTCGGTCATGTCGAAGTGGCCGTCGGCGCCGCCGATGACGATGCCGATCTGGATCACGGCACGGGCCTCGGCGGGCTTCTTCTTCGCCTTGGCGATCTCCTGCAGCACGCTCACCTTGCCGAAGTCGAAGTCGGTGAGGAGCTTGGAGAGGTTCTCCTCGAAGCGCCGGCGCAGATCGTCCGCCGGGAAGTTCTGCAGGACCTCGTTGGTGGCGATCAGCTGGGCGACGCGCTGCCGCTCCGAGGGGTCGACGGTGCCGTCGGCGGCGGCCACCAGCGCGCACATCGCCATGCTCGCGTCCCGGAAGGCGCCGCTCTTCAGCTCGTTCTTCTTCGCCATGAGCTGGTTCTGCATCTGCGCCGCGGATTCCTTGATGCGGTCCCACAGAGCCATGTGTTCTCCAGGTGTCGAAGTCGGTCGGACACGATCCGGGACCGGGGGCCGGCCCAGATCTACAACAATGTAGAAACTGACGGGGCCTCGGATAAGTTCCGGTGGGTTTCGGCCGCATGCGACTGCCTGGATCCGCACCTGGAACGGCGTCCGGGCAGGCGTCGGCCGCCGGGCCGGTGCCGACCGCCCGGGCCGGTGCGACGCGCGGGACCGCACGGGAGAGCGGGGGCCGGGGGAAGCGGAGGGCCGGGAGACGAAGAAAAGGCCGCCACCGTGCGGTGGCGGCCTTCGGCGGCCTCAGCGGGCCGTTCGTCCGCGCCGTTTTCTGCGGGCACGCCGTGGCTCCTGGTCCGGGAGCCAGCCGAAGATCAGGCAGCTGCCGGTCGCTCCGAGGAGGAGGCCGACGAAGAAGCCGCCGAGGTTGGAGGTGAGCCAGGTGCCCAGGGACAGCAGGATGCCGGTCCAGGAGTAGAAGAGGCGCTGGGCCGGATTGAAGAGGGTCAGCAGCCCGCACAGCACCATCAGCGAGGGCAGCAGATAGCCGGCCAGCCCCTGCATCCCGAGGTGCAGCACGACCTTCAGCGACGCCTTCTCGGTCAGCAGGATCTCCGCTCCGCCCAGGGTGAGCAGCACTCCGCCCCAGAACGGCCGGTTGGACCGCCAGCGGCGGAAGGCGGCCCGCGGCCCCGGCCGTGCCGCGGCCGGAGCCGTCCTCGCCGCTACGGACATCTCGTGCGTCATTGGTTCAGCAACCCGACTCGCTGAAGCGGAGCTTGAGGCCCGGCAGCTTGAACACGCCCGCCGTCGTGGCGTAGTTGGTCTGCCGCAGGTTGGTGATCCGTACCGTGTCCGCCTGCTGGCTGAACACGCCCGCCGGGCCCTGGACGCCCGCCTTGGTCAGGGTGCTCGCGTCGTTGCCGATCTCGATGTTCTTGAACGAGGCGTTGCCCGACAGCTCGGTGGAGTCGGTCGTCAGGTCGGTGGCGGTCACCTTGTCCGCACCGCTGCCCGCGGTGATCAGCAGATTGGTGGCGCCGAGGTCGACGCTCTGGCACAGCTTGGTCAGGGTCGCGCTCTTGATCGCGGAGGTGACCACCAGCACCTGTCCGCCGGTGTCCCCGGCGTTGGGGCTGTCCTCGATCATGTTGTCCAGGGAGCCGAACTGTGCGAAGCCGGTGCCGTTCAGCTCGGTCGCGGTGACCGTGAACGGCATTCCGGAGATGGCGAACTGCACGCCGAGCGCACCCTGTGCGGTGAGGACCGCCATCCCGGCGAGGGCCAGGGTCGCCGGCACCGCCATGACCGCGGCGCGGCGCAGCCGGACCCGGCCGCGTCTGTCCGTGCCGGCGGAATCGCTTTCCGCGTGCTCGGAGAGGGTGTCGTCGGACGGAGGGAGGTTCGAGGACGAGGCCATGTCTGCTCCTGGGGGCATGGTCATGCTGATTCGGAGTGCAGCGGCCCGTTGTCCTGGCGCGGACAGCGGCAGCCACGCCCACCGGGACATCTCCCGGCGGGCGCAAGGGCTTTCTCGTTACGCGGCAGTAACGAACGATGAAGTTACCGATGGTTACACCCGGGGGTCAAGACAGGTGTGAAAGAAAGGTGGCCATGGTGTGCCGCCTTGGTCCCGAATCCCGGTTTCCGGCCCAACTTACGTGAAAAACCTTGACGTTGACGGATCGTCGGTTCTACAACTCTGGCTGACTCCCCCGGATCCGTGGCGCCGGATCCGTCGCGCGGCACCGTCGCGCTTCTTCCCGAGGCACACCGGGTTTCCGTTCGTTCCCCTGCTCTTCCCCGGTGCTTCATCGCTTCTCGCTCGTTCTTTCCCGCTCTTCTCCGAGCTTTCGCTTTCTTCGTTCGCGGCGTCATCACCTCATTCGATCCCCACTCAGAAACGAGGTCACCGCATGCGCAAGCGTTCCTTCCTCACCCTCGCCGCCGCTGCCGCCGCCCTGACGCTTCCGGCGGTCGCCCCCGCCTCCGCGGCCAGCGGCGCGGTGCTCACCACCGGCGGCGTCGGCGGCACCCCGGTCGCGGTCGGCGAGGTCCTGACCGCCCAGCTGGCGAGCGGCACCGCCGCCACGTTCTACTCCAGCGCGACCGGAACCAGCGGTGTCTCCTGCACCGCGTCGACCTTCACCGCCACCGTCACCGACAACCCGGCCGCCCCCGGCACGGCGACGGAGTCGGTGACCGCGCACACTTTCGACAGCAGCAGTTGCAGCAGCAGTGTCGTCGGTGTGCTCGGCATCAACGCCATCACGATCGACAACCTGCCGTACACCGCCACCGTGGACTCCGCCGGCACCCTCACCGTGACTCCCCCCGCCGGCTCGTCCATCCAGACCACGGTCAGTCTGCGCACCCTGCTGGGCACCGTCACCTGTGTCTACAGGGCGAGCTCCCTGACCGGAAAGGCCGACAACACCGACAACAGCATCGCCTTCACCAACCAGCAGTTCACCAAGGTGTCCGGCTCGTCGCTGTGCTTCAACAACGGCTACTTCACCGCCAAGTACGCCCCGGTCACCGCCTCCGGATCCCCCGTCTACGTCAACTGACCTGCTTCTCGGCGCCGTCCGGCACCGGCATGGACACGGATCCGGACGGCGCCCCCCGAGGGACACCGGCACCGCGCGGCGCCGCCCGGCGGCAGCGGCGCGCGGCGTCCTCGGTCCCGCCGGACGGGCCGCGGCCCGTCCGGCGGGACCGGAAAGGCGTTCTTCGGCCGGTGCGGGAGCGACGGACCGGAAAGGCGGACGGGGCGACGGGGCCGCCGCGCGGGATCAAGACGCTTGTGACAAAGTGTTGTTGAAGATCCAAGTGGTCCCCAGGAGGCGGATGGACGCCGCAGGGCCGTGGGTTATCGTGTACGCGAGTGGGAACAAACGGCATGCCCCGTTCGTCACGGCCCCGGGAGTGTCCTGTCGATGCCGAGGCAGTTACGCGCCGAGCAGACTCGCGCGACGATCATCAGAGCCGCCGCCGAGCTGTTCGACCAGAAGGGTTATGAGCGCACCAGCCTCAGCGACATCGTCGCGCATGCGAAGGTCACCAAGGGCGCCCTGTACTTCCACTTCGCGGCCAAGGAGGACCTGGCCCAGGCCATCATGGAGCTGCAGTCCCAGGCCGCCCACCAGGTGACCAGCGACGTGGACGAGCGCGGCTGCTCCTCGCTGGAGGCCCTGATCCGCATCACCTACGCGCTCACCCGGCTCGCCGTGGAGGGCCCGATCATCCGGGCCGGCCTGCGGCTCGCCACCGGAGGCGTGCAGGTGCGCCCGCCGCTGCGGCACCCCTTCACCGAGTGGCTGGAGATCATCACCCGCAAACTCCTCGGCGCCGCACGGGAGTACGACATACAGCCGGACGTCGACGTCCACGCCGTCGCGCACTCCATGGTCTGCTTCTTCGTCGGCACCCGGGTCGCCGGCCGGTCCCTGGAACCCCTGGCACGGCTGCCCCGCAGGACGACCGAGATGTGGCACCTGCTGATCCGCGGCCTGGTGCCGGTGCACCGGCGCCCCCGCTATCTGAGCCTCGCCACACGGCTGGAGCGGGAGATCGCCGTCGTGTGACCCGCACGGTACGGTGAGGCGCATGTCCGCGACCCCCTCCGCGCCCGTGCTCCGCGCCGACGAGCCCGGCTCCTTCCCGCACAGCGTGCTGGCCGAGCGGCACCCGGCCGTCATCCGGCAGGTGCGGGAGGCCTTCCCCTACGGCCCCGCCCAGCGCCGCGCCCTCGACGCGCTGCTGGACAGCTGCACGAAGGGCGTGATCGAGGACCTTCCCGCCGACGCGCCCGACCGGGACCGCTGGCACGCCTGGGGACTCGAGCAGTACACGGGCCGGTCCTGGTTCGAGGTGCCGTGGCTGTGGTCCGAGAGCTACTTCTACCGCCGCCTCCTGGAGGCCGTCGGCTACTTCGCCCCCGGCCCCTGGCAGGGCATCGACCCCTTCCGTCCGTCCAAGCTCGCCGAACTCGACTCCCCGGAGACGGACGAGGAACTGGCGGCACTGGACGCGCTGGAGAACGAGCCGGCACCGGAGCGTGCCGCGGCCCTGCTGCACGGCTCGCTCTGGGGCAACCGCGCCGACCTGGGCTTCCGGCTCTCGGCGCAGAGCACCCCGGGGCAGAGCACCCCGGCGCAGGGGACCGCCCGGCCCGCCCCCGGTCTGGTCGCCGACGACAGCGCGGCGTTCTGGTCGCTGCTGCCGCCCTCCTCCCAGGCCGGCACGCTCTGCCTGGTCGCCGACAACGCGGGCCGCGAACTCGTCCCCGACCTCCTCCTGATCGCCCACCTCCTCGCCCACGGCCGCGTCGAACGGGCGGTCGTGCACGTCAAGCCGTACCCGTACTACGTCTCCGACGCCACCACCGCCGACGTCGTCGACGCCGTGCGCCGGCTGGCCGGCGCCCCCGGAGCAGCCGCCGGATACGGACGCCGCCTGTGGACGGCGATGACCGACGGCCGGCTCGAGATCCGGACCCACCCCTTCTTCTGCGCCCCGCTGCCGTACGCCGCGATGCCCGACGACCTGCGCGAGGAGTTCGCCGCGGCCGCACTGACCGTGCTCAAGGGCGACCTGAACTACCGGCGTCTGGTCGGCGACCGGCTGTGGCCCCCGACCACGCCGTTCGCGGACGTCACCGCCCACTTCCCCGGCCCCGTCGCCGCCCTGCGCACCCTGAAGTCCGACGTGATCACCGGCCTGGACGCGACCGTGCGGGCCGCGCTGGACGCCACCGGCGACGGACGCTGGCGCACCAGCGGCACCCATGCGCTGATCCAGGTCAGAACCTGAGAACAGCCCTTGTCGCCCACCGGTTCACGACCGGTTCACGCGAAGGTGTGATCGGGGCCGGGCCCGTGGATGCCGCCGGGACGTCACGGGTAGGGCCCGGCCATGACGCAGCAGCCCTTCGAACTCCCGCACTTCTACATGCCGTATCCCGCGCGGCTCAATCCGCACGTCGACGAGGCCCGTGCCCACTCGAGGCAGTGGGCGCGCGAGATGGGGATGCTGGAGGGCTCCGGCATCTGGGAGCAGGCCGACCTCGACGCGCACGACTACGGACTGCTCTGCGCCTACACCCACCCCGACTGCGACGGCCCCGCCCTGTCCCTCATCACCGACTGGTACGTGTGGGTCTTCTTCTTCGACGACCACTTCCTGGAGACCTTCAAACGCGGCCAGGACCGCACCGGGGGCAAGGAGCACCTGGACCGGCTTCCCCTGTTCATGCCGCTGGACCTTGCCACGCCCGTGCCCGAGCCGCAGAACCCGGTCGAGGCCGGACTCGCCGACCTGTGGGCCCGTACGGTGCCGTCGATGTCGGCCGGCTGGCGCCGGCGGTTCGCGGTGGCCACCGAGCACCTGCTGAACGAGTCCCTGTGGGAGCTGTCCAACATCAACGAGGGGCGGATCGCCAATCCCGTCGAGTACATCGAGATGCGCCGCAAGGTCGGCGGCGCGCCCTGGTCGGCCGGGCTCGTGGAGTACGCGACCGCCGAAGTGCCCGCCTCCGTCGCCGGCTCCCGGCCGCTCAGGGTGCTGATGGAGACCTTCTCCGACGCCGTGCACCTGCGCAACGACCTGTTCTCCTACCAGCGGGAGGTCGAGGACGAAGGGGAGCTCAGCAACGGCGTCCTGGTCCTGGAGCACTTCTTCGGCTGCACCACCCAGGAGGCCGCCGAACTCGTCAACGACGTCCTGACCTCCCGGCTGCACCAGTTCGAGCACACCGCGCTCACCGAAGTGCCCGCACTGGCCGCGGAGAAGGGCCTCATCCCGGACGAGGTCGCGGCGGTGGCGGCCTACACCAAGGGGCTGCAGGACTGGCAGTCCGGCGGCCACGAGTGGCACATGCGCTCCAGCCGGTACATGAACGAGCGGGCCCGCTCCACCGCCCCCTGGCAGCGCCCCTCCGGCTCCGGCACCTCCGCGGCCGACGTGAGCACGCTGCTTGCGGCGGCCGGCGCCACGGCGACGTCCGCCGTACCGCTCAGGCAGGAGCGCAGGAGGCTGCGCGCCCACACGCACGTGCCCTTCCAGAAGGTCGGCCCCTCCCGCATCCCCGACCTGTACATGCCCTACTCCCTCCAGCTCAGCCCGCACCTGGACCGGGCCCGCCGCACCCTGGCCGAGTGGTGCCGGCGCATGGGCATCCTCGCGGAGGGCGTGTGGGACGAGGACAAGCTCGCCGCCTGCGACCTCGCGCTGTGCTCGGCGGGCCTCGACCCCGACGCCACCCCCGAGGCCCTCGACCTGAGCGCGCAGTGGCTCGCCTTCGGCACCTACGGCGACGACTACTACCCCCTGGTCTACGGCCACCGCCGCGACCTGGCCGCCGCGAAGGCGACCACGGCCCGGCTGTCGGCCTGCATGCCCGTCGAGGGGGAGACACCGCCCGTCCCCGTGAACGCCATGGAGCGCGCCCTGACCGACCTGTGGGCGCGCACCACCGCCGGGATGACCCCCGACCAGCGGCGCACCCTCAAACAGGCGGTCGACACGATGACCGAGAGCTGGGTGTGGGAGCTGTCCAACCAGATCCAGAACCGCATCCCCGACCCGGTCGACTACCTGGAGATGCGGCGCGCCACCTTCGGCTCCGGCCTCACCCTGAGCCTGTGCCGGATGGGCCACGGCCCGGCCATCCCGCCCGAGGTCCACCGCAGCGGCCCGGTCCGCTCCCTGGAGAACGCGGCCACCGACTACGCCTGCCTGCTCAACGACGTCTTCTCGTACCAGAAGGAGATCGAGTACGAGGGCGAGATCCACAACGCGATCCTCGTCGTCCAGCACTTCCTCGGCATCGACTACCCGGCCGCACTCGACGTCGTCCACGACCTGATGACCCGGCGCATGCGCCAGTTCGAGCATGTGGTGGAGCACGAACTCCCCGTCCTCTGCGAGGACTTCGCCCTGTCCGAGGAGGCCCGCACAACCCTGCGGGACTATGTCGCCGACCTGCAGAACTGGATGGCCGGCATCCTCAACTGGCACCGGCGGGCCGACCGTTACAAGGACGAGTGGCTGCGGACCCGGACCCATGCCTTCCTCCCGGACCGCCCCCCGGCCCCCGTCCTC
>NZ_MUME01000149.1 GCF_002155915.1 Streptomyces thermovulgaris | reverse complement strand
CTGCGGAACCGTCCGGGCCGGCCCCCGGCGGCGCCGCGGCGGGCCCGGCCCGGACGGTTCCGCAGCGGCTCACGCGTGCGTCCCGAGCGGTCCTCGGGCCGCCCCCCCCGTGCGCCGGGCGGGGCGCTTCAGGCCGGCGTCCTCTCGATCTGCCGCGGCTTCAGGTCGGCGTTGCCCAGCACGTCGCGCAGATGCCGTTCGACGACCGGCAGGACCTCCTCGACCGTCACGTCCCGGCCCAGCTCGTTCGCCAGCGAGGTGACCCCCGCGTCGCGGATCCCGCAGGGGATGATCTTGTCGAACCACTTGTTGTCGGGGTTCACGTTCAGGGCGAAGCCGTGCATCGTGACGCCCTTGGCGACCCGGATGCCGATCGCGGCGATCTTGCGGTCCTCGCGCCGCTGGCCGGCGTTGGAGGGGGCGTACTCCGGGCCGCTGAGCCGCGGGTCGAACTCCTCGTCGGTCAGCCGGGGATCGAAGTCCAGGGACAGCCCGCCCAGCGACGGCCGCTGCTCGACCGGGTCGCCGAGGACCCACACCCCGCTGCGTCCCTCGACCCGGGTGGTCTCGAGGCCGAAGTCCGCGCAGGTGCGGATCAGGGCCTCCTCCAGGCGCCGCACATGGGCCACCACGTCCACCGGGCGGGGCAGCTTCTGGATCGGGTAGCCGACCAGCTGGCCGGGGCCGTGCCAGGTGATCTTGCCGCCGCGGTCCACGTCGATCACGGGAGTGCCGTCGAGCGGGCGCTCGCTGTCCGCGGTGCGCCGGCCGGCCGTGTAGACCGGCGGGTGTTCCAGGAGCAGCACGGTGTCGGGTATCTCGTCCGCGAACCGGGCGGCGTGCACCCGGCGCTGCTCGTCCCAGGCCACCTGGTAGTCCACGGCCTCGGCACCGAATCCCATGCGGACGAACCGCAGCTCTCTCACGGCAGATGCCTCCCTCGGAAGGTCAAGGGGCACGCAGCGCGCCCACGCCACTGTACGTCCGTTCGCCGGGCGTCAGTCGCACAGCAAATCCTCACACGATCGGATGAATGCTGGCGAAAGGGCGCAGTCGGCTGCTCACTCTCCGCTACATTCGCGCCGTTCATGAGGCCGTCAAGGCTGCTCACAGGCAATCCGGGCATCCACGCGACCGCGTGGACACCTGAAAGTCAGGAGACCGCACCGCAGATGACGCAACGACCCGCGCCGCGCACTCCCAACCGCCAGCTCGCCGCGCTCATCGCAGAAGCGGGATTCTCCAACGCGGGTCTGGCCCGCCGCGTGGACCAGCTCGGCCTCGAGCACGGGCTCGACCTGAGATACGACAAGACGTCGGTCACCCGCTGGCTGCGCGGCCAGCAGCCGCGGGGCACCACTCCCGCCCTCATCGCGGAGGTCTTCACCCGGCGCCTGGGCCGCCGGCTGACCGCCCAGGACCTGGGGCTGGACGCCTGCGCGCCGGTGTACGCGGGGCTGGAGTACGCCGCCACGCCGGAGGAGGCCGTGGACATCGTCGGCGGGCTGTGGCGCAAGGACTCCGGCAACCACGCCGAGCTGCGCAGGATCGCCTTCACCCCGGCGGGGCTGGTCGTGCCCAGCCGGGACTGGCTGATCGGACGGGCCGACGAACGGGTGGCCCGGCTCGAGGCGCCCGGGGCCAGGGTCCCCGCCCAGGGCCGCTCCTCCGGCGGAGCGGCGCAGGGCTCCGACCAGGCGCCGGCCGGGGTGCCCCGGCAGCGCGGCCGGGGCGTGCCGAACCGGGCCGAGCGCGAGCCGGGCCAGAAGGTCACCGCCGGGGACATCGCGGCGCTGCGCTCGGTCAGCGAGCTGTTCCGCACCCTGGACGACAGGTACGGCGGCGGCCACGCCCGCCAGGCGCTGGTGCGCTACCTGGAGCACGAGTGCGAGCCGATGCTGCGCGGCGTCTACGGGGAGCAGACCGGGCGCCGGCTGTTCGCGGCGGCCGCCGATCTGACCCGGCTCGTGGGCTGGACCTCGTACGACATCGCCGCGCACGGGCTCGCCCAGCGCTACTTCGTCCAGGCCCTGCGGCTGTCCCAGGCCGCGGGGGACCGGGCCTACGGCGCCTACGTCCTCGTCACCATGAGCCGGCAGGCCGCCTACCTGGGGCACGGACGGGAGGCGGTGCAGCTCGTGCGCGTGGCCCAGCAGGGGCTCGGCAGCGCGGCCCCGGCCGTCGTGCAGGCGCTGATGCACGCCGCCGAGGCGCGCGGGCACGGCGTGCTCGGCGAGGTGCGCGCCTGCACCGCGGCCCTGGCGCGGGCCGAGCGCTGCCTGGAGGCCGCGCGTCCCGGGGACGAGGTGCCGTTCTGGGCACGGTCCTTCGACGAGGCGGAGCTGGCCGACGAGTTCGCGCACTGCCACCGGGATCTGCAGCAGTACCGCGCCGCCGCCCAGCACGCCGAGCGCTCGCTCCAGCTGCGCTCCCCGGCGCACGCCCGCAGCCGCCTGTTCTGCCGGGTGGTCCTCGCGACCGCCCGCCTCGGCCTCGGCGACCTGGACCAGGCCTGCCGCCTGGGCGCCGAGGCGGCGGCCCAGGCGGCGGACATGCGCTCGGCGCGGGCCCTGGAGTACGTCAAGGACTTCGAACGCCGGCTGGAGCCGTACAAGGACGCCGCTCCGGTCCGCACCTACCGCGACAAGGTCGCCGCCCTGGGCTGACCCGGGGGTGCCGTGCGGACCGGGCCGGATCCGGTGAGCCGTGCCCCGCGGCCTGCGGAAACCTGCGGGAGGAGCCCACGGCACCCCTGTGGGGGACCGCCGGTGCGGCATGTCCCGCCGGCCGGGCCCCGCGGCGGCCCGTGGGGGTCAGGCCGCCGCGGGGCGCGGGGACGTCGGACGCGGGTCCGCCGTGTGCAGCGGACGGTCGGCCCGCAGGTCGTTCAGAAGGGCCGCACAGGCCCGGCGGGCCGAACGCAGGGCACCCTGGACGGTGCTGGTGTCCCGGTGGTCGCCGCAGACGTACAGGCCCGCCAGCAGACGCACCGGGCGGTGCGGGTCGTGCGGAGGGCGCATCGCCGGGACGGCCTCGGGGGTGTGGTGGACGGCCAGGGTCTCCCAGCGGGCGGTGGAGGTGCCGTAGAGACGGGCCAGATGGCGGCGCACGGCGGCGTCGACGTCGGGCGGGGGCGTCCCCAGGACCGTCGACGACACCAGGACGCGGCCGGCGGGGGCACGGGTGGGGTCGATGCGGCTGATCACCGCCGTGTGGGCGACCGGGCCGCCCCGGTCCGCGTCGAGCAGCAGATGTCCGCCCGTCTCCGGAGGCTCGTCCGTGGTGTGGTGGACCACCGTCACCGGGTGGAAGTCCGGCACGCGCAGTCCGGGCAGCAACTCGGCGGCGGCGCGTGCGTCGGTGGCGAGCAGGACGGCACGACAGCGGATCCGGCCGTGCTCGGCGGTGGTCACCGCGGTGGTGGACACCGAGGTGACCCGGACGCCGGTGTGCACGGTGCCCGGCGGCAGGGTGCGCGCGAGCAGTTCCGGCAGGGCCTCCGCACCGCCCTCCGGCAGGCACAGCCGGCCGGACACGAAGGAGTGCAGGGCGAGGTCCGCGCACCGGCTGGACGTGGTGAGATCCGGGTCGCACAGCAGGGCGGCCAGCAGCGGACGCAGGAAGCCGTCGACCGTGCGGGCGGGCAGGCCCCGGGACGCCAGCGCCTCCCGGGCGGGCAGCTCGGGGCGGGACAGCAGGCGGTCGACGGGCGTGGCGGCGATCCGGGCCAGCGTGGAGCGCAGCCGCAGAGGCGTGCCGCGGACGAGCCGTCCGGAGGGCGGGGCGTCCGGGGACGGCGCGGTGGCGCCCGGCCCCTCGCCCGTGTGCGTACGGGGTCGCGCGCCGGCCGACCGTGGGGCGCTCGTCAGGGCACGCACGGCGTGCAGTGCGCCCCTTGTGCTCCCCCCGTGCGCCGGGACGCTTGCGCGATGGTGCCGTCCGTCGCTGTGCAGCAGGACCCCCGGTGCGAAGGGGCGCAGCACGAGCGCGTCGAGCCCCGGGCCCAGGGCCGGGTGGGGATACGGCGTGGACAGCAGCTGTCCGATCCGGTCGAGCCGGAACCCGTCGACCTTCTCCGTCGACATGCGGCCGCCCACCCAGGGGGCGGCCTCCAGAACCACGGTGGTCACTCCTGCACGGACCAGCCGGTGCGCGGCCGAGAGCCCGGCGACCCCGGCTCCCACGACGACGACGTCCGCCTCATACGCGGGCTCAAGCACGTGCCCCTCCTCGAGGTTGCGCGGCAGGTGGGGCAGTGATGCCCTCAACCGGCTTGAGGAATACCCGAGTTCACGCCGTCCTTAGGCCCCTGGCCGGTCGGGAACGGTCGCACACGGGCAGAGCACGGTCGCACGACGGTCGCACGCGGTCCCAGGGGTCTCGCAACGGCCCGTCACCGCCGGGACGGCCCCGGTCACCGCCGCCACGGGCACCCCGGGCGTCACAGGGCCGCCCGTACGGCGTCCTCGATGCCGGGAAAGGCGAACGAGAAGCCCGACTCCAGCAGCCGCCTGGGCACCACCCGAGCGCTGCCCAGCACGTCCCCCGCCATCTCCCCGAGCACCCCGCGCAGCACCGGCGCCGGCACCGGCAGCAGCGTCGGACGGCGCAGCACCCGGCCCATCGCCGCGGTGATCTCACGGTTCGTCAGCGGCTTTGGCGCGGTGAGATTGACCGGCCCGGACAGGCTCTCGGTGTCGATGAGATGGCGCAGCGCGGCCACCTCGTCGTGCAGGGCGATGAACGACCAGTACTGCCGCCCGTCCCCGAGCCGTCCGCCGAGCCCGGCCCTGAACAGCGGGAACAACCGCCCCCACGCCCCGCCCTCGCGGGCCACCACCAGCCCGGTGCGCGCGAACACCGTCCGCACCCCCGCCTCCCGCGCGGGGGCGGCGGCCCGCTCCCACTCCACGCACAGCCGTGGCAGAAAACCCTCCCCGGGCGGCGCGTCCTCGTCGACGGCCCGGTCCCCGGTGTCGCCGTAGAAACCGATCGCGCTGCCGCTGACGAACACCCGCGGCCGCGCGTCCAGGGAGGCGACGGCCTCGGCGAGCGTCGCCGTGCCCAGCACCCGGCTGTCCCGGATCTCCTGCTTGTACGCCCGGGTCCAGCGGCGGTCGCCCACCCCCGCGCCCGCCAGATTGACCACCGCGTCGCACCCGGCGAGCCCGGCCAGGTCCACCGACCGCCCGGCCGGGTCCCAGCGGACCTCGTCCGCGCCGCGCGGCGCACGGCGCACCAGGCGCACCACCTCGTGCCCGTCCGCCCGCAGGGACCGCACCAGCGCACTGCCGATCAGACCGGACGCGCCGGCCACCGCGATTCGCCTCCGCTCCATGGACACCATCCTGCCGGGCGACCGTCCGGAAATCCGCTGGACGACGCCCGGTCCGCGCATAGGGTGGCCCCATGCCGGTTCCGCTCATACGTCACGCCGCATTCGACGACGAGGACGCCCTCGCCCGACTCGACCGCGAGACCTGGTCCACCCTGCACTCCGTGCAGCCGCGCCCCCAGCCGCCGTACGAACCCTTCTTCAACGAGCGGCACGGGCCGAAGGACCACCTCGTCGCCGAGCTCGACGGCCGTCTCGTCGGCTTTCTCCGGCTCGGCCGCGCCTCCGGGCTCGCGTCGAACGCGCATGTGTGGATGATCCGCGGGCTCGCCGTGGCCGAGGAGGCCCGGGGCAGGGGAGTGGGCCGCGCTCTGCTGCGCGCCGCCGTCGAGGAGGCCCGCCGGCGGGGCGCCCGCCGGCTCACCCTGCGGGTGCTCGGGCACAACACCCCGGCCCGCAAGCTGTACGAGTCCGAGGGCTTCGTGGTGGAGGGGGTCCTGCCGGAGGAGTTCCACCTGGACGGCGCCTATGTCGACGACGTGTTCATGGGCCGCTTCGTGTGAGCCGGACGCCTCATGAGGTGACCAGCCGGCCCGTGTCCACCGGAGTGGTCGCGTACGCCGCCCGCCGCGCGTCCGGGACGAGCTCGGCCGCCGTCAGCGCGTAGCCGGTCTCGCTGTCGGAGGTGGACCGGGCGAAGACCATCCCGAAGACCCGCCCGTCCGCGGTGAGCAGCGGGCCGCCGGAGTTGCCCGGGCGGACGGTGGAGCGGATGGCGTAGATCTCCCGGGTGACCGTGGCGTCGTTGTAGATGTTCCGTCCCGTCGCCCGGATCCGGTTGGCGACCGTCGCCGCCTGCAGGTCCAGGCTGCCGTCCTGCGGATAGCCGGCGACCACCGCCGTCTCCCCGCGCAGGGCGGTGTCGTCGAACTCCAGGGCTGGGGCGCGCAGCCCGGGGACGTACAGCACGGCCACGTCCCGGTCCGGGTCGAACAGCACCACGCGCGCCTCGTACGACCGCCCGACGCCGCCGACCTGCACGGTCGGGTGGTCGATGCCGGCCACCACGTGCGCGTTGGTCATCACGCGCTGAGGGGCGAACACGAAGCCGCTGCCCTCGCGGCCCTGGTTGCCCGAGAAGCCCTCGACCTTGACCGTGCTCAGCCGGGCGGCGATCGCCGCTCTCTCCGTCACGCTGTCGTCGGAGGGTCTGGCCACGCCCGCCGTGGGCTCGTTCTCGAACGGGTTGAAGACCTGCGGGAAGCCCGCCTCGGTCAGTGCGGAGGTGGCGCGCGCGAACCAGGCCGGGGTGGTGTCCGGCATCGCGTTCTGCACGGTGCCCAGCAGCTTCGAGTCACGTATCGCCGAGGTCACCACCGGGGAGGAGGAGACGACCAGGACGCTCGCGGCCACCCAGGCGACGATCAGCACCGCGACCGAGTTGGCGACGGCCCCGCCGATGCCGTCGGCCATGCGCAGCGGGCCGTGGTCCAGCTCGCGCCGCAGCCGCAGCGCCAGACGGCCCGCCAGCTCGTGGCCCACCACGGCCGGCACCAGCACCGTGAGCACGGCGGTGACCGTCGCCGTCGTCGTCCCGCGCGTGACGAGGTCCATCACCCACGGCAGGATCCACACGCCGACGGCCGCACCGCCGACGAAACCGGCCAGCGAGACGCATCCGGCCACCAGGCCCCGCCGGTAGCCGGACACGGCGTAGACGAGGATCACCAGCACCAACAGCAGGTCCAGCAGGTCCACTCGCGCCGCCTTTCTCTCGGATCCTCACGTGCGCGCCGGACGGGCCCGGTGAACAGCCACGTACACGTGGACCCGGGAAACCGGTCACGTGTACGTGTATCCCCAGAAACGTTCCGGATCAGGACGATGGTTCCACCAGGTGGCACAGCGCACATCGCGGGCGGGGCGGAACGGACCGACAGTGATGTCCATGTGTGGTGTGCGAAGAACCGAGCGCGCCCGGGACCGGCGTACGGGCCGGCCGCGCTCCCTCCCGGGGGCGCCGCTGTGCCGCCTGACGGGTGCCACGGCCCCGCTTCCGGCCCCGGCGGGCCGCGGGAACGGCTCCGGGACCGGCTGTCCCAGAACGGCCCCGACGCCCTGCCCGCCGGTGACCCGGGGGACGGCGGTCCGGCCGCGGAGAGCGGGATGAGCTCCGGCGGCGCCCCCGGAGGGGCGAGCCGGGAGCGCACGGCGGCGGAGCCGGCGGCAGCCGGGCGGAGGGCGCCGGGGAAGGCGGCGCCGGGATGGGCGGCGGCCGTGCGCGGTCCCTGGACGGTGGCGTGCACGGTCGCCACGGTCCTCCTCAGCCCTCCCGACGTCACCGCCTCCGCCCTCGACCGGGCGAATGCGGCACCGCGCCTCACCCGGGGCGGGTCCGCCGGGCGCGGACGCACGCCCTGACGGGCACGGGCGGGCACGGACAGCCGGCGCGGCCCGGGCCCCGCGACCGCGGCGGGATCCGAAGAACGGGCCCTAGGCTCGGAAGCGGTCCCACAGCCGGGGGTAGTGCCGGGCGAGGACCCGGTCGTTCTCGAGGTCGAGCGGGGTGCCCTCCGGTTCGGCGGGGGCCGGCGCGATGCCCAGGTCGGGGGCGACCGTGCCGGTGAGCTGCTCATAGGCCTCGTCGGCCGCGTAGCCGAGGTCCTCGCCGTCGCCGTCGAGCTCCTCGTCGAAGTCGCCCAGCAGATCGGCGAGCGAGTCCGGGTCGTGCAGAGCGCCCTCGAAGACCTCCCGGCCCTGGCCGATCAGCCAGCACCGGAAGAAGTCGAAGGCGTCGTCGCTGGCCCCGTTCAGCAGCACCCAGGCGGCGCCCCACAGGTCCCAGCGGTAGGCGCGGTTGTAGCGGGACTCGAAGTGACGGGCGAAGTCCAGGACCGTCTCGGGGTCGTGGTCCAGCAGCCGCTCGACGAGCAGACCGGCCTGTTCCTCCGGATCGCCTCCGGCGGTCTCCCGGCTGCCGTCGATCAGCTCCCAGAACTCCGTCTCGTCCATCACGGTCCCCGCACCGATCCTCACACCGGCGATGCACGCGGAGCGCGCCGGCGCCGGTCCCCGCCGTCGCGTCCCGCCCGCCGTGCGGCATTCCCCGGTCGGTGGTCGCAGGACGCCCCCGGGCAGGCACTGCCGCGGGTTCCCGGCTCCGCGGGGACGAAAACACCCGCTAGGACCGGTACAGCGCGCCCAGCCGGGCCGCGTCCTGCGCGAAACGCTCCCGCAGCGTCCCCGGGGCCAGCACCTCGGCCTCCGGACCGAGCGCCGTGAGCTGGTCGTAGGCGACCTCCTCGGACTCCACCGGCAGGGTGACCGTCACCCATCCGTGCTCGTCGGGGGCACCGGCCGTCGCCCGGGCCTCCCGGGCCGGCACCGGGCCCACCGCGTGCACCAGGCGCCGCATGCCCTTCTCGGACAGCCGCACCACCACCTCGGCCCGCAGGATCGACCGTGCGAACTGCTCCGCCCGCTCCTCCCAGAAGCCGGGCAGGTCGAAGCCGGCGTCCCGCTCGAACCGCTCCCCGGTCGCCTCCACCGCGGTGAACCGGTCGAGGCGGTACACCCGGAAGGAGCCGGGCCCGGCGACCCGCGCGCACAGGTACCACAGGCCCGCCTTGAGCACCAGCCCGTACGGCTCCAGCTCCCGGACGACCTCCTCCTCGCCGCGCCGGTACCGCGCGCTGATCCGCCGGTCGTCCCACACCGCCTCCGCGACCGCCGGCAGCAGCTCGGGCGTCTTCGGCTCCCGGAACCAGTCGGGCGCGTCCAGGTGGAAGCGCTGCGCCGCCGTACGGGGGGCGTCGCGCAGGGACGGCAGCAGGGCCGCGGACACCTTCAGCCGGGCGGCCGACGCGGCGTCCTCGAGCCCCATCTCCCTCAGCGCCTCCGGCACACCGCTCAGGAACAGCGCCTCGGCCTCGCTGCGGGCGAGCCCGGTCAGCCGGGTGCGATAGCCGCCGACCAGCCGGTAGCCCCCGGCCCGGCCCCGGTCGGCGTACACCGGCACGCCCGCCTCCGACAGCGCCTGCGCGTCCCGCGCGACGGTCCGCTCCGACACCTCCAGCTCCCGGGCGAGCTCGGCGGCGGTCATCGAGGGACGCGACTGGAGCAGCAGCACCATTTTGATCAGACGGGCGGCACGCATACGGCCATCATGCCGAGGGCCGCCGACAGCGAAGGGATTCCGATCGGAAAGGGGCACGGCGGTCGCCGTGCCCCTTCCCCCGCGGTTCTTTCGTGTTCTCCTCGCGGCCTCGCCTCTGCGGCAGGGCCGCCGGTCCTCACAGGCCGTACTTCTCCCGGGCCTCCTTGACCGTCGTGGCCTTCACCTCGCCGCGGCGGGCCAGCTGGGCCAGGGCGGCGGCGACGATCGACTGGGCGTCGACGCCGTAGTGGCGGCGGGCGGCCTCACGGGTGTCCGACAGACCGAAGCCGTCGGTGCCCAGCGAGGTGTAGTCCTGCTCGACCCACTGCGCGATCTGGTCCGGGACCTGGCGCATGTAGTCGGAGACCGCGAGCACCGGTCCCTCGACGCCCTGCAGCGCCCGGCGGATGTACGGCACCCGCTCCTCGCCGCGCAGCAGCGCCGCGTCGGCCTCCATGGCGTCCCGGCGCAGCTCGCCCCAGGAGGTCGCCGACCACACGTCGGCGGCCACGCCCCACTCCTCGGCGAGCAGCCGCTGGGCCTCCAGCGCCCAGTGGATCGCCGTGCCGGAGCCGAGCAGCTGGATCCGCGGGGCGTTGGCCGGGACGGAGAGCCCCGCCGACTCCGCCGTGTTGAAGCGGTACAGGCCCTTGACGATGCCCTCGTCGATGCCCGGGACGGACGGCTTCGCCGGCTGCGGCAGCGGCTCGTTGTAGACGGTCAGGTAGTAGAAGACGTTCTGGTCCTCGCCGGGCGCCGCCTCGCCGTACATCCGGCGCAGGCCCTCCTTGACGATGACCGGGATCTCGTAGGCGAACGCCGGGTCGTACGTCAGCGCCGCCGGGTTGGTCGCCGCGATGAGCGGGGAGTGGCCGTCGGCGTGCTGCAGGCCCTCGCCCGTCAGCGTCGTGCGGCCCGCCGTGGCACCGACCAGGAAGCCGCGGCCGAGCTGGTCGCCGAGCTGCCACATCTGGTCGGCGGTGCGCTGCCAGCCGAACATCGAGTAGAAGATGTAGAACGGGATCATCGGCTCGCCGTGCGTCGCGTACGAGGTGGCGGCGGCGATGAAGTCGGCCATCGATCCGGCCTCGGTGATCCCCTCGTTGAGGATCTGACCGTTCTTGGCCTCCTTGTAGTACATCAGCTGGTCGCGGTCGACCGGCTCGTACGTCTGGCCCATGGGCGAGTAGATGCCGATCGAGGGGAACAGCGACTCCATGCCGAAGGTGCGCGCCTCGTCCGGGACGATCGGCACCCAGCGCCGGCCCGTCTCCCGGTCGCGGACCAGCTCCTTGACCAGGCGGACGAACGCCATGGTGGTGGCCACCTTCTGCGAGCCGGAGCCCTTGTCGAAGGCGGTGAAGGCCTTCTCGGCGGGCGCGGGCAGCGCGGGGACCGGGTGGACACGGCGGGCCGGGGCCGGGCCGCCGAGGGCCGCGCGGCGCTCCTGGAGGTAGCGCACCTCGGGGGAGTCGGCGCCGGGGTGGCCGTAGGGGACCTGGCCGTCGGCGAAGGCGCTGTCGGGGATGGGCAGCTCGAGAAGGTCGCGCAGCGCCTTGAACTCGTCCACCGACAGCTTCTTCATCTGGTGGTTGGCGTTCTTCGACGCGAAGCCCGCACCGAGGGTGTGGCCCTTGACCGTCTGGGCCAGGATCACCGTCGGGGCGCCCTTGTGCTCGAGGGCGGCCCGGTAGGCGGCGTAGATCTTGCGGGGCTCATGGCCGCCGCGGGAGAAGTGGAAGCACTCGATGATCTGGTCGTCGCTGAGCAGCTTCGCCATCTCCGCGAGCGCCGGGTCGGCCCCGAAGAAGTGCTGGCGGATGTAGGCGGCGTCGCGGGTCTGGTACGTCTGCAGCTGTGCGTCCGGCACCTCGCGCAGCCGGCGGGCCAGCGCGCCGGTGGTGTCGAGGCGGAACAGCTCGTCCCAGGCCGAGCCCCACAGCGTCTTGATCACGTTCCAGCCGGCGCCGCGGAACAGGGCCTCCAGCTCCTGCACGATCTTGAAGTTGGCGCGGACCGGGCCGTCCAGGCGCTGCAGGTTGCAGTTGACGACGAAGGTGAGGTTGTCCAGCTTCTCGCGGGCGGCGAGGGTGAGCGCGGTCGTCGACTCGGGCTCGTCCATCTCGCCGTCGCCGAGGAACGCCCAGACGTGGGAGCCGGAGACGTCCTTGATGCCCCGGCTGGTGAGGTAGCGGTTGAACCGGGCCTGGTAGATGGCGGAGATCGGGCCGAGGCCCATCGACACCGTCGGGAACTCCCACAGCCAGGGCAGCCGGCGCGGGTGCGGGTAGGAGGGCAGTCCGTTGCCGCCGACCTCCTGGCGGAAGTTGTCCAGGTGCTGCTCGGTCAGCCGGCCGTCGAGGAAGGCGCGGGCGTAGATGCCCGGGGAGGCGTGGCCCTGGATGAAGAGCTGGTCGCCGGAGCCGTCGCCCTCCTTGCCGCGGAAGAAGTGGTTGAAACCGACCTCGTACAGCCATGCGGCGGAGGCGAAGGTGGCGATGTGGCCGCCGACGCCGTACTTGCTGGCACGGGTCACCATCGCCGCCGCGTTCCACCGGTTCCACGCGGTGATACGGGCCTCCAGGGCCTCGTCACCGGGGACGGCCGGCTCGGCGGCGGTCGGGATGGAGTTGACGTGGTCCGTCTCGAGGAGTTTGGGCAGGGCGACGCCGATGCCTTCGGCACGCTCCAGCGTGCGGCGCATCAGATACGCGGCACGGTGCGGCCCGGCCGCCTTGGCGACGGCATCCAGAGAGGCCTGCCACTCGGCGGTCTCCTCGGGGTCGCGGTCCGGGAGCTGGTCGAGCTCGCTCGGCCGGATGGCGTTGGGGTCGGTCATGTCGCCGCCTTCCTCAGTCGAAGGGGGTTCCCTCAGCGAAGGGTTCGGGGGGTGCCCTAGGTCTTTGGCAGGACAGGGCGCGAGGCTCTGGTGGAAGCCCAACCGTGACTGTAACCCCCTGATCGATGATCGATCAAAGGTTTGTCGATCAAAACCCTTGGATTTCCAGAAAGTCGGCACGCGGTGCCTTGGAATCCGGCACCCGGTGCCGCGGTTTCGTCTGGTTTTCCCAGGGAGAGGGGGAAGTGTCCCCGTATCAGGCGCGTGGGGCGCATCCGAGGACGTGGGCCTTGACCAGTTCGGCGATCCGCGGATCGCGCCGGCGGAAGGCCTCCATCAGCTCCTCGTGCTCCTCCGCGTACGACTGCTGGACCGTGCCCAGCCAGCGGATCGACAGCGCGGTGAAGACCTCGATACCCAGGCTCTCCCAGGTGTGCAGCAGCACCGAGTTGCCGGCCGCGCGGACCATCTCGCGGTGGAAGGCCACCGTGTGCCGCACCTGGGCGGTGCCGTCGGACTTGCGGTCGGCCTCGTACAGCGCGGCCACGTGCGGTTCCAGCACCGAGCAGTCCTCGCCCAGCCGTTCGGCCGCCAGCTCCGCCGCGATGGCCTCCAGACCGGCCCGGACCGGGTAGCTCTCCTCCAGGTCGGCGGCGGTCAGGTTCCGCACCCGCACGCCCTTGTTGGGCACCGACTCGATCAGCCGCAGCGACTCCAGCTCGCGCAGCGCCTCCCGCACCGGGGTCTGGCTGACCTCGAGCTCGGTCGCGATCCGCCGCTCCACGATCCGCTCGCCCGGCTTCCATCGGCCGCTGACGATGCCCTCCACGATGTGCTCGCGGATCTGCTCGCGCAGCGAGTGGACAAGGGGCGCGGTCATGAAGGGCTCCTTAGCGGGGGACCGGCGGGTCCCCGGGGGCGTTGACGCTTAGACAATACGGCGGACGGCGCTTTGATGAAGGGCGCACAGGGGCGCTTTCACGCAGGTGAGACGAGGCTTACACGCCGGTAGCCCCCAGAACGGGCAAAGCGGCGCCCCCGCCCGGAGTGCTCCGGACGGGGGCGCCGTGCTGTTTTCCGGCCTGCTCGGGGCCGGGTCCGACGTCGTGGGATCCCCGGTCCCGAAGGGCCGCCGGGGTCAGAGTCCGAGCTCGACCTCGAACTCGCCCGCCTCCAGGATCGCCTTGACCGCCGTCAGGTAGCGGGCCGCGTCGGCGCCGTCCACCAGGCGGTGGTCGTAGGAGAGGGTCAGGTACACCATGTCGCGGATGCCGATGACCGTGCCCTCCTCGGTCTCGATCACGGCCGGGCGCTTGACGGTGGCGCCGATGCCGAGGATCGCGACCTGGCCCGGCGGCACGATGATCGTGTCGAACAGCGCGCCGCGCGAACCGGTGTTGGAGATGGTGAAGGTCGCGCCGGCCAGCTCGTCCGGCGTGATCTTGTTGCTGCGGACCTTGCCCGCCAGCTCGGCCGTGGCCTTGGCGATGCCGGCGATGTTGAGGTCGCCGGCGTTCTTGATGACCGGGGTCATCAGGCCCTTCTCGGAGTCCACCGCGATACCGATGTTCTCGGTGTCGAAGTAGGTGATGGTCCCCTCGGCCTCGTTGATCCTGGCGTTGATGACCGGGTGGGCCTTCAGCGCCTGGGCCGCGGCCTTGACGAAGAACGGCATCGGGGAGAGCTTGACGCCCTCACGCGCCTGGAAGGCGTCCTTGGCCCGCGCGCGCAGCGTCATCAGGCGGGTGACGTCGACCTCGACGACCGAGGACAGCTGGGCCTGCTCGTGCAGGGCCTTGACCATGTTGTCGCCGATGACCTTGCGGATCCGCGGCATCTTCACGGTCTGGCCGCGCAGCGGGGAGGCCTCCAGGACGGGGGCCTTCTTCCGCGCCGCGGGAGCGGCGGCGGGAGCCGGGGCGGCAGCGGCCTTCGCGGCCTCGGCGGCGGCGAGCACGTCCTGCTTGCGGATACGGCCGCCGACGCCCGTGCCCTTGACGGTGGACAGGTCGACGCCGTGCTCGGCGGCGAGCTTGCGCACCAGCGGGGTCACGTACGCGCCCTCGTCGGTCGGCTGGACGGCGGCGGGAGCCGCGGGAGCCGCGGGAGCGGCCGGAGCCGGCGCGGGAGCCGGAGCCGGGGCCGGAGCGGCCTGCTGCGGAGCCGGAGCCGGAGCCGGGGCTGGCGCTGGGGCCGGCGCGGGAGCCGGAGCC
>NZ_MUME01000148.1:282-21094 GCF_002155915.1 Streptomyces thermovulgaris | reverse complement strand
GCCCACGCCTCCCCGCGGGCCCAGGGCTTTCTGTCCGGGGTGACGGGCACGGCCCGCGGTGTGCACCGTCTCGCCCGGACGGCCCAGGCCGGCTGACGGGACCGGACCGGCCGTGCCCCGGGGCCCGCGGCCCGTCCGGCGCACCGGCGCCGGGCCCGCCCGGAGCGCTCCGCGGCGGTGCGCAGGGCGTCCGGAGGACGAACAGCGCGCGCGTGGGAGGAGCGGGGCGTGGTATGCGTGGAGAGAAGCACACGGGGCGGGTGCCAGGGATGTGGCGAATGTCGCATTCCCGGGGATTCCGTGATCCGCTCGGCCAGTCAAGACGGGCGAGTTTACCCATCCCAGCCAACAGTTATGCGCCGGGCGGCCAACTTTTTTCCCTCTGTGGGGTTGAACTTTTGTTGATCGTGGGTCGTTCGACCGCCTCGGCGTCCTACCCTTCAAAGGGTGAAACAGCTGATGTCCCCAGAGTCCGAGGTCGATCTCCCCGCCGATGTCATGGCGGACGCCCTTCCCGGCACCCTGCCGGAGGCGCTGTACGCCGAGCTCGTCGCGTTCCGGCGCGACCTTCACATGCACCCGGAGCTCGGCAACCAGGAGTTCCGCACCACCGCCGCGATCAAGGCACGGCTGGAGAAGGCCGGGCTCGCGCCGCGGGTGCTTCCGGCCGGAACCGGGCTCGTCTGCGACATCGGTGCGGACCCGGAGGGACCGGACGGCGGCTCGGGAATGCTCGCCCTGCGCGCCGACATCGACGCCCTCCCCATCCCCGACACCAAGAGCGAGTGCCCGTACCGCTCCACCGTCCCCGACCGCGCCCACGCCTGCGGACACGACGTGCACACCACCGTCGTGCTCGGCGCCGGGCTGGTGCTCGCCGATCTGCACCGGCAGGGCCTGCTGCCCCGGCCCGTGCGGCTGATCTTCCAGCCCGCCGAGGAGGTGCTGCCCGGAGGGGCCGGCGAGGTCATCAAGAGCGGAGCGCTGGAGGGCGTCGGCCGGATCATCGCCGTGCACTGCGACCCCCGGGTCGACGCCGGCCGGATCGGGCTGCGCCAGGGACCCATCACCTCCGCCTGCGACCGGCTGGAGATCCAGCTGGACGGCCCCGGCGGACACACCGCCCGGCCGCATCTGACCACGGACCTGGTCACCGCGGCCGCCCGGGTCGCCACCGAGGTGCCCGCACTCGTCGGCCGCCGGGTCGACACCCGCGCCGGGCTCGCCGTGACCTGGGGCCGGATCGAGGCCGGGCACGCCCCGAACGTCATTCCGCAGCACGCCGAGCTCGCCGGGACCGTCCGCTGCCTGGACATCCACGCCTGGCGGCAGGCCCCCGACATCGTGGTCGCCGCGATCGACGAGGTCGCCAACCTGTACAAGGCCAAGTCCGAGATCACCTATGTGCGCGGGGTGCCGCCGGTGGTCAACGAACCGGAGACGACCGGGCTGCTGCGCGACGCCATGGTCGTCCGGCGCGGGATGTCCTCGGTCGAGGACACCGAGCAGAGTCTCGGCGGCGAGGACTTCTCCTGGTACCTGGAGCACGTGCCCGGCGCGATGGCCCGCCTCGGGGTGCGCACCCCGGGCGAGCGGACCGTGCGCGACCTGCACCAGGGGGACTTCGACGCCGACGAGTCCGCCATCAGGGTGGGCGTGGAGCTGTTCACCGCGGCCGCCCTGCTGCACCCGACGCGCTGAACGGCCGTCGGCGCACGGGCGCCCGCGCCCGACCGGTGCCGCCCTGCCGGGGTGCTCCGCCCCGGGGTGCTCCACCGGGCCGGCCGCCCCGCCTCCGTTTCCGGGCCGTGTGCCGCCGCCGCCCGTTGCCGCCCGTCGTTCCGGTGCGGCACCACGGCGGCGGCCCGGTCCCCGCGAGGAGCGGGTCCGGCGCAGGTGACGTCCCTCACGAACGGCGTTCCGGCAGGCCTCTCGGCACGTCTGCCGAAGACCCGCTCCGCCCCCGTTCGCCCCTTGCCTTGAGCGAGGGAAGTACTGCGGTCCGTGAGGGTGGTCTGCGATGTGGCCACAGCTCGATAACGGACCGGACAGAAGGGTTTTTACGTCAGGTCTACGCGCGTTACGCTGCGGCGCAATCAGCGCCTGGACTGGGCGCTTGCACGAAGGAGTCTCATTCCATGCGCCGGTTGTCCCGTATCGCGGTCGCGGGCGTCGCGACCGCTGCCCTCACCGTCGGTGTTTCCGCCTGTGGCAGCAGCTCGACCAGCTCGTCCTCCTCCGCCGGTGACGGCAAGAGCAAGGGCATCGGGCTCGCCTACGACATCGGCGGCAGGGGCGACCAGTCCTTCAACGACGCCGCGTACGCGGGCCTTCAGCGGGCCAAGAAGGAGCTGGGCATCGACGGCCGGGACGTCGAGCCGCAGGACGGCGAGTCGAACGCCGACAAGGTGCAGCGTCTGGAGACGCTGGCCAAGCAGGGCTACAACCCGGTGATCGGCGTCGGCTACGTCTACTCGGAGGCCATCAAGGAGGTCGCGCCCAAGTTCCCGAAGACGACCTTCGGCATCATCGACGACGAGTCGGTCAAGGCCGACAACGTCGCCGACATGGTCTTCCACGAGGAGGAGGCGTCCTACCTGGCCGGTGTCGCGGCGGCCAAGGCCAGCAAGAAGAACCACATCGGCTTCATCGGCGGAGTGGACGTCCCGCTGATCCGCAAGTTCGAGGCGGGCTTCGTCCAGGGCGCCAAGTCGGTCAACCCGAAGATCAAGATCGAGAAGCAGTACCTGACGCAGACCGCGGAGGAGGGCGGCTTCAACAGCCCCGACAAGGGCGAGAACGCCGCGAAGGGCCAGATCGACGCGGGCGCCGACGTCGTCTACCACGCGGCCGGCCTGTCCGGTCAGGGCGTCATCAAGGCCGCCGCCGAGCACAAGGTGTGGGCGATCGGCGTCGACTCCGACCAGTACAAGCAGGACTCCCTGGCCAAGTACAAGGACTACATCCTCACCTCGGCCCTGAAGAACGTCTCGGGCGCGGTCTTCGACCTCGCCAAGTCGGTCAAGGACGGCAAGCCGCTGTCCGGCGTGGTCCGCGGCTCCCTGGCCAACGGCGGTGTGAGCCTCGCCGACTCCAACCCCGCCTTCAAGAACGACGCCGACCTCCAGGCCGCCCTCAAGAAGGCCGAGGAGGGCATCAAGAACGGCTCGATCAAGGTCAAGACCTCCTGACCTCCCACCGACCCACGAGACCGTGGGCCTGTCGTCGGGCATGACCGGCACGACGCCGCGGCAGCGGCGTCACGGCCGCGCAGGCGGGGTGCGGACCGCGGAAGGTCCCGCACCCCGCCCCCGCGGCAGAATGCCCGGACCGGATCGGAAGCGCAGCGGAAGCGATCGGGTCCGGGCCCTGTGTGAAGTAGGGGCGCTACGCGCGTAGAGCGGCCCCTTTCCCAAGGAGAGTGCGCCATCGACGCGTCCAGCAGCCCTCCGTCCACCGCTCAGTCGACCGCGGCGGTGGAGCTCACGGGCATCACCAAACGGTTCCCCGGAGTCGTCGCCAACCACGACATCCACCTGGTGGTCCGCAAGGGCACCGTGCACGCCCTCGTCGGCGAGAACGGTGCCGGCAAGTCCACCCTGATGAAGATCCTCTACGGCATGCAGAAGCCGGACGAGGGCACCATCGCGGTCGACGGCGAGCAGGTGACCTTCCACAGCCCGGCCGACGCCATCGCCCGCGGCATCGGCATGGTGCACCAGCACTTCATGCTGGCCGACAACCTCACCGTGCTCGAGAACGTCGTCCTGGGCAGCGAGAAGCTGCACGGCATCGGCGCCGCCGCCCGCAGGAGGATCGAGGAGATCTCCGACCGCTACGGCCTCGGCGTCCGCCCGGACGCCCTGGTCGAGAGCCTCGGTGTCGCCGACCGCCAGCGCGTGGAGATCCTCAAGGTCCTCTACCGCGGCGCCCGCACCCTCATCCTCGACGAGCCCACCGCCGTGCTCGTCCCGCAGGAGGTCGACGCGCTCTTCGACAACCTGCGCGAGCTGAAGGCCGAGGGCCTGTCGGTCATCTTCATCTCCCACAAGCTGGGCGAGGTCCTGTCGGTCGCCGACGAGATCACCGTCATCCGCCGCGGCACCACCGTGGGCACCGCCGTTCCCGCCGAGACCACCCCGCGCCAGCTCGCCGAGATGATGGTCGGCAGCGAACTGCCCACCCCCGAGACCGCCGAGTCCACGGTCACCGACCGGCCGGTCCTCACCGTCGACAAGCTCCGCCTCGAGGCGGAGGGCGGCCGTGCCGTCCTCGACGACATCAGCTTCACCATCCACGCCGGCGAGGTCCTGGGCCTCGCGGGCGTCGAGGGCAACGGCCAGACCGAGCTGATCGAGACGCTCATCGGTCTCAGGGCCGCCGACTCCGGCACGATCACCCTCGAGGGCCAGGACATCACCGCCTGGCCCACCCGCAGGCGCCGTGAGTCCGGCATCGGCTACATCCCCGAGGACCGCCACCGCCACGGGCTGCTGCTGGAGTCCCCGCTGTGGGAGAACCGCATCCTCGGCCATGTCACCGAACGCCCCAACGCCAAGGGCTTCTGGCTGGACCTCAAGGGCGCCCAGGAGGACACCCGCCGGATCGTCCGGGAGTACGACGTCCGCACCCCCGGCATCGACGTCACCGCCGCCTCCCTGTCCGGCGGCAACCAGCAGAAGCTGATCGTCGGCCGGGAGATGAGCCACAAGCCGAAGTTCCTGATCGCCGCCCACCCCACCCGAGGGGTGGACGTCGGCGCCCAGGCCGCGATCTGGGACCACATCCGCGAGGCCCGCCGCGAGGGGCTGGCCGTGCTGCTGATCTCCGCCGACCTGGACGAGCTGATCGGCCTGTCCGACACCCTCCGGGTGATCTACAACGGCCGGCTGGTCGCCGACGCCGACCCGGCCGCCGTGACCCCCGAGGAACTGGGCTCGGCCATGACGGGTGCCGCGTCCGGCCATCTGGAACACACCGAGAACACCGAGGAAGAAGCCGGCCCGGAGGACGAGGCCCGATGAAGAAGTTCGACAGGGAGCGGGTGCTCCTCGCGGTGGCCGGGCCGGTCATCGCACTCGTCGCGGCGATCCTGCTGACCTCGGTCGTGCTGATCGCCTCGGGCAAGAGCCCGATCGAGCCGTACCTGCTGATGATGGAGCAGGCGGCGTTCTCCGACGTCCAGGTGCTCATCGTCAACCAGGCCTCCATGTACTACCTGGCGGCGCTGGCGGTGGCCATCGGCTTCCGCATGAACCTGTTCAACATCGGCGTCGACGGCCAGTACCGGCTCGCCGCGATGATGACCGCCGTCGTCGGTGCCCACCTCGCCCTGCCCTCCTTCCTGCAGATACCGCTGCTGCTGCTCGTCGGCATGCTCACCGGTGCCTTCTGGGCCGGTATCGCGGGGGTGCTGAAGGTGACCCGGGGGGTGAGCGAGGTCGTCGCCACGATCATGCTCAACGCCATCGCCACCAGCCTCATCGGCTACCTCACCCTGAAGGACGTGTGGGGCGTCCAGGTCGGCAACAACATGACGACCGGCGTCATGAACGAGTCCGGCTGGATCCCCGGCATCGACCTCGGTCCGGAGGTCGGCGAGATCTACGGCCTGGTCTTCCTCTCCGTCGCCATGGGCGTGGCCTACTGGATCGTCCTCAACCGCACCCGCTTCGGCTTCGACCTGCGCGCCAGCGGCGAGTCGGAGACCGCCGCGGCGGCCTCCGGCGTCGACGCCCGCAGGATGGTGCTCACCGCCATGCTGATCTCCGGCGCGGTCGCGGGCCTGTCCGGTCTGCCGCTGCTGCTCGGCGACGTCCACACCTACAGCCTGAGCTTCCCGACCGGCCTCGGCTTCACCGGCATCACCATCGCCCTGCTCGGCCGCAACAACCCGGTCGGCATCGCCTTCGCCGCCCTTCTGATCGCCTTCCTCGACAAGGCCTCTCCCGCTCTCGACTACGCCACCCCGGTCGCGTACGAGAAGGAGATCGCCACGATCATGCAGGGCCTGATCGTCTTCGCGGTCGTCATCTCCTACGAGGCCGTGCGCCAGTGGGGTCTGCGCCGCCAGCAGAAGCGGGTCGGCCTGGAGCTCGCCGCCGCGGCCGCCGCCCAGAACAACTCCGAGAAGAAGAAGGAGGTGGCGGCCCGATGACCACCGCGACCATCGCCAAGCCGCAGGCCGCGCGACCCGGCAGGAGCGGCCGCCGTTTCTCCCTCCCCGTCCTTCTGCTGATCATCGCGGGCATCCTGGTCCTGACCTCGGTCGTCCGCCTGATCACCGGCGCGCACGGCATCACCTCGACCGGGCAGATGTCCACCGCCCTGCGCCTGGCCATCCCCATCGGCCTCGCCGGCCTGGGCGGCCTGTGGGCCGAACGCGCGGGTGTGATCAACATCGGCCTCGAGGGCATGATGATCCTCGGCACCTGGTTCGGGGCCTGGGCCGGCTATCAGTGGGGCCCGTGGGTCGGCGTCGTCTTCGGTGTCGCCGGCGGTGCGCTCGGCGCGGTGCTGCACGCCATCGCCACGGTGACCTTCAACGTCAACCACATCGTCTCCGGTGTGGCCATCAACATCCTGGCCCTCGGCACCTGCCGCTATCTGTCGAAGTTCACCTTCGAGCACGCCCCGCAGGGCTCCTCCAAGCAGTCCCCGCCGGTCGAGTCGCTGGGCAGCTTCTCCGTGCCCGGCCTGTCCGACTGGCTGGGCACGCTCAACGCCAAGCACTGGTTCCTGGTCTCCGACGTCGCCGGACTGCTCGGCGGCCTGGTCACCGACGTGTCGCCGCTGACCGTCGTCGCGATCGCCCTCGTCCCGCTGTCCTGGTGGGTGCTGTGGCGCACCGCCTTCGGACTGCGGCTGCGCTCCTGCGGCGAGAACCCGGTGGCCGCCGAGTCGCTCGGTGTCAACGTCTACACCTACAAGTACCTGGCGGTGATCATCTCCGGTGGCTTCGCCGGTCTGGGCGGTGCCTTCCTCTCCCTGGTGGCCTCCAACGTCTACCTCGACGGCCAGACCGCCGGCCGCGGCTACATCGGCCTCGCCGCGATGATCTTCGGCAACTGGATGCCGGGCGGTCTCGCCCTCGGCGCCGGCCTGTTCGGTTACACCGACAGCCTGAACCTGCGCGGCGGCGTCACCAATGTGCACGCGCTGATCCTGCTGCTGGCGATCCTGCTGGTGTTCGGCGTGGCATACCTGGCCTGGAGGAAGAAGGTCGTACCCGCCGTCGCCACCGCGGTGGTCTCGGCGCTGATGTTCGCCTGGTACCTCGGCACCAACGAGGTGCCCAAGCAGGTCGTGACCGCCACGCCGTACATCGTCACCCTGCTGGTGCTGTCCCTGTCGGCGCAGCACCTGCGGATGCCGAAGGCGAACGGTCAGCCCTACCGGAAGGGACAAGGCAAGTGACCCAGGACGCCGCGACGGTCGACTGGGAGGCGCTGCGGGAGGAGGCGCGCGCGGCGATGGCGCGCGCCTACGTCCCCTACTCGAACTATCCCGTCGGCGCCGCCGCCCTGGTCGACGACGGCCGGATCGTCACCGGCTGCAACGTCGAGAACGCCTCCTACGGGCTCGGCCTGTGCGCCGAGTGCGGGCTGGTCTCCCAGCTGCACAACAGCGGCGGCGGACGGCTGACCCACTTCACCTGCGTGGACGGCAACGGCGACGTCCTGGTGCCGTGCGGGCGCTGCCGGCAGCTGCTGCACGAGGCCGGCGGGCCCGGCCTGCTGCTGGAGACACCGGCGGGGATCCTGCCGCTGTCGGAGATGCTGCCGCAGGCCTTCGGGCCGGAGCACCTCTCCTCGTAAGTCCCGGACGGCCCCTTCGAGCCCGCAAGGCCCAGGGGGCCGCCCCCTTCGCACCCCGGAAGGAACAACCGAGCCCATGGCCATGGACGCCGTCTCTGTCATCCGCACCAAGCGGGACCGCGGCGAGCTCAGCGACGAGCAGATCGACTGGGTGATCGACGCGTACACCCGCGGGGAGGTCGCCGACGAGCAGATGTCCGCGCTCGCGATGGCCATCCTGCTCAACGGCATGAACCGGCGCGAGATCGCCCGCTGGACCGCCGCGATGATCGCCTCCGGCGAGCGCATGGACTTCTCCTCCCTGTCCCGCCCGACCGTGGACAAGCACTCCACGGGCGGTGTCGGCGACAAGATCACACTGCCGCTGGCCCCCCTGGTCGCCGCGTGCGGCGCCGCCGTCCCGCAGCTGTCCGGCCGCGGCCTCGGCCACACCGGCGGCACCCTGGACAAACTGGAGTCGATCCCCGGCTGGCGGGCGCTGCTGTCCAACGAGGAGATGCTGTCCGTACTGGACGACGTCGGCGCGGTGATCTGCGCGGCCGGTGAGGGACTGGCCCCCGCGGACAGGAAGCTGTACGCCCTGCGGGACGTGACCGGCACGGTCGAGGCGATCCCGCTGATCGCCTCCTCCATCATGTCCAAGAAGATCGCGGAGGGCACCGGCTCCCTGGTCCTGGACGTGAAGGTCGGCAGCGGCGCGTTCATGAAGACGCGGGAGGACGCCCGTGAGCTGGCCCGGACGATGGTCGGCCTGGGCACGGACCACGGCGTGCGGACGGTCGCGCTCCTGACGGACATGTCGACCCCGCTCGGCCTGACGGCGGGCAACGCGCTGGAGGTCCGCGAGTCGCTCGAGGTCCTGGCCGGCGGCGGCCCGGCGGACGTGGTCGAACTGACCCTCGCCCTCGCCCGCGAGATGCTGGACGCGGCCGGGCTGAAGGACGCCGACCCCGCCAAGGCCCTGGCCGACGGCTCGGCGATGGACGTCTGGCGCCGCATGATCGCCGCCCAGGGCGGCGACCCCGACGCTCCCCTGCCCACCTCCCGGGAACAGCACGTGGTCAAGGCCCCGTCCTCGGGCGTCCTGACCCGCCTCGACGCCTACGCCATCGGCATCGCCGCCTGGCGTCTGGGCGCCGGCCGCGCCCGCAAGGAGGACCCGGTGCAGGCGGCGGCGGGCGTCGAGCTCCATGCCAAGCCCGGCGACACGGTCACCGAGGGCCGGCCCCTGCTGACCCTCCACACGGACACCCCCGAGCGCTTCGACTACGCGCTGCAGGCGATCGAGGGCGCCTACGACATCGCCCCGGCCGGCACGCGGTTCACGCCGACGCCGGTGGTGCTGGAGCGCATCGCCTGACCAGGCGCTTTCCCTTTCGGGTGAACGGGATCGGTGGACCTGCGCCGGTCCCGTTCGTCATGCTGGGATCGGTGACGCATCGATAGGAGACCGCCATGAGCGCACTCACCGTCCGCCATGATCCCGAGCAGAGCTGGGACGACCTCGTCCGGTTCTGGGAGGAGATGGAGTGGCCTGAGGGCAGCAAGGTGGAGATCATCGAGGGGATCATCACCGTGTCACCCGCCCCCGCGTACCACCACAACGTGATCGCGGCTCGTATCCAGCGTCGCCTTTACTCCGTGATTCCCGAGGACTGGGAAGTCTTCCAGACATTGGCCATCGCCGTGCCGTCACGTCTGGGCATGCTCATCCCGGACCTCGTGGTGGCCCCGGTGCGGGAGAACACGGAGGCGGACACCCACATCCCTGCCGCCCTGGCCGAGCTCGTGGTCGAGGTCACCTCCAGGACCAACGCCCGGCACGACCGCATCGGCAAGCCCGCCGCCTACGCCGCCGCGGGCATTCCGCTCTACCTCCTGGTCGACCGCTGGGCCCCTGAGGGTCCCACCGCGACGCTCTACGGAGAGCCCGAAGGAGACGTCTACCGCCCACTGAGCAGCGCCAAGTTCGGTGAGGCCCTGAAGCTTCCCGCTCCCTTCGACCTCGTTCTCGACACCGCGGAGTTCCCGGGCGTCTGACCCCGCCCGGGTGAGGAGCGTCCCGGCCCTGCGATGAGTCGGGCCCGGCCGGGCGGTCCACAGAGTGTGGACGCCATGACACCCGCGGTGCTCGTCCTCGCCGGCCCCGTCGCCCAGGACGAGGCGGCAGGGCTGTGCGGGAAGGTGCGGGCACTGCTGGAGGACACCCGGGCCGGGGTCGTGGTGTGCGACGTGGGCGGGCTCGGGCCGCCGGGGCTCGGCACCGTCGACCTGCTGGCGCGGCTTCAGCTCGCCGCCCGGCGGGCCGGGGGCCGCATACGGCTGCGTGCCCCCGACCCGGCGCTATCCGGCCTGCTCGACCTGGTCGGTCTCCCCTTCGAGGTGGAGCGGCAGCCCGAACAGCGGAAACCAGCGCCGGGTGTCGAGGAAGCAGTGGAATCCGGCGATCCGGCCCTGTGATATCTCCAGGACCTGCACCGACCAGGGGGTGAAGCCGCCCTGGTCGGGGTCCGGCTTGTACTGGGCGAAGCCCGGCAGGCCGTTGGCCCGCACCGGCAGCAGCCGGGAGCCCGCGCAGGCGGAGCCCAGCGTGGTCATGAAGCCCGTGATGTCCGCCGGACCCGTCAGCCACAGGTCGAACGGCGGCATCGTCATCACCGCGTCCTCGTGCAGCAGCGCGGTCAGCGCCGCCATGTCGTACCCCTCGAACGCCTTCACATAGCGCTCCAGGAGCCGCTGCTGCTCCTCGTCCAGCGGGTCCGACACGGCCGCGTCGGCGCTGTGGTCCTTCCGCGCGGCGAGCGTGGCACGCGCCCGCTGCAGGGCGCTGTTGACCGAGGCGACCGAGGTGTCCAGCAGCTCGGCGACCTCGCTCGCCCTCCAGGCCAGCACCTCGCGCAGGATCAGCACCGCCCGCTGCCGGGGCGGCAGCTGCTGCAGGGCGGCCATGAAGGCCAGCCGCACCGACTCCTTGGCCACCGCAGCCTCCGCCGGGTCCTCGGTCGCCGGCAGCACCCGGTCGTCCGGCATCGGCTCCAGCCAGACGTGGTCCGGGCGCGGAGCCAGCACCGCACGGGCCAGCGGCAGGGACTCGGTCAGGTCCATCGGCCGGGCACGCCGGCTGCCCGCCGCCAGCATGTCCAGACAGACGTTCGTCGCGATGCGGTAGAGCCAGGAGCGCAGACTGGAGCGTCCCTCGAACCCGGCGTGGCTCCGCCAGGCGCGCACCAGGGTCTCCTGGACCGCGTCCTCCGCCTCGAAGGGCGAGCCGAGCATCCGGTAGCAGTACCCGGTCAGCTCGACCCGGTGCCTCTCCAGCTGCTCGTCGAGGTCCGCCGCCGTCCTGGTCGCCGTGCCGTTTCCCATGGTCCACCCACCCCCGTGGCCGTGTCCGGAGCCTGTTTGGAGCGCGTGGTCACGCCCCCGTACCCCGGAAGCTAACGCGGCCCACTGACAGCGCCCCGGGAGCAGGGGAGCCGGCCGGGCGGTGCCTACGCCGGCACCGGCGCCCGCCGCGCCGCCCTGCGGGCCGCCCGCGAACCGAGCACCGTGATGGCCACGACGCCCAGGACCGCCAGCAGCCCCACACCGACCGTGCCCGCCCAGCCCCCGGCGTGGAAGGCCACCGCGCCCACCGTGCTGCCCGCGCTGGAGCCGACGTAGTAGGCGGACTGGTAGAGGGCCGAGGCCTGGGCGCGGCCGTGGGTGGCCTGCTTGCTGACCGCCGAGGAGGCGACCGCGTGCCCGGCGAAGAAGCCCGCCGTGATCAGCACCAGGCCCAGCAGCGTCGGCACGACCGAGGCGGGCAGGGACAGCAGCAGACCCGCCGCCGTCGTGGCGCCCGCCAGGTACAGGGCGCCCCTGCGGCCCAGCCGGCCCACCAGCCGGCCCGCCGTCGACGCCGAGACCGTGCCCACCAGGTACACCAGGAAGACGGAACCGACGATGCCCTGGGGCAGGGAGAAGGGAGCCCCGGACAGGCGGTAGCCGATCACCGTGTAGACACCGCCGAACACCGTCATGAACAGCGCGCCGATCGCGTACAGGCGGCGCAGCAGCGGGTCGGCGAGATGGCCGCGGACCGTACGGGCCAGCACGCGCGGACGCAGCGAGCCCGCCGTGAAGTGCCGCGGTGCCGGCAGCAGCAGGCGGAAGGCCACCGCGCACCCCACCGCGAGCACACCGATCACCCCGACGGCGACCCGCCAGCCCCACTCCTGGGCGACCCAGCCGGTGACGACCCGGCCGCTCATGCCGCCCACGCTGTTGCCCGCCACGAACAGACCGATCGCCGTGACCAGCGCCCTGGGCCGGACCTCCTCCGCCAGATACGCCTGCGCCGACGCCGGCAGACCCGCCAGCGCGGCACCCTGCAGCGCCCGCAGCACCACCAGCACGCCCAGCGACGGAGCGAAGGGCACCAGCAGCCCGAGGGTCACCGCGACCGCCAGCGAGGCCGTCATGACCGTACGCCTGCCGAAGCGTTCCGACAGTGCGCTCATCGGAAGGACGAAGAGCGCCAGGCCGCCGGTCGCCGCCGCCACCGTCCAGCTCGCCTCGCCCGCAGGCACCCGGAACTCGCCGGAGATCAGCGGCAGCAGGGCCTGGGTGGAGTACAGCAGCGCGAAGGTCGCGACGCCGGCGAGGAAGAGAGCCAGGTTCATCCGGCGGTAGCCGGGGCTGCCCGGGGCCATGCGGGAGCCGGAGCCGGACGGAAGGCCGGGGGACGACGAGACGGCGCCCACGGAGGTGGACGCCCTGCTATGGGCAGGAGTCATGCAGCGACCGTACGAACGCCGCCGTTCATCCGTCCAATGCATGAACTCGGCATAATCGTTCCCATGGTGCATCAGCAAAGGTCACAGGGGCGCATGTCACACACCGGTGACACAGAAGACATTGTCACGCTGCTCGCGCCCCGGCTCGCGTACTTCGCCGGAGTGGCCCGCACCGAGCACGTCACCCGTGCCGCGCAGGAGATGCAGGTCCCGCAGTCCACGCTGTCGCGGTCCCTGGCCCGGCTCGAGGCGGACCTCGGTGTCGACCTCTTCGCCCGCCGGGGCCGCACGGTCTCCCTGACCCGCGCGGGCCGCACCTTCCTCGCCTCCGTCGAACGCGCCCTGGCCGAGATCGGGCGCGCCGCCGACGAGGTGCGCGCCGACGCCGACCCGGCCGCCGGCAAGGTCGCCTTCGGCTTTCTGCACACCATGGGCGCCGAGACCGTGCCCGGCCTCATCCAGGCCTTCCACGCCGACCACCCCCACGTCCGCTTCAGCCTCGTCCAGAACTACAGCGAGGCCATGCTGGAGCGGCTGCGGGCCGGTGAGCTCGACCTGTGCCTGACGTCCCCCGTGCCGGACGCGCCCGACCTCGTGGCCCGCCGGCTGGACGAGCAGAAGCTGCGCCTGGTCGTCCCCGCCCACCACCGCCTGGCCGGCCGCCGCCGTGTCCGCCTGACCGAGGCCGCCGACGAGCCCTTCGTGACCCTGGAGCCCGGCTACGGCCTGCGCCGCATCACCGACGCCCTGTGCCGCGAGGCCGGTTTCAAACCGCGCGTCGCCTTCGAGGGCGAGGAGGCCGAGACCCTGCGGGGCCTGGTCGCGGCGGGGCTCGGGGTCGCCCTGCTGCCCCCGCCGCCCGTTCCCCGTCCGGGGGTCGTCGAACTGACGGTGACGGCCCCGCGCGCGGTCCGGGAGATCGGCGTCGCCTGGCTGGAGGGCCACCCGGACACACCGCCGGTGGCGGCCTTCAAGAAGTTCCTGCTGTCGAAACGGGGCAAGCTGCTCCCCGACTGACCCGGCCGGCCCGGCCGAGCAGGGCGCCTCCCGCTTCCGCCCGGGCTCTCCGCCCGGGCGGGACGGCCCGGACGGGGACCCTCCCCGCCGGCCCCGTCACCAGCCCTGCCACCGGTCCTACCGGTGCCACGAACTGCCGAAGCCCGCGGCCAGCGGCATCCGCAGTCCCAGCGGCGGCGGGGCCGCGAGCGCGTCCTGGAGCGGACGCGAGAACGCCCGCCCGAACAACGTCCCCATGACGAAGTCCGAGGTGAGCGCGGCGACTTCGTGCCGGTACTGCCGCAACCCGTGCCTGTCGGAGTGGACTTCGAACCGGCACACGTCCCGGTTCACCTTCTTCACCCGCTCCGCGAACCGGAACGACAGCTCGGGGTCGGCCCGCCCGTCGTTCGTGCCGTGCACGATCAGCACCCGGCGCCCGACCAGCTGCTTCACCGACTCGGGCGGGATTGCCGCCTCGTCCTCGGGCAGCCGGGGGGCGAGCGCCACCACGGAGCGGACGGCCTCGTGCCCGCCCGCGTGCAGTGCGGCCCGGCCCCCCAGACCGAGACCGACGAGACACACCGGCACGTCCCCGTAGCGCCGTACGACCTCCTCGACGGCCCACAGGGCGTCATGGGCCGGATGCGCCTCGGCGCCGTTCCAGCCGCGACATCGGTAGTGCACCACATGGACGGCCAGGCCCTCGGCGCGCCCCGCACGGGCCAGCCTGCGTCCCAGCGCGTGCACCGAGGCGGTCGCCAGCAGCGGCGAGGGCCTGCGGTCGGACACGTCCGGCCCGTTCGGGAGCAGCAGCACCGCTCCGCCCACCGCTGCCGGCTCCGGGCCGAACGTCCTTCCCAACCGGGCCCCGCGAACCGGCGTCGACTGCTCTGTCATGACAGAACAGTCTCAGAAGCTCCGGCATACGCCACCCGTCCGGGCGGTCACCATTGGGTATCGACGGATGTGTCGGGAGGTGATTCCCGTGTGCCGGAGTTAGCGTGCGGAGATGACGAGCCAGACCGTCCTTCCGAGGAGCACCCCGAGCCGGGACCAGATCCGCCGGGCGCCCAAGGTTCTGCTGCACGACCACCTCGACGGTGGGCTCCGTCCGTCCACCGTCGTCGAACTCGCCCGCGACGCCGGGTACACCCGGCTCCCCGAGACCGACCCGGACAAGCTCGCCCTGTGGTTCCGGGAGGCCGCCGACTCCGGCTCCCTCGAGCGCTACCTGGAGACCTTCTCGCACACCGTCGGCGTCATGCAGACCCGGGACGCCCTCGTCCGGGTCGCCCGCGAGTGCGCCGAGGACCTCGCCGCGGACGGTGTCGTCTACGCCGAGGTGCGCTACGCCCCCGAGCAGCACCTGGAGGGCGGGCTGAGCCTGGAGGAGGTCGTCGAGGCCGTCAACGAGGGCTTCCGGGAAGGGGAGCGGGCGGCGCTCGCGGCCGGGCACCGCATCCGGGTCGGCGCCCTGCTCACCGCGATGCGGCACGCGGCCCGTTCCCTGGAGATCGCCGAGCTCGCCAACCAGTACCGGGACGCGGGTGTGGTCGGCTTCGACATCGCGGGCGCGGAGGCCGGCCACCCGCCCACCCGGCACCTGGACGCCTTCGAGTTCCTGAAGCGGGAGAACAACCACTTCACCATCCACGCCGGCGAGGCCTTCGGGCTGCCGTCCATCTGGCAGGCCCTGCAGTGGTGCGGCGCCGACCGGCTGGGCCACGGGGTGCGCATCATCGACGACATCCAGGTGCGCGAGGACGGCACGGTCAGGCTGGGGCGGCTGGCCTCCTACGTCCGGGACAAGCGGATCCCGCTGGAGCTGTGCCCCAGCTCCAACCTCCAGACCGGCGCGGCGTCGTCGTACGCCGAGCATCCGATCGGGCTGCTGCGGCGGCTGCTGTTCCGCGCCACGGTCAACACGGACAACCGGCTCATGTCCCACACCAGCCTGAGCCAGGAATTCGAGCACCTTGTCGACGCATTCGGCTACACACTCGACGACATCCAGTGGTTCTCCGTCAATGCGATGAAATCGGCGTTCATTCCTTTCGATGAAAGACTGGCCATGATCAATGACGTGATCAAGCCCGGTTATGCGGCGCTGAAATCCGAATGGCTGTTTCAAGGGCCTGTGGTCACCAGCGGTTTCGCAGGGCGGAAAGGCTGATCCGGGGAGAACGGGAGGCGGATTCCCTTCACAATTCTCCCGCATTTCCGTGTTTGCGGCGAGCGGCTCGGCGTGTTTACGGTCGTGGACCGCTCAGTTCCCCGTCTTCCATCCAAGGACGCACTTTCATGAAGCAGTCTGCCGCCAAGACCCTCGGTGTCGCCGCTCTCGGTGCCGCTTTCGCCGCCGTCGGCGCGGGTGCCGCGAATGCCGCGCCGGCCGCCCCGGACGCGGGCAAGGTGCTGGGCTCCGTCAGCAGGGCACTTCCGACGGAGGAGGTCAGCAAGACGCTGCCGGAGGCCGGTCAGGTGCTGGACCAGGCCGGGCCCACGGTCAGGAAGGGCCTCGACACCGCGCAGCCCGTCGCCCGCGAGGTGCTCGGGAACGACCCGGTCAGGACGACCACCGGCCTGCTCGGCGGGCTGCCGGTGCACGGCACGCCGGTGAACGGGCTGTCGCTGCACTGAGCCGACCGCTGTACGACGACCGGGGCGCCCCCGTGGTTCGGGGTGCCCCGGTCGCGTTCGTCCGTTGCTCCCGTTCCCTGCTGCCTGCTCCTCCTGCCTGCTCCTCCTGCCTGCCCCTCCGGCCTGTTCCTTCGCTTCTTCCGCTCCTTGGCCCCGTCGCCCGGGAGCCTCCGGCTCCCACGGCTCGGCCGCGGCCGGCGCCCGCCGCGACGTCCGGAGGCACGAGGGCCGGGGTTGCCGTTCCCGGGCTCAGGGAGCCGACGGGGGCAGGACGTCGGTCCACGGGGCGATGCCCACCCGGGGGACCGTCGCCATGCGGCCCTGGGGCGTGTCCTCCAGGGACACGGCCGGCGACCGGTCCCGGCGCCGTTCGGCCCTGCGGCGCAGACGGGCGCGGACGGCGGGGACGACCGCCAGATGGGCCAGGGCCACGCCCGCGGTGTTGAGCAGCAGGACGTCCACGTCCACGACCCGGCCGGGCACGCCGGTCTGGAGCAGGGCGATGCCCAGCGAGACCAGGGCGCCGGCGGCCATGGTGCGCAGCAGGGAGGCCACCCAGGAGACACGGAGTCGGCCGTGGACCATCGGCAGCAGGACACCCAGCGGAGCGAGCGGCGCGAGCCCCTCGCCGATGTGCCGGGCCGCCTCGGGCCAGCCCAGCGCCAGGTGGGCGCGGATGGTGGCGAGCGGGCACAGATTGGGCGGTGTCACCCAGGGGACGTCCAGCGGACGCAGCGTGAGCCAGGCGACCAACGCGAGATGGGTGACCAGGAGAGCACCCCCCGCCACTCGGACCTGGATCGCGACGCTGTCGCCGTTGGAGCCTTGACGCTGCACGTTCCCCTAGACGCGGCCTCTGGCACCGCCGGTTCCGGCAGACGCGCATGTGTCACTGTGCGTGGTGTGTCACACCCCGCCGGCCGCTTGGCGTCAGTCGCCGGTCACCGGGGTCGACTGCGGTTTCGTGGTGCCCGGGTGGGAGCGCAGATCCTCGCTGCACTGGTAGCGGCGCAGCCGGGTGCCGTCCGGGCCGCCGAGGACCACGGAGCCGTCGCCCTCGGCGGCCGCCGAGTCCGACAGCGTGCAGACGATCTGTGCGAGGGCGTAGGGGGTGAGGCTTTCCGGCGCGGTGCTCAGCCGGAGGGCCTCCCCGGGGTCCTTGGGGCGCGGCCCGGTGACGGTCAGACCGCCGGGGACGTGCGTGGTGTACCCGGCCGCCGACTCCGCGGCCGACGGCGGCACGGCGAGCTGGTCGAGCAGCCCCTGCGCCACGAGCACGCGCCGCCGCGCGTCCGCCGTGTTCTCCGGCACCTGGACCGTCCGGTCGACGGTCATCAGCGACGAGCCGCACAGCAGGAACAGCCGTACGGACACTCCCTGCGAGGGCTGTGCGGCCGTGCTCGGGCGGGACAGCGAGCAGGGAACACGGGAGGGCGCGGCGCCGAAGTCCGTGGGCACCTCGGTGGGGCGGATCCCGCAGCCGGTGAGCAGCAGGGCCAGGGCGGGGAGCGCCGGCAGGAGTCGGCGTACGTTCATCGGGTCTCCCCCTTCGAGCTGTTCTCCTCGTCCTTGCCGTCGCCCCTGCCGCTGCCTTTTCCGGGGCCCTTTCCGCTGTGCTTCCCGCTGTCCTCCCCGCCGTCCCGGCCGCCGCTCTCGCCGCCGTCCTTGCCGGCGCCCTCGCCGGTGTCCCGGCCCTGGCCCTTGCCCTGGGCCTTCTTGCCGCCCTTGTTGTTCTCCGGGCGTTCCTCCGCCTGCTGCGCCGCGAGCGCCGAGGCGTCCCGCGGCAGGCGCAGCGTGAACACCGCGCCGCCGTCCGGGGCGTTGGCCGCACTGATGTCACCGCCGTGGATGTGGGCGTTGTTCAGGGCGATCGACAGGCCGAGGCCACTGCCCTCGGAGCGCGGCCGGGAGGCACTCGCCTTGTAGAACCGGTCGAAGATGTGCGGCAGGACCTCCTCCGGGATGCCGGGGCCGTGGTCGCGGACCTGGATGACGATCTCCTCGTCCGCCTCACGGACCGACACCCGCACCGGCGAGCCGCCGTGCTTGAGCGCGTTGCCGATGAGGTTGGCGAGGATGACGTCCAGGCGGCGCGGGTCGAGCCGGGCGTGGATGCCGCGCTCGGCGTCCAGCTCGACCGCGTCCAGCCAGGCACGGGCGTCGATGCAGGCGGTGATCTGGTCGGCGATGTCGACGTCGTCGAGGACGAGACGGGCCGTGCCCGCGTCGAAGCGGGTGACCTCCATCAGGTTCTCGACCAGGTCGTTCAGGCGCCGGGTCTCGCTGATCACCAGACGGACCGCGGGCTGGATCATCGGGTCGATGCCGCCGCCCTCGGACTCCAGTTCCTCCTCCAGCACCTCCGTCACGGCGGTGATGGCGGTCAGCGGCGTCCGCAGCTCATGGCTCATGTCCGCCACGAAGCGGCGGGAGGCCTCGTCGCGGGCGGCCATGTCGGCGACCCGCTTCTCCAGGGCCTCGGCCGCCTTGTTGAACGTGCGGGACAGATCGGCGAGTTCGTCGGTGCCGGACACCCTCAGCCGGGTGTCGAGCTTGCCCTCGCCGAGCCGGCGCGCGGCGACTCCGAGCCGGTGCACCGGCTTCAGCACGGTCGTGGCGGCGGCCTGGGCGAGCAGCGCGGCGCCGATCAGCGCCAGACCGGTGGCGATGCCCAGCGACCAGGCCAGCGAGTTGAGGTCCTTGGCCTCCGGCTCCAGCGACTTGAGCATGTAGCCGGTCGGACCGCCCCCGACCACCTTGGTGCCGGCCACGAGATACGGCGTGCCGTGCAGGACGATCCGCTGCCAGTACAGGTGGTACGGCGACTTGTTGGCCGCGGACAGCGGCTGACGCTTGTTCACCGCGGTGCGCAGGGACTCGGGCACGTCCTCGAGCGAGAAGCCGCTCAGGCCGCCGGAGTGGCCGTACACCGTACGCCCGCTCGCGTCCTGGGCGACCAGCAGCACCCGGAAGCGCTGGTTGCCGCCCGCCATCTGACCGGCGGTGTACTGCAACTGGTCCTGGGTCGGGTGCACCGGCAGCGCGCCCGCGCGGTACTGCATCTCCCGCTGGAAGTCGCGCAGCACCGCGTCCTGCGCGCGGGTCAGCACCGCCTCGCGGTTGAGCCAGTACGCGATCCCCGAGGCCGACACGGCGGCGGTCAGCGCGACCAGCGCGAAGACCACGACCAGCCGCAGACGCAGGCTGGTGAACCGCAGCCGGGACAGTGCTCCCCTGCGCTCCGCGATCCAGCCGCGGAGCCCTTCTCGCTCGTTCGTCACTGAGGCGCGTCCAGGCGGTAACCGACTCCACGCACGGTACGGATCAGGGTCGGGGACGACGGCACGTCCTCGACCTTGGCGCGCAGCCGCTGCACACAGGCGTCCACGAGCCGCGAGTCGCCGAGGTAGTCGTGCTCCCACACCAGCCGCAGCAGCTGCTGCCGGGACAGCGCCTGCCCGGGCCGCCGGCTCAGCTCCAGCAGCAGTCTGAGCTCGGTCGGGGTCAGCTGCAGCTCCTTGCCGTTCTTCGTCACCGTCATCGCCGCACGGTCGATGACGATGTTGCCGAAGGTGGCCGTGTCGTTCGCCTCCCGCTCGCCACGGCGCAGCACCGCCCGGATCCGGGCGTCCAGCACCCGGCCCTGGACCGGCTTGACAACGTAGTCGTCCGCTCCGGACTCCAGCCCGACCACCACGTCGATGTCGTCGCTGCGCGCGGTGAGCAGGATGATCGGCAGCTGGTCCGTGCGCCGGATGCGCCGGCAGACCTCGAATCCGTCGATGCCGGGCAGCATCACGTCCAGCACGATCAGGTCCGGCCGCTGCTCGCGCAGCATCTTCAGACCGTCCTCACCGCTGGCAGCGGTGGCCACCCGGTGTCCCTGGCGCGTCAGCGAGAGCTCCAGGGCCGTCCGGATGGCGTCGTCGTCCTCAATCAGCAACAAGGAAGGCACGGGCCTCATTCTGTCGCATACGGGAGGGGGATTCGACACCCGGACGGCCACTCCCGGCAGCACCGCGCCGGGACCCCTGTGACAGGCCTGTGACAGTCGGCGGACACGGCCATGAAGTCGCGCGGGCAGGATTTTCGGCACAGGCAAGGGAAGCACGACCGAACAGACGGAACGCCGGAAGTTCACGACGGGGGGCGCGGGATGAGCATGCTGCACAGCACCAGCAACAGCGCAGTGGTCACGCGTCTGCACGACGTGACCCGGTCTTCGGAGAGGTCCGGTGCCGGGGGGAGCACCTCCCTGATCGAGCGGGGAGGACGGGGGTGCGCTCGCGGCGCCGGGCGTCAGCACACCGTACGCAGGACGGTGGTTGACGCGCACACGGGGGAGCCGCACGGGGGGACCGCGTACGGGGAGGCCTCGGGGGAGCGCCGCACCTCGTCGGAGGTGGAGTTCACCGCCTACGTCCAGGAGCGCCGCGCCTCCCTGTACGCCACCGCCTACCACCTCACCGGCGATCGCTTCGAGGCCGAGGACCTGCTGCAGAGCGCGCTGTTCTCGACCTACCGGGCGTGGGACCGGATCAGCGACAAGGCGGCGGTCGGCGGATACCTCCGCCGCAC
>NZ_MUME01000148.1:0-273 GCF_002155915.1 Streptomyces thermovulgaris | reverse complement strand
GCGCCGTGCTGTGGCAGGCGCTGGCCCGGCTGCCCGAACTCCAGCGCACCATGCTGGTCCTGCGCTACTACGAGGGCCGCACGGACCCGGAGATCGCGGAGATCCTCGGCATCAGCGTCGGCACGGTGAAGTCCAGCATCTGGCGGTCGCTCCGCCGGCTGCGTGAGGACGAGGTCCTCAGCTTCGGCCGTGACGAGGAGGAGTCCTTCGGCGAGCTCGTCGCCTGAACCGGCCGAAGGACAGGGGGAATCGGGGGAACCCGGGGAACCGAGG
>NZ_MUME01000147.1:1296-2273 GCF_002155915.1 Streptomyces thermovulgaris | reverse complement strand
CCTCGCCGCCGCTCAGCGCTGACGCTCACACACGACACGTAGGAGATGCATTTTCCATGACAGACGCACTCAAGCGCCTCTCCGACGAAGGCGTCGCGATCTGGCTGGACGACCTGTCGCGCAAGCGGATCACGTCCGGCAATCTCGCCGAGCTGATCGACCAGCAGCACGTCGTGGGCGTCACCACCAACCCGACGATCTTCCAGAAGGCGATCTCGCAGGGTGACGGGTACGAGCAGCAGCTCTCCGATCTGGCCTCCCGCAAGGTCACCGTCGACGAGGCCATCCGCATGATCACCACGGCGGACGTCCGGGACGCCGCCGACATCCTGCGCCCCGTCTTCGACGCCACCGACGGCCAGGACGGCCGGGTCTCCATCGAGGTCGATCCGCGGCTGGCGCACAACACCCGGGCGACGGTCGCCGAGGCCCGCCAGCTGGCCTGGCTGGTCGACCGTCCCAACACCCTCATCAAGATCCCGGCCACCAAGGCGGGTCTGCCGGCGATCACCGAGACCATCGCCAACGGCATCAGCGTCAATGTCACGCTGATCTTCTCCATCGAGCGCTACCGCGCGGTCATGGACGCCTACCTCAGCGGTCTGGAGCAGGCGCGCGCGAGGGGCCTGGACCTGTCGAAGATCCACTCGGTGGCGTCGTTCTTCGTCTCCCGTGTGGACACCGAGATCGACCGGCGCCTCGACGCGCTCGGCACCGACGAGGCCAGGGCGCTGCGCGGCAAGGCGGGCGTGGCCAACGCGCGTCTGGCCTACCAGGCGTACGAGGAGGTCTTCGCCTCCGACCGGTGGAGCGCGCTGGAGCGGGAGGGCGCGAACCGGCAGCGTCCGCTGTGGGCGTCGACCGGGGTGAAGGACAAGGCGTACAAGGACACCATGTACGTCGAGGAGCTGGTGGCGCCGAACACGGTGAACACCATGCCCGAGGCCACGCTGATGGCCACCGAGGAGCACGGCGAG
>NZ_MUME01000147.1:617-1268 GCF_002155915.1 Streptomyces thermovulgaris | reverse complement strand
GCCGTCGGGCCTGGTGATCTTCGGGGTCACCGGGGACCTGTCGCGCAAGAAGCTGATGCCCGCGGTGTACGACCTCGCCAACCGGGGTCTGCTGCCGCCGGGCTTCTCGCTGGTCGGCTTCGCCCGCCGCGACTGGGAGAACGAGGACTTCGCCCAGGTGGTGCACGACGCCGTCAAGGAGCACTCGCGCACGCCGTTCCGCGAGGAGGTCTGGCAGCAGCTCCTGCAGGGGATGCGCTTCGTGCAGGGCACCTTCGACGACGACGACGCGTTCGAACGGCTGCGCGAGACGATCGAGGAGCTGGACAAGGCCCAGGGCACGGGCGGCAACTTCGCCTTCTATCTGTCGGTGCCGCCGAAGTCCTTCCCCGTCGTCATCAAGCAGCTGAAGAAGCACGGCCTGGCCGAGCAGAAGCCCGGCTCCTGGCGGCGCGCGGTCATCGAGAAGCCGTTCGGCCACGACCTGAAGTCGGCCGAGGAGCTGAACAAGGTCGTGCACGAGGTCTTCGCCCCGGAGCAGGTCTTCCGCATCGACCACTACCTGGGCAAGGAGACCGTCCAGAACATCCTGGCGCTGCGCTTCGCCAACCAGATGTTCGAACCGATCTGGAACCGGTCCTATGTGGACCATGTGCAGATCACCATGGCCGA
>NZ_MUME01000147.1:0-554 GCF_002155915.1 Streptomyces thermovulgaris | reverse complement strand
GTGCGCGGGCAGTACGCGGCCGGCTGGCAGGGCGGCGAGAAGGTGATCGGCTACCTCGAGGAAGAGGGCATCGACAAGCAGTCGAAGACCGACACCTACGCGGCGATCAAGCTGGAGATCGACAACCGCCGCTGGGCGGGCGTCCCCTTCTATCTGCGCACCGGCAAGCGGCTGGGCCGCCGGGTCACCGAGATCGCGGTGGTGTTCCAGCGGGCCCCGCACTCCCCCTTCGACACCTCGGCCACCGAGGAGCTCGGGCAGAACGCCATCGTCATCCGGGTCCAGCCGGACGAGGGCGTCACCGTCCGCTTCGGCTCCAAGGTGCCGGGCACGTCGATGGAGATCCGGGACGTGTCGATGGACTTCGCGTACGGCGAGTCCTTCACGGAGTCCAGCCCGGAGGCGTACGAGCGGCTGATCCTGGACGTGCTGCTCGGCGACTCCAACCTGTTCCCGCGCACCGAGGAGGTCGAGCTGTCCTGGAAGATCCTCGACCCGATCGAGGAGTACTGGGACAAGCACGGCAGGCCCGCCCAGTACGCGTCGGGCACGTG
>NZ_MUME01000146.1 GCF_002155915.1 Streptomyces thermovulgaris | reverse complement strand
AGTCCGGCGCTCCACGGCCCGGCGCACGGCCTCGACGAACCGGCGGGCCGTCGGCGGTCCCTGCTCGCCCGGCGCGGGATCGTGGTCGCCCAGGGTCAGCACATACCGTTTGCCGTCGAGATCGGCGAGCGCCCGGTCCTCCGGGGCGTACCAGGGCTGGGAGGCGCGCACCGCTTTCAGCGGCGCGCTGTCGATCTCGCTGCCGTAGCTGGTGAGCAGCTCCAGCCTGCCGTCGTTGATCCGGACCTGTCCGGCCCGGGTGAGCGAGCGCAGCCGCTTGCCGATGCGTACGCCCGTGGCCGTGAACTCCGGTTCCGCCATCTCGTTCCGCCCCCTCGCTCGCGCGTCGCCGGCTCGACGACTCCGTCCGATGTGCGCGTCGACGGCCCGGCGTGTCCGCCTCCAGTGCGGGCCCGACGGGCTCTTTCGTCCCGCGCGGTGCAGTCTGCACTTCTTCGGCGGCGAGCACCAGTGCCCCAGGAGGGCTCACGGAAGGCACTCCGGATGCACGTGTGCGCAGGCGACCCCGGTCCCGTGCAGCCCTGCGCCCCGCAAAGGCTTCGGTGAGCCGTGCCCCCAGGGTGTCCTTGAGCCTCTCAAAGGTTCGTTTATGCAGGTGAGAAGCGTGTTGAAGGTGTCTATCATCGAGGGTGTCCGGCCGCGCGACGCGCCGTCGGCGCACAGTACGAGGAGCCCCGTGTGAGCATCACCCGGCAGCGGCGGACCGGCGACACCCTGGACGTCGACCGCAGCGACAGCGGATACCGCGACTGGCTGAAGGAAGCCGTCCGCAAGGTCCAGGCCGACGCCAACCGCTCGGCCGACACCCATCTGCTGCGCTTCCCGCTGCCCGAGGAGTGGGGCGTCGACCTGTATCTGAAGGACGAGTCGACCCACCCGACCGGAAGCCTCAAGCACCGCCTGGCGCGCTCGCTGTTCCTGTACGCCCTGTGCAACGGCTGGATCCGCCCGGACCGCCCGGTGATCGAGGCCTCCAGCGGCTCGACGGCCGTCTCGGAGGCGTACTTCGCCAAGCTGATCGGCGTGCCCTTCATCGCGGTCATGCCGCGTACGACGAGCGCCGAGAAGTGCCGCCTGATCGAGTTCCACGGCGGACGGTGCCACTTCGTGGACGACCCGCGCGCGGTGTACGAGGCCTCCGCCGCTCTCGCGGCCGAGACCGGCGGCCACTACATGGACCAGTTCACCTATGCCGAGCGGGCCACGGACTGGCGCGGCAACAACAACATCGCCGAGTCCATCTTCCGCCAGCTGCGCCTGGAGCGCTTCCCGGAACCGGCCTGGATCGTCGCCACCGCGGGCACCGGCGGCACCTCGGCGACCATCGCGCGCTACGTCCGCTACATGCAGTACGACACCCGCGTCTGCGTCGCCGATCCCGAGAACTCCTGCTTCTTCGAGGGATGGACCACCGGCGACCCGGACGTCACCTGCGAGGCGGGCTCGCGCATCGAGGGCATCGGCCGGCCGCGCATGGAACCGAGCTTCGTGCCCGGCGCCATCGACCGCATGATGAAGGTCCCGGACGCCGCCGCCGTGGCCGCCGTACGCGCCCTGGAGCGGGCCATCGGCCGCAAGGCGGGCGGCTCCACCGGCACCGGGCTGTGGAGCGCCCTGAAAATCGTCGCCGAGATGCTGCGCGAGGGCCGCCGCGGCAGCGTCGTCACCCTCCTGTGCGACCCGGGCGACCGCTATCTCGACAAGTACTACTCGGACACCTGGCTGAGCGAACAGGGCCTGGACTGCGCCCCGTACACGGCGACGATCGAGTCGTTCCTGGCGACGGGAGCGTGGCCGGACTGAGCGGAGGGCCCGTCCGGGGCCGCCGGACCTCCGGGGCCTTCGGGAGGTCCTCCGAGTCCTTTCGGGGTCCTTCGGGACCGCCGGGCGCGTCCGCCGCGGCCGGACGGATCACCGGGCCGCCAGACGGCGGTCCAAGGAGGTCACCGCGCCGCGGAAGGAGAGACCGAGACCCCACCGGGCCAGGGCCAGGGCGAGCCGGAAAGGGGCGGCGCCGTCGGCCGCGACGGTCCACCGGACCCGGGTGCCGGTGCCGGCCGGGGCCAGATGCCACTCCTCGGCCATCGCCCGGACACCCGGCACATTGGTGGTGTCGACGCGATAGGCGTAGAGCCCGGGACGCTGTGCGGCCAGGATCGTCTCCTGGAAGCGGGCCCCGCCCCTGAGGTGGATCTCGCGCCGGGCGCCGCCGCCGGCCGGGCGTGCGTACGTCACCGCCGAGAACCACTCCGTCCAGCCCGGCACGTCCTCGGCGAGCGCCTCGAAGACCCGCTCGGGGGAAGCGGAGATCTCCCGCGCGAACACCAGCCGCACGGGCGCTTCGCCCACGAAGTCGATTCCCACCGGGCGCAGTTGGCGAGCCATGGACACAACCCCCCTCAGGCAGGCGAACCGGACGGCCGGGCCGTACGCGGTCACTGTATCCGACACCCGCTCAGGCGTCCGCCGCGTCCTCGGTCTCGCCCGCCACCACCAGCCGCAGATGCTCCGCGACCTCGGCACGCGCCTCGGCCGGCAGCCCGGCGTCCGTCACCAGGGTGTCGACCTGCTCCAGCGAGGCGAAGGAACTCAGGCCCACCACACCCCACTTGGTGTGGTCGGCGACCACCACCACACGCCGTGCGGACCGCACCAGCCGCCGGTTGGTCTCGGCCTCCGCCAGGTTCGGCGTGGACAGACCGGCCTCGGTCGATATGCCGTGCACCCCGAGGAACAGCATGTCGAAGTGGAGGGTGGCGATCGCCTGGTCGGCCACCGGACCCACCAGCGAGTCGGACGGCGTGCGCACCCCGCCGGTCAGGACGACCGTCGCCGGTCCCTGCCGCTGCCCGGAGCCGCGCTGCGCCGCGTGGAAGACGTCCGCCACCCGCACCGAGTTGGTGACCACCGTCAGATCGGGCACGTCCAGCAGGTGGTGGGCCAGCGCGTACGTCGTCGTCCCGCCCGAGAGGGCGATCGCCGTGCCCGGCGCGACCAGCCGGGCCGCCGCCCGCGCGATGTCCTCCTTGGCGGTCGGCTCCAGACCCGACTTGGCCTCGAAACCCGGCTCGTGCGTACTGGCCTCCACGACCGGAACCGCACCGCCGTGCACCTTCTCCAGCACGCCCTGGCGGGCCAGCGCGTCCAGATCGCGACGGATCGTCATGTCCGACACGCCGAGCTTCCGGGTCAGCTCGTTGACCCGGACCCCGCCGCGGCGCCGGACCTCGTCCACGATCAGGGCACGCCGCTGCTCCGCGAGGAGGTTCTGATTCTCGCTCACGTGTGCTGTGGTTCCTTTCGCCTCGAGCCGTCCGACACGTGCGGAGATCCCATCCTCGCACGGTGCGGCGTCCACCGCGCCGGTGTCCGATGCGCCGGTGCCCGCCCGCGCACCCGCCGTCCCGTCCTCCTGTGCCCCTCGTGTGTGCGGTCGTCACACGTACCGGGGAGATTTCGGCGGCAGGGGGTGTGCCGCGGGCCACGAGCGGCGATCCTGGTGTCCGCACGGACACAGGCTCACCACACACCCAGGGGACGTGTCACGGGGGGAGCGGACGGTGGAGCGTGCGCAGCGGCATCCGGCGACCGGATGCGCCCTGGAGCTCCTGGTCCACGGTGTCGGCGGCACCACGCCCGAGAAAATGCTGGACGATCCGCGGACGGTGCGGATCACCGGCGACGACACCGCGGCCGTCTTCCGCCGCGCCGACGACGTCGACGCCGAATCACGGCCCGGGAGGCACCGCGACGCCCCGGTGCCCGAGGCATACGTCTGGTGCAACCTCACCTCCGGCAACGGCGCCCGCGCCCTGTGGCTGCTGCTGCTGCCGTTCATGGTGGTCAACCTCGCCCACTGGATGCGTCCCGGCACCGCGGGCCGCCCCCGCACCGTGCGCCTGTACGGCCTGCTGGTACGGCTGGCCGGCCTCACCCTGACCGTGCTGCTCGTCGCCGCCGCCTGCGAGGTCGCCCTGGACCTCACGGCCTGGCAGTGCGCGGGCACCCCCGCGTGCGCCGCACGCCACTCCTGGCTGGGCTTTTTGTCGCCCGAGGCCGGCGGCTGGTGGAGCCCGCCCGGCCGCCGTCTCGTCCTCGCCGCCCTGGTGCCGACGGCGCTCACCGGCCTGCTGTGGTACCTGTCCCACCGCACCTGGAGCGCCTACGAGTCCCAGCAGCCGATGTCCCGCGAGCCCGAGGAGGACACCGGCTGCTCCCTGGGCCGGCCCGGCTTCTGGTACGGCCGCCGCCTGGTGGCCCGGCTGCGCGCCGCCCACACCGCCGCCGGACTGCTCACCGTCGCCGCCGCGGTCGCCGCGCCCGCGGCGGCCTTCGACCGCCGCCCCGGCGGCCCCGCGGTCCTCGACGCCCTGGGCCGGCTCCTGCTCGCCGCCCTGCTCGCCTGGAGCGTCGCCGTGGTCTGGGTCGTCTGCCGCCGGGGCCGCTCCGAGCGCCGGCTCGACCAGCGCCTGGACCGCCACCTCGCCCGGCGGCTGCCGCTCGGGGCCCTTCTGCTGCTCCTGCTCGCCGCCGTGTACACCGGCTGGTCGCGCCCCGGCTGGACCTCGACGGACCGGCTGGCCGGCGACACCGCCTTCGGCGGGCTCGCACTGGGGCAGACCCTGCTGGTCGTCGCCCTCGGCGTCACCGCGCACGCCCTGCACCGCGCCCGCCCCGACCCCCGCGCCGTGCTGCGGGGCCTCGGCGGGCCCGCGGTCGCGACGCTGGCCTGCGCGCTCGGCGGCGTGATGTCCGGCGGGGTCTGCCAGCGCGTGGCCGACTGGCTGGACGGCACCGGCACCTCCATCCCGGGCCCGCCGGTCACCCTCACCTGGCAGGCGTCCATCATCCCGCCGGTGCTCCTCGTCCTGCTGGTGCTCTGCGGCCGGCTCGCCGGACGCACCTGGCGGCTGGCCCGCGCCCTGCGCCCCACGGTCGAACGGGAACACCCCGGCGAGCCGGCCGACCCCGAGCGCACACGCCGCATCGCCCGCATCCGCGCCATGGCGACGCTCACCGACGACGCCCCCCTCCTCGTCGGCGTCGTCTCCGCCGTCACCCTCGCCCTCGGCGCCGCCGCACTCGCCGGCGCCCTCGGCACCGGCCGGACCCCGGCCGGAGCCGCCTCCGGCACCCACCCCGCCCTCCAGGGCGCGGCCCAGACCGCGCAGTTTTTGGGCTCCTGGCTGATCGGACTGGGCTTCGCCCTCTTCGTCACCTGGGGCCGGCGCGCCTACAAGGACGCCTCCGCCCGGCGCACCATCGGCATCCTGTGGGACGTCGGCACCTTCTGGCCGCGCGCCGGCCCCAGGTGACGAAGAGGGCGAAGCCCAGTCCGATCAGCCAGGAGCCCAAAAACTGCGCGGTCTGGGCCGCGCCCTGGAGGGCGGGGTGGGTGCCGGAGGCGGCTCCGGCCGGGGTCCGGCCGGTGCCGAGGGCGCCGGCGAGTGCGGCGGCGCCGAGGGCGAGGGTGACGGCGGAGACGACGCCGACGAGGAGGGGGGCGTCGTCGGTGAGCGTCGCCATGGCGC